>PNMH01000054.1 GCA_013823505.1 Polaromonas sp. | reverse complement strand
GGTGTTTCCTTGGCCACGCCGGCCTTCATCATGGCCTGACGGGCCGGGTTCTGGCCCACGCCCGCGGCCAGCACCTGGCCCATGATCACTTCACCGATCACATCGGCGGGCAAGCCACTGCGCTCCAGCATGGCCTTGATGACGATGCTGCCGAGTTCGGTGGCGGGGACTTTGGCGAGCGAGCCGCCAAACTTGCCGACGGCGGTGCGCGCGGCTGAAACGATGACGATGTCTTCCATGGGTTTGCTCCTTGTTGTGCTGAAAAAATTCGGGGTCAGGCCTTGGCTTTGACGTAGCGGCCAGGTGCGGGCTCGATGACCGCGTAGGTCTTGCCCTTGCCGTAGGTTTTGGGCGCAGCAATTTGCTTGCCAGCCTGCGGCTTGAGCCAGGCGGCCCAGTCGGTCCACCAGCTGCCGGGTTGTTCGTCGGCGCTGGCGATCCATTCGTTCACGTCCTTCGGGAACTTGGTGGCCGAGCCGATCCAGTGGCTGCGCTTTTTCTTGCTCGCCGGGTTGATCACGCCGGCGATGTGGCCCGAGGCGCCCATGACGAAACGCTTCTTGCCCGGGAACACCTGGGTGCTGGCGTAGGCACCGCCGATGGGCACGATGTGGTCTTCGCGCGAGCCGTAGATGTAGACCGGCAGCTTGACCTGGCGGAAGTCGATCTTCTCGCCACAGACCGTCATCTTGCCGGGCTTGATCAGGTTGTTCTCCAGGTACATCTGGCGCAAATAGAGCGCGTAGTACGGGCCTGGCAGGTTGGTGCTGTCGGAGTTCCAGTACAGCAGGTCGAAGGGGGGTGGCGTCTCGCCCTTGAGGTAATTGCCCACCACGTAGTTCCACACCAGGTCGTTGGGCCGCAGGAAGCTGAAGGTGGTGGCCAGGTCGCGCCCGGGCATCAGGCCGCCCTGGGCGAACTGCGCCTCGCGGTACTTGACGAAGTTCTCGTCGATGAACACGTCGAGGATGCCGGTGTCGGTGAAGTCGAGCAGCGTGGTGAGGAAGGTGGCGCAGTTCACCGGCTCTTCACCGCGCGCAGCCAGCACGGCCAGCGCGGTGCCCAGCATGGTGCCGCCCACGCAGAAGCCCAACGCGTTGATGGTCTCGGCGCCGGTGATGTCCTGCGTAACGTCGATGGCCTTGATCACCGCGTCTTCGATGTACTGGTCCCAGGTGGCCTGGGCCAGCGACTCATCGGGGTTGCGCCAGCTCACCACAAAGGTGCGGTGACCCTGCTCCACGCAGTAGCGGATCAGCGAGTTCTCGGGCTGCAGATCGAGGATGTAAAACTTGTTGATGCAGGGTGGCACCAGCAGGAACGGCCGCTCGTACACCTTGGCCGTGAGCGGCTTGTATTCGATCAGCTGGAACAGCTCGTTCTCGAACACCACCGCGCCTTCTGTCGTGGCCACGTTCTTGCCCACCTCGAACACGCTCTCGTCGGTCATGGACACATGGCCCTGCTTCATGTCGTGCAGCAGGTTGGCCATGCCCTTGGCGATGCTCTCACCCTGGGTGTCGATGGCTTTCTTCTGCGCTTCGGCGTTGAAGGCGAGAAAGTTGCTCGGCGCAGTGGCGTCGATCCACTGCTGCACCGCGAAGCGCACGCGGGTGCGCGTCTTGGCATCGCCCTGCACCGCGTCGGCCAGGGCCATGAGCGTGCGTGCATTGAGCAGGTAGGCCGCCGCTGAAAACGCCGCCATCGGGTTGCTGGCCCACGCATCGGACGCAAAGCGCCGATCGCCTTCGGGTTTGACGGACGGGCCTTGGTTCCACAGGCCGGTCACGTCTTTCAGGTACTGGTTCTGGATCTCGAGCAGCTTTGCGGGATCAAAACTGACCTGCTGACCCGACGCGTTCTTGAACATGTCGCCCATGCCCGGCATGGCCGGCATGGCGGGCATGCCCGGGAAACCCGCACCTGCCGTGGGCATGGCCATGCCGAACGGGTTGGCCGCCCCCGCCTGCGGCATGAAGGCCTTGAAGGCCGCGAAGGGATCGTTGGCGCCGGCCTTCGGGGCAGCAGCTGCCCCAGGAAAGGCCTGGGCCACCTGGGTCCACTGTTGAATCAGGTTTTGCTGGAACTGATTTGCGGTCTCCAGCCAGTCGGTGGGTGGGGTTTTGCCCGATGTCATGCTGGTCTCCTGTGTTTTTGTGTGCGGCCTATCATTCCCGGCGTGGGAAAAGATGTCCGGCTTTTCTCAAGTATCTGTGTGGCGGCTTCCAGCAGACTGACGCTTTTTCCCCGGCCTGCAAGGATTGCCGTGTACCTGATCGTGATTGGTTGGATGTATGTTGTTCTGATGATGGCGGTGGCCGAGGCGACCAACACCACAGGGTCGGTCCTCGGAGCCATTGTGACCTTTTTTCTTTACGGCCTGCTCCCCGTGATACTGGTGGTTTACCTGATGAGGACACCCGCCAGGCGCAAGGAAATCAAGGCGCGGGAAGCCGCCGAACACCAGGCGCAGATGGCGCGGCTGGCTGCCAACGCGGTGCCTGAGCCCACGGCTTCAGTCGATCCAGACGCAGGCGGCCATGCGTCCGGTGCTGCCGAGATCGACGGCGTCACGGCGGTGCGAAAAGAAGTGTGAGGGCTGCGTCACGGTGCACCACGGCTGCGAGCTGTCGTTGCCGTGCACATGGGTGATGCCCACTGCACGCAGCCTCAGCCGCGCCAGGGCGGGCAGATCAGCCAGAAACTTTCCCTCTCCCAGCGGCCAGAAATGTGCAGCGGCCTCATGGTCGGCCGACACGAACGCCTCGCACACCTCTGCCCCGACTTCAAAGGCCTTTGGTCCGATGCAGGGGCCCAGCCAGGCCATGATGTCACCTTCGCCGGCGGCATCGCGCAAAGCCAGCGCCGCGGCTTCGAGCACGCCATGAACCAGGCCACGCCAGCCCGCATGCGCTGCAGCCACCACGGTGCCCGAGGTGTGGGCAAACAGCACCGGCAGGCAGTCCGCCACCATGATGGTGGCGGCCACGCCCGGCACCGATGCCAGGCAGGCATCGGCCACCGTGCCGTCGGCCGTATCGGCGGTCAACCGCACGACCTGTGTGCCATGCACCTGCTGCAGAAAGATGGGTCGTGCGGGTGAGGTGAGCCCCGCAAGCCGTTCGCGGTTGGCCGCGACGGCCAGCGGCTCATCGCGCACGTGATCGCCCAGGTTGAAGCTGTCGAACGGCGCCACCGACACGCCACCCAGGCGCGTGGTGAACAGGGCCCTCACGCCAGGCGGTGCAGGCCAGTCGGGAACGATGGCGTCCGCCGCGCTCAACATCAGGCTTCGGCGTCCGGGCAGGCCGAGGGCTGTGCCTTCTGGAACGCGGGGTGCTTCATGCAGGCGTCAAACGCCGCCATCGTGCGCGGCAAGCCCGAGAAGTCGACGTTGAAGCGCTGGCCGTTGAAGATCTGCGGCACCAGACAGCAGTCGGCCAGGGTGGGGGTTTCACCAAAGCAATAGGTGCTGGCAGTCTGCGCGGCCAGCTGGCGCTCGAACGACTCCAGCCCGCTGCGCACCCAGTGGCGGTACCAGGTGTTCTTGCTGTCCTCGTCGACCTTGAGGTCCTTGCTCAGGTACTTGAGCACGCGCAGGTTGTTGATGGGGTGGATCTCGCAGGCAATGATCTGCGCCAGCGCGCGCACCCGGGCGCGGCCCAGCGCATCCGACGGCAGCAAGGCCGGCGTGGGGTGCAGTTCATCAAGGTATTCGATGATGGCCATCGACTGCGTCAGGCGCGTGCCATCGTCGAGTTCCAGCAGGGGCACCAGACCTTCCACCGCAATGTCGGTGTAAGTCGCCAACTTGTGTTCGCCTTTGGCGATATGCACCGACAGGTATTCATAGTCGAGGCCCTTGAGCGCCAGTGCAATGCGAACGCGGAACGAGGCCGAGGAGCGAAAGTAGTTGTAGAGCTTCATGACGCTGAGGATAAACCGTGGGAGGTATCCCGGCGAGGCACAGGCGGGTCGGTATAGTCCCTCGCGGTGCATGTGCATCGATCAGAAACAAAAGGGACAAGATGAAACTACGCATGGCCTTGCTGGCCTTCACGGCGGTCGCGCTGACCGGCTGCGCCTCGTTCGTGGCCCCCACCTACAGCCCGGACTACCCGAGCATCGACCGGCTCAAGGCCGCTCAGCTGGGCAAGGTCGCCGTGGGCGAATTCCAGCCCCGCAGTGCGGAGGCACCGGTCAACAAGATCACCCTGCGCGGGGCACCCTTCGTGTCGTCCAACGGGTCCTTTGCACAGTACCTGGAAGACGCTATCCGCTCCGACCTCACCGAGCTGCGGGTGCTCGATCCCAAGTCCGAGACACGCATCGACGCCACGCTGCTGAAGAACGACATCGATGTGTCCGGCATCAACACGGGCGAGGGTTTGATGGAAGTGCGCTTGAGCGTGATCAAGCGCGGGCAGACAGTGCACGACAAGATCTACAGCGCGAAAACGCAATTCGAGTCGAGCTTTGCTGCTGCTGTTGCGGTGCCGAAAGGCCAGAGCGAGTACCCCCGACTGGTTCGCTCACTGCTGCAGACGATCTACGCCGATCCCGCCTTCATCACCGCTGTCAAACCTTGAACCGAAAGCAACCCATGTCACTTAAGAACTTCTGGCGCATTCCCTTGGCCACCGCACTGCTGGCCCTGCTGGCTGCGTGCGCCCATCCCATCGGCATCAGTCCGCTGGAAACACCCGTGCGCAACGAAACCGGGCTCAATCCGAAAAAGGTCGCCTACGTCATGACCGACGCGGACCGGGGCAAGGAAGTCATCACGGCGGGCGGTGGTGGCGACAAGGTCAGCTACTTTCCGTACCGCGACCTGGAAAAGTCCATTCGCGACGCGCTGCGCGCGGTGTACGCCGATGTGTTCGTGGTCAAGTCGGCGAGCGACCGTGAGGCCATCGCCGCTTTCGGTGTGAGCTATGTGTTCTCGCCCAGCATCACCACCAACACCGATTCGCCGTCGTTGTTCACCTGGCCACCCACGAAGTTCGGCATCGATCTGACGTGCGAGGTCAGCGATGCCGAGGGCAAGGCTGTTGCGACGGTGAAGGCACAAGGCAATGGCACCGCCGAATTTGCCGAATTCAAGAGCGACTTTGGCCTGGCGGGGCGCCGAGCGGCCACCCAGTTGGCCGAGCAGCTCAAGCAACAGGTGCAGGCCGACGCAAAACTGCGTTGAGGCCTGCCCCACCTGCACCGCCCAGACGCGGCGGTGCAGGTGGCGCGACCTCAGGCGGCCTGCAGCGCGGGGTAGTCGGTGTAGCCCTCGGCGCCACCGCCGTAGAAGGTCTTACTGTCCGGCTCATTGAACGGACCGCCTTGCTTCAGACGCTCGACGAGGTCTGGATTCGCAATGTAGGTTTTGCCAAAGGCCACCAGATCGGCGCCCTCATTCACGGCATCCTTGGCCATGGGCAGGTCGTAACCGTTGTTGACCATCCAGGCGGCCTTGCCACCGGCTGCGTGGTAGGCGGTGCGCAGGGCGTCGTAGTCGAACGGGCGGTCGGCCAGTTCGCGCGCACCACCGGTGGCGCCTTCAATGAAGTGCACGTAGGCCAGGTCGAACTTCGCCAGTTCGTTCATCACATGGGTGAACAGCGGCTGTGGATCGGCGTCGACCACATCGTTGGCCGGGGTCACGGGCGAGAGACGGATGCCGGTACGACCAGCGCCGATGGCATCGGTCACGGCCTTGACCACCTCGACCAGCAAACGGGCGCGGTTGTCGATGCTGCCGCCGTACGCGTCGGTGCGCAGGTTGCTGCCGGTCTTGAGGAACTGGTCAATCAAGTAACCGTTGGCGGCGTGGATCTCCACCCCGTCAAAGCCGGCTTCGATCGCGGCCAGCGCGGCCTTGCGGTAGTCCTCCACGATGCCGGGCAGTTCGCTGGTCTCCAGCGCGCGGGGGACGGAAGTCTCCACAAACACGGGCGCGCCGTCCTTGATCAGCACGGTCTTGGTTTTGGCCGCGATGGCCGAAGGGGCCACGGGCGCGGCACCATGGGGCTGCAGGTCGACGTGTGAAACACGGCCCACATGCCAGAGTTGCGTGACGATCTTGCCGCCCGCGGCGTGCACCGCAGCGGTCACGGCCTTCCAGCCGGCAATCTGCTCGGGGGCGTACAGCCCGGGCACGTCGGCATAGCCCTGAGCCTGGTGGGTGATGGCGGTGGCTTCGGTGATCAGCAGGCCGGCGCTGGCGCGTTGCTGGTAGTAGGTGGCCATGAGCGGCGTGGGCACGGCGTTGGGCGCTCGGTTGCGCGTGAGCGGGGCCATGACGATGCGGTTGGCCAGCGAGATGCTACCGGCGGTGGTGGGTTCGAACAGTGATGCCATGTGGGAGGTTCCGGATGCTTGGAGAAAAGCGACCCTGCGGCCGCTAAGGGAAAACCCGAGTATTCCCCCTGGCCCGCGCTTGCGCCAGGTCTCGCCCCATAACCCGGCCACGGCACGGCCTTTACCGCGCAGCCGGACGCAGAGTTCTCACGCGTGGCACGACGGGAGCGCTCAGTTGCCTCCGATGTGGATGCGGTAGGCCGCGCCGTTGGAAAAGGTACAGGTGCCAGCGCCCTGGAACGGCGTGTTCATCTGGTACTCGCACGACATGTACAAGCCCTTGGGACTGAACGCGCTGGCCACACCGCGGCGCTCGTCATTGGAAACACGGGTGGCCTCCCCGGTCAGCACCTCACCGAGGTAGGAAACGTTGAAGACGCCTTTGCCCGTCATCATGTTCATGACAGACCCGGTGACGATGCCGGTTGAGGTGGCGATGTCATTGATCGGATACAGGCGCGCCGGCAGGTTGGCAGGCGCCGACGCGCCACCGGATGGCACCCCTGCACGCGGCGGTGCCACGGTGGCCACCGGCGGCAGCGGGTAGTGCTGGTAGATCACCTGCCCGTCGGCTTGACGTTCGGGCACGACATAACAGGCCGTCAGGCCCGATGACACCAGCCATGTGAGTGCGCAAGGCAGGATGGCGCGCATGAGGGTCTCCTCGGAGAAACAGGGACCATTCCCCTGCCCGGCCAGTCTAGGAAGCCACTCCGAAACGCCGTTGAGCAACCTCAATGACTTTCAATACCGCGCAAAGCTTCCACGACGGCGGGGACGATGCTCACGGCATTGGAAGCATGAGCAATGCAGTCGGTGCTCCAGATTTCACCCACGCCCGAGCTGCGCACCAACTGCACCGCGCCAGGCGCAAACAGCGCGTGTGTGACCGCCACGTCGACCGACTTCGCCCCCGCAGCGCGCAGCTTCACCGCCGCGCGCGCCAGCGTGTGGCCCGAGCTGGCCACATCGTCCATCAGCACCACCACGCGGCCGGCCACCGACATGGCTGGCAACTCGATGTCGACCTCGCGATCGCCATGTCGCGTCTTGCGGCACACCGCATGGTCCCAGCCGTGGCGTTGCGCGGCCAAGGCCACCCACTGCAGCGCCTCTTCGTCCGGCCCCATCAGCAGCGGGTTCTGGCGTTGGGTGGCGATGTGGTCGGCCAGCAGCGGTGCGCCGCTCAATGCGATGGCGTCCTTCACCGGCATGGCTTCATGCAGCGTGGCCACGCGGTGCAGGTGCGGGTCGATGGTGATGATCGCCTCAAACAAGCCGGCCAGAAACCCGCCCACGATGCGCTGGCTGATGGCTTCGCCGGGGTTGAATTCGATGTCCTGGCGCATGTAGGCCAGGTACGGCGCCACAAGCGAGAGGTGTTTCGCGCCCAGCCTGCGCGCGGTCTGCGCGGCCAGCAGCACCTCGACCAGTTTTTCGTTGGGCTGCTGCAGCCCGCGCCAGAGCACCACACGATCGGGCAGCTCGGCGGGCAGGCGCAGGCGCATCTCGCCATCGGGAAAGCGGTGGCGATCCACCACCGCCAAGGCCATGCCCAGCGCGCTGGCGGCCTGGCCGGCCAGCGCCGCTTCATCGTCGAAACACAGCACACAACCCGCAGCGGGTTTGTTGGAGAGGGACATCAGAACTCCACAAAGACTTGGGGCACCTGGGCGGCGGTGCCCAGGCTGAAACCACTGGCGCGGGCGCAGGCCTGGCGCGCGAATTCGAGATCGGCCGGGTAGCTGGCGTGCACGCGGTAGAGCACATCTCCGGCGGACACCGGCTCACCGAGTTTGACGCACAGGTCCACACCCGCGCCCCGAACCTTGGGCGCACCGGCGAGGCGCGCGATCTGCGCGATCTGCAAGTTGTCAATGCCGATGACCACGCCGGCAGCGGGTGCCTTCACGTCCAGCGTGAGCGCGCCCAGCGCCGGGTGGTGGTGGTCGAAGCCACGGTCGCCCTGGGCCTGCACGATGGCGCGCATCTGCGCCAGCGCACGGCCCGAATCGAGGATGTCACGCGCAATGCGAAAGCCTTCACCGCCGCGCACGTCGGGATTGCATTCGATCAGGCGGCCCGCCAGCCGCAGCGATTTCTGTCGCAGGTCGTCGGGCGCGCGCGGGTCGTTCTCCAGCACCTGCATCACGTCGCGCGCCTCCAGCACAGGCCCGACACCACGCCCCACCGGCTGGCGGCCGTCGGTGATCACCACGTCCAGCGAAAGGTGCATGCGCTGCGCCACGTATTCGAACAGGCGGCGCAGGCGCTGCGCCTCGGGCATCGATCGCACCTTGGCGGTGGGGCCGATGGGAATGTCGAGCACAAGGTGGGTCGCGCCCGCGGCGATCTTCTTGGACAGGATGGACGCCACCATCTGCCCGGGTGAGTCGATGGACAGCGGGCGCTCCACCGAGATCAGCACATCGTCGGCTGGCGACAGCTGGGCCGTGCCACCCCAGGCCAGGCAGCCGTGGTGCTGGCGCACGATGCCGGTGAGCTGTTCGAACGGCAGCTCCACGTTGGCCAGCACTTCCATGGTGTCGGCCGTGCCGGCGGGCGAGGTGATGGCGCGCGACGAGGTCTTGGGAAACACCAGGCCGTGGGCCGCGACGATGGGCACGACCAGCATCGAAGTGCGGTTGCCCGGGATGCCGCCGATGCAGTGCTTGTCGACCACCAGCGGCTCGTGCCAGTCGAGCCGCCGGCCGCTGGCCACCATGGCCTCGGTCAGAAAGTAGACCTCCTCGCGGTCGAGCTCGCTGCGGTTGCAGGCGACCACGAAGGCGGTGAGTTCGATCTTGGAGTAGCGCAGCTCGGCCACGTCGCGAATGATGCGGTGGAAGTCGTCGCGGCCCAGGCGCTCGCCATTGATCTTGCGAAACAGCGCCGGAATGGACTCGGGCGGTTCCGCCGGTGACACCGAAGCCGCGTGGCCACCGGCCACGTCCAGCCGGGCAAAGGCGTCTTCCGACACCCCGATTTCGTTGCAGCCCACGATGCTGCTGTCGTCCACCACATTGAGCGTGGCCAGGATGCGCCGGCCGTTGGCCCGCACCTCCACCTTGGACAAGGCCTGGAAGCCTTCGGCCCGCACCACTTCACAGTCGCGGTGCAGGTAGGCCACGTTCTCGTGGTAGGTGTCGATGGCCACACGCCGCAGCGTGAGACCGGTGGAGGGAGCGGATTCAGCGGTGGGCGGCATGCCCGGGACGATACACCGCGGGCGCGTCCTCAGCCGACGACGAGCCGCATGACGGGCATGACCCGCTCGGACTCCGCGCGACGCTCCAGCGCCAGGCGCATGTTCATCTGCGCCACCTCGGTGTGCTCCACCGCCAGCGCCTGCGCCCGCGCGCCCTCCCCGCGCTGCAGCGCGTTGAACAGCATGTGGTGCTGGCGGTGTGCGTAGAGCATCCAGTCGCGGTCGAGTGCCACGGTGCCCTGCATCGGCAGCATGGCCGAGGCCGGGGCGAACGGCAGCTTGTCGTTGAGCGCCACGGCGCGCTGCAAGGCGCGGTTGCCACAGGCCTCCAGCAGCAGCGCGTGGAAACGGTCGTTCATCACCGCATAGGCCGCGTAGCTCTCAATGGTGAGCGGGCTCTCAGTCAGCAGCCGGTCGCCTTCGTCCAGGCAGGCCTGCAACTGCCCCTGCAACTGGCGCGACACACCGTGCTCCGCCACCAGCCGCGCGGCCATGCCCTCCAGGTGCCCGCGCACCGCAATGGCGTCGGTCACTTCCTGCGCGGTGAACTGGCGCACCAGGTACTTGCCGGTCTCGTTGGCTTCCACCAGGCCCTCCTGCTCCAGCGTCACGAGCGCGGCGCGCACGGGCGTGCGTGAGGCGCCCAGCCGCTCGGCGAGCTGCTGCTCGGCCAGGCGGTGCCCGGGCTCGAACTGACCGCTCAGGATCAGGTCGCGCAATTGCATCAAAACGGTGTCTTGCAGGCTCATGGCGCAAACTGTACACTGAAAAATATAAACGGGATACCGTTTGAACCATGCCCACCGGAGCCCCCATGAAAGCCGAACTCAACCAGCGCCTGACCCAGGTCGGGCCCCGCACCCCCGGGGGTGAACTCTTGCGCCGCTACTGGCAGCCGGTGGCGCTGCTCGACGAATTCGACCCTGCGCTGGACCCGTCCATGGCGGTGCGCCCGGTCAAGGCCGTGCGCGTGCTGGGGCAAGACTTCGTGCTGTTCCGCGATGCGCAGGGAAGCTACGGACTGCTCGACCGCGACTGCCCGCACCGCGGCGCCGACCTCGCCTTTGGCCGCAACGAGGGTGATGGTCTGCGCTGCCCCTTTCACGGCTGGAAATTCGACACCACCGGCCAGTGCATCGACACACCGGGCGAGCCCGCCGGCAGCACTCTCTGCACCCGCATCCGGCAGCGCAGCTACCCGCTGGTGGAAAAGAGCGGCGTGCTGCTCGCCTGGTTCGGCCCCGAAGACCAGACACCCCCACCTTTCCCCGCGCTGGACTGTTTCAACGCCCCGGCCTCGCACACCTTTGCGTTCAAGGGCCTGTGGAACTGCAACTGGCTGCAAGCGTTTGAAGTGGGCATCGACCCGGCGCACGCCTCGTACCTGCACCGCTTCTTCAACGACGCGTCACTCGACGACAGCTACGGCAAGCAGTTTCGCGGCGCCAGCGCCGGTGACGTGGGCGGCGAGCGCTGGCCCATGACGCGTGTGATGCGCGAGTTCGGCCAACCCCTGATTTCCTTTGAAGCCAAACCCCACGGCCTGCAGCTCACCGCGCTGCGCCCCATGACCGACGAACTCACGCACGTGCGCGTCACCAACGCCGTGTTTCCGCAAACCTTCGTGATCCCGCTCTCCGAGACCATGACGATCACGCAGATGCACGTGCCGGTGGACGACACCCACAACTACTGGTTCGCCTTCTTCACCAGCTTCACCGGCCCGGTGGACAAGGACGCCATGCGCACACCTCGCTTGGCCGCCGTGACCCTGCCCGACTACAAGCCGAAAACCGGGCGCCACAACAACTGGGGCTTCAACGCCGAAGAGCAGCAGAGCCGCACCTACCTGGGCATGGGCGAGGACGACATCAACGTGCACGACCAGTGGGCCTGCGAGAGCATGGGCGCCATCCAGGACCGCACGCGCGAACACCTGGGCACCACCGACAAAGTGATCATGGCCAACCGGCGCATGCTCCAGCAAGCCATCGACACGGTGGAGCAAGGCGGCACCGCCCCGGGCATTGCAGACCCCGCACTTTTTGAACAGATCCACGGCCCCGAGACCGTGGATGGCATCGCGCCCGCGCAAGGCTGGCAAAACTGGTGGCAGGACGCGGTGCGCGCACGGCGCGAGGGCGCGCCCTGGCACCAGAGCGCCGCTGAATCCGTGGCGGCGAAATGACCCATTTCGCCGAACGCTGCGGCATCCACACCGCCGCCCGCGAGGCCGCCTGCGTGCGCCTGGTCAAACGCATCGAAGCCAGCGGCGTCGAGCTCGTGCGCATGGGCTGGTGCGACACCCACGGCATGCTGCGCGGCAAGACCCTCACCGCCACAGCGGCCATGCGCGCATTGCAGGGCGGCGTGGGCATGGTGGGCACGCTCATGCTCAAGGACACCGCCGACCGCACCGCGTGGAAGGTGTTCGAACCCGGTGGCGCGGACGACCTGCCCGGTTTTGCCGGCGCGGCCAACCTCATGTTGCTGCCCGACCCCGAGAGCTTCACCGAACTGCCGTGGGCGCCCCACACCGGCTGGCTGCGCTGCCAGCCCTGGTTTGCCGATGGCATGCCCGTGACCATCGACACCCGGCGCGTGCTGCAGAACGCGCTGGCACGGTTGGGTGAGGCGGGCTACGGGCTGAAGACCGGGCTGGAGGTCGAGTTCCACATTTACCGAATCACCGACACCCGGCCGCAGCTTGACCCAGCTCTCGCCGGCTGGCCCGGCCTGCCGCCCGCGGTGGAGATGATCCACCCCGGCTACAACCTGCAGGCCGAAGCCATGGTGGACATGAGCGACGAGCCGCTGCGCATCGTGCAGCGCACCGCGCAGGCGCTGGGCCTGCCGCTGCAGTCGCTCGAGATCGAACTCGGGCCCAGCCAGGTGGAGGCCGTGTTCGACGCCACTGACGCGCTCACCGCCGCCGACCAGATGGTGCTGTTCCGCAATGGCGTGCGCCAGGCGCTGCGCCGTGCCGGTTACCACGCCACCTTCATGTGCCGGCCGCCGTTCCCGCACATCATGTCCAGTGGCTGGCATCTGCACCAGTCGCTGGTGGACCTGAAGACCGGGCGCAATGCCTGCGTGCGCGACAGCCCCGCGCCCGACACCACCGTGCTGGATGCTCGGCACACCTTGTCGGATGCCGCCAGCCACTGGCTCGCCGGTTTGCTGGCGCACGCGCGTGGCATGACGCCGCTGTGCACGCCCACCATCAACGGCTTCGCGCGCTTTCGTCCTAACGCGCTGGCCCCGCAATCTGTGCTCTGGGGGCGCGACAACCGCGGTGCCATGCTGCGTGTGGTGGGCGGTGCGGGCGATGGCGCCACCCGCATCGAGAACCGCATCGGCGAGCCCGCCGCCAATCCGTACCTGTACATGGCCGCGCAGATCCACGCCGGGCTCGACGGTCTGCAAAACCGATTGCAGCCGCCGCCCGCCAGCGAAACCCCCTACGCCAATGCCAGCGAGAAAATACCGACCTCGCTGGCCGAAGGACTGCAGGCGCTCGAATCCGATGCGGCCTTGTGCGCCGGTTTCGGCGACGATGTCGTGCACCATTTCTGCCGTGTCAAACGCAGCGAGATCGAGCGCCACGCGCAGGCCGAAGACAAGACCGACTTTGAGCGCCGCGAGTACTTCGCCCGCACCTGATCCACCCCGAGAGATTGCACATGATTTCCATCCGGTTCATCCACCCCGACCAGACGCAGCAGGACATCCAGGCCCGCCCCGGCGACAGCCTCATGAAGGCCGCGGTGGACGCTAACGTGAAGGGCATTGAAGCCGACTGCGGCGGCAGCCTCACCTGCGCCACATGCCACGTGATGATCGACGCGCCCTGGTCCGACCTGCTGAGCGCCCCCGTGCCCGATGAGCTCGACATGCTCGACTTCGCCTCCAGTCCGGTGGTGCCGCAAAGCCGCCTGAGCTGCCAGGTGCGCCTGTCGGCCGAGCTCGACGGCATGGTGGTGCGCCTGCCCGCTTCGCAACACTGACAGCACAACACTGATGGCACACTGATCGCGTAAGCCCCTTGCAACCCACTCCACACACCATGTCCGAGCACTACGCCTTCACCCCGCCCGCCACCGTCTCCGTGCCCGTGGTCGGCAGCCCCGAGCGCTTTCCGGTCCACCGCATTTACTGCGTCGGCCGCAACTACGAAGAGCACGCGAAAGAGATGGGCTTCACCGGCCGTGAGCCGCCGTTCTTCTTTCTGAAGCCGGCCGACACCATCGTGGTGGCCGAGCCGGGCCAGACCGCCAGCACGCCCTACCCCAGCCTCACCAGCAACCTGCACCACGAAATAGAGCTGGTGGTGGCCATCGGCACCGGCGGCAAGAACATAAAAGCGGCCGACGCCGCAAAGCACATCTACGGCTACGCCGTGGGCCTGGACATGACGCGTCGCGACCTGCAAGGCGACATGAAGAAGCAGGGCCGACCCTGGTGCATCGGCAAAGCCTACGACCACTCGGCGCCCATCGGCCCCATCACGCTGGCGGCCGACGCTGGCGATGTGAACAACGCGCCGATCTGGCTGCAGGTCAACGGCAGCGATCGCCAGCGCAGCAACGTCAACAAGCTGATCTGGAACGTGGCCGAGACCATCGAACACCTCTCCGCCGCCTGGGAACTGCAACCCGGCGACCTGATCTATACCGGCACACCCGAAGGCGTGAACGCTGTCGTTCGCGGTGACACCCTGGTGGGTGGTGTGGACGGCCTCACGCCCATCAGCGTGTCCATCGGCTGATGCACGCATCGGGCTCTACGTAGAACCCCCAGTGCGCGCTTGCGGGTTTGACCTCTCACGATCCGCCCTGACTGCACCTATCCTCGATCCACTTTTCATCGACCTCAGGAGACCTTTTCATGATCCAACGCAGAACCTTGATCCAGTCCGGCGCGGCCTTCGCGCTCGGCGCTCCCGCCCTGGTGGGCTTCGCCCAGCAAAGCGTCACGCTCAAGTTCCACACCTTCATGGCACCGCAGTCCAACGTGTGGCTGAACATGCACAAGGCGTGGATGGACAAGGTTGAAAAGGACTCGGGCGGTCGCATCAAGTTCGAGGCCTACCCGGCCATGCAGCTCGGCGGCTCGCCGGTGCAACTGTTCGACCAGGCCCGCGATGGCGTGGTCGACATTGTCTGGACGCTGCCGGGCAACACGCCGGGCCGCTTCCCGCGCATCGAGGTGTTCGAGCTGCCGTTCATGATGAACAACGCCGAAGCCACCTCCAAGGCCTACTGGGAATACGTGCAGACCGTGGCCAAGGACGAGTTCAAGGACGTGCAGCCGATCGCCCTGCAGGTGCACGGCCCGGGCATCTTCCACATGCGCAGCAAGCAGATCAAGACTGCTGAAGACCTCCGCGGCTCCAAGGTGCGCGGCCCCACCCGCCAGATCACCAAGATGCTGGGCTACCTGGGTGCCACGCCCGTGGGCATGCCGCTGCCGCAGATTCCCGATGCGCTGTCCAAAGGTGTTATCGACGGTTGCGTGATCCCCTGGGAAGTCGTGCCTTCGGTCAAGGTGCAGGAGCTCACCAAGTTCCACAGCGAGTTCGATCCCGCTGGCGGCGCGCTCTACACCACCACATTCGTGATGGCCATGAACAAGGCCAAGTACGCCAGCCTGCCGCCCGACCTCAAGGCCGTGATCGACAAAAACTCCGGCATGGAAACCTCGGCCTGGCTGGGCAAGACCCAGCAAGCCGGTGACGTGGCCGGCCGCGAATCGGCGGTCAAGCAAGGCAACGCGATCTACACCATCCCGGCGGCCGAAGCGCAGGAGTTCCGCCGCAAGGCGCGCCTGGTGGAAGTCGAGTGGATGCAGGACATGGACAAGCGCGGCTTCAACGGCAAGGAGTTGCTGGAGACCGCCAAGGCGCTCATCGCCAAGCACGGCAAGAAGGCCTGAGGTCATTCCTGCCAAAAAAGCCGGGCCTTGGCCCGGCTTTTTTTTGTTGACACAACGGCCCGCTAAACTGCCCGGATGCTCCGCCCTCCTGCCAAACACTGCCGCAACTGCGGAACCCCGGTCGTGATGCGTCTGCCCGACGACGGCGACACCAAGACCCGCGCGGTCTGCCCGGCTTGCCACATGGTGCACTACGACAACCCGCTCAACGTGGTCGGCACCGTGCCGGTCTGGGGCGACACCGGTCAGTACGTGTTGCTCTGCAAACGCAACATCGAGCCCCGCTTTGGCAAATGGACGCTGCCGGCGGGTTTCATGGAGTTGAACGAAACCACGGCCGAAGGCGCAGCCCGCGAAACCGTGGAAGAAGCCGGCGCGCAATTCGAGATGGGCGAGATCTTCACGCTGATGAACGTCTCCCGCGTGGGCCAGGTGCACATCTACTACCGCGCCCGCCTGCTCAGCGACGTCTTCGATCCCGGGCACGAAACCATCGAGGCCCGCCTGTTCACCGAAGACCAGATTCCCTGGGACGAGATCGCGTTTCGCACCGTCAAGGAAACGCTGGAGCACTATTTCGCCGACCGCCGCCAGGGCCGTTTCGGTTTCCACGCCGTCGACATCGCCTGACACCCCGCGGCCCGGTTGGTCCCACACGGTGTTCGCATGACCGCCCCCCGCACCTGGCCACTGGTGCTGCGCCTGGGCACCGCCCAGACCTTGGCCTGGGGCTCCACCTATTACCTGCCCGCCCTTCTCGCGCGGCCCATGGCCGACGGCCTGGGTCTGCCGATCTCGCAGATCTGGATCGCCTTCACGGTCGCCTTGCTGGCCTCGGCCGCGCTCGGGCCCTTCGCCGGCCGTGCCATCGACCGATGGGGCGGGCGCCCGGTGCTCATGGGCACCAGCGTTTTGTTTGCGCTAGGGCTGGCCTGCTTGTCTCAGGTGCAAGGCAGCACCAGCCTCATGCTGGCCTGGCTGCTGATCGGCATGGCCATGGGCAGCGGGCTGTATGAGGCGGCATTTGCTGCTCTGGTGCGGCTGCAGGGCACACAGGCGCGAGCGGCCATCACCGGCATCACGCTCATTGCCGGTTTTGCCAGCACCGTGGGCTGGCCACTCACCGCCCTGCTGGAGGCCGAGTTCGGCTGGCGAGGCGCCTGCCTGGCGTGGGCGGGTCTGCACCTGCTGCTGGGTCTGCCGCTGAACGCCAGCGTTCCGCGCGCCGTGGCCTTGAGGACGTCGCCACAAGCGGTGGAAGGAAACGCCACCACCGCCCTGCCCCATCCGCCACCGCCCAGGTACACCGCCTGGGTCCTGTCGTATGTGTTCGCCGCCACCTGGTTCATCAGCACCGCCATGGCCGCGCACCTGCCACAGCTGCTGGTGGCCAGCGGTGCCACGCTGGCCGGGGCGGTGGCCATTGGCGCACTGGTGGGCCCGGCGCAGGTGGCCGGGCGCGTGCTGGAGTTCGGCTTTCTGCGCCGCCTGCACCCCTTGCTGTCGGCGCGCGCGGCGGCCCTGGCCCACCCGGTGGGCGTGGTGTGCTGGATGGTCTTCGGCCCGGTGGCCGGACCCGCGTTTGCCCTGCTGCACGGCGCGGGCAACGGCATCCTCACCATCGCCAAAGGCACGCTGCCGCTGGTGTACTTTGGACCCGTGGGCTACGGCCAGCGGCAGGGCATCATGATGGTGCCCTCGCGCGTGGCGCAGGCCTTTGCACCGCTGTTGTTCGGCCTTTGCATCGAGCGCTGGGGCTCGGGAGCGCTGTGGATTTCGGGTGGGTTGGGCCTCAGCGTGCTGGCGGCGCTGCTGTGGCTGCGCACCGACATGCCAAGGACGGCATCTCAAGGCTGAAGACTCGCATCCGACCAGCCCAGCAACTCGGCCAGACGCCGCACCACCCACACCGACTCGGCTTCGCTCACCACCTCAGGCTCCACGCGCAGGCCTAGCAGGCATCGCGTGAGCACGTCACTCTCGGCCAAGCCGAGGCTGAACTCCATGTTGCGCGCCGTCTCGGTGAGCAACTGGGCCATGTCTTCGCAAAGCTCGTAACGTGCGGCCAGCTCGTCGCGGGGCAGGCTGGGCTTCTGGCGGCCGGGCAGCACATACAACGCCATGAAAGAGGCGGGGATTTCAATCTGGTATTCGTCGGACATACCGCACTGTATTGCACCGGCATGGGCCTTCGGGCACCATCGGCCGGGCTCACATCAATCCATCTTCGCGAGGCACACGGCATGGGAATCTGGCTCGAACTCGGCATCTTTCTCGTCATTCTGGGCTTTGGCGTCTGGCAGTTGATCGACGTGAAAAAGGCGATCCGCGAACGCGAACAACGCCAGGCGCGCGAGAAAGCAGGCGCCGGGCCTGCTTCGGCGCCAGCCGAGCACTGACATGGCCTTGGAGCCGCCCAGCACCGCCGCCGATATCCGCCACCGCATCTGGACCGAACTTCAGCGCGCCACGGTGGACCGCCACCACGAATGGCGCACGCCCGTGCTGGCCACGACCGGGCTGGACGGCCTGCCCCAGGCACGCACCGTGGTGCTGCGGGCAGCCGATGCCACGGCTTCGCAACTCAGCTTCTTCACCGACCGGCGCAGCCCCAAGGTGGCCGACCTCCAGGCGGTACCTGCTGCTGCCTTGGTGTTCTGGAGCAAGCGCTTGAGCTGGCAGCTGCGCGTGCGGGTCGCCACGCAAGTTCACACCGAAGGCCCACTGGTCGACAAGGCCTGGGCACGTGTCAGCCAGTCGGCGGCTGCGGGCGACTACCTGACACCACAAGCGCCCGGATCGGATTTGAATGGCCTGGCAGTCCAAGCGCCTGGCACGCACCACCTGGCTGTGGTGAACGCGAGCATCGAACACATTGACTGGCTGGAACTGGGCCGCGAAGGCCACCGGCGCGCCCGCCTGACCCACGATGCCCTGGTGTGGCTGGTGCCTTGACGATCAGTTGGGCTTGAGCGGCCCAAGCACACTGCGCGCGAGCCGGTCCACAGCGGCAAACAATTCTTCAACCGTGTTGGGCTTGTAAATCAGCTCGCTCACACCTGCTGCCGGCGCTTGCGCGCGCAGTTCTTCGGAGATGTAGCCGGAAGTGATGGCCACTGGCGAGTCGGGCTGCAGAGCCTTGACCGCGCCTGCGAAATCGAGCCCCGACATGCCGGGCATGTTGTAGTCGGTGATCACCAAATCGAAAGGCTCTGCGCGGTCACGAACCGCGGCCAAAGCCTTGGCCGCGTGGGTGAACGCCGTGACGCGGTAGCCCTCTCGTTGCAGAAGCCGCTCCATCAGGAACGCAATCATCTCGTCATCGTCGACGTACAGGATGTGGGCCCCCGGCGGCGCTGCGGCGCGCTGCTGGCGGACTTGCTGCGCCGGCGGTACCGAGGTGGACGAAGCTGTGCCGACTGCGGCCGGAAAGAGCACCGAAAACGTGGAGCCTTCCCCGGGCGCACTCTGCACTTCCATCACCGCGTCGTGGTCGCGCAAGATGCCGTGCACCACCGCCAGACCCAGTCCCGTTCCCGTGCCCGGCGGTTTGGTGGTGAAGAACGGTTCAAACATGCGCGAACGTGTCGCGTCGTTCATGCCCAGTCCGTTGTCACTCACGGTCAGCCTGGCCCAGTCGGTCGGTGCGGCGTCCACCGCCGCGAGGCCGTCTTGATGCGCCTCCAGCCGGACGACGACATGGCCATGGGCAACACCACGAACCGCCTGCCACGCGTTGGTGCAGAGGTTGAGCAGCACCTGTTCAACCTGGGTGGCGTCGGCCAGCACGCGGGGCACGCCCGGTCCGATGTCCAGACTCAGGTCCACGCCCGCCGGCAAGGTGGCGCGAAGCAGTCGCACCGACTCTTCAACCACCGGCGCGAGCTCGATGACCTGGCGCTCCAGCAATTGACGCCGGCTGAAGGCCAAGATCTGCTGCACCAGATCGCGCGCACGACGGCTGGCCTTGCGGATCTCCATCAGGCTCGTGCGCGCTGGACTTTCGGTGGGCACATCGTCCAGCGCGAGCTCCACATTGCCGATGATCGCGGCGACGATGTTGTTGAAGTCGTGCGCGACGCCGCCCGCCAGCGTGCCTAGGGCCTCCATCTTTTGGGACTCGCGCAATTGCGACTGCAGCTGCGCCCGGATCGCTTCGGAGTCCCGGCGCTCGGTCAGGTCAAAGTCGATGCAATAGAACTCGGGCTCGCGGCCTGGAATGTTCAGGTACACGTGGCTGGAATACACCTCCACCGTCGTGCCGTCCTTGCGGCGAAGCGTCAGGTCGGCGGCGGGAATCGGCAGGCCGGTTTCGATCATTTCGCTCACGGCGCCCACCACACCCGCGTGCATCTCGGTCGGGATGATCAGGTCCAGCAGGTTCCGCCCGATCGCCTCCTTGGCCGAGTAACCGTACAGACGTTCGGACGCCTGGTTCCAGTATCGGGTGGTGAGGTCCAGCCCATAACCTTGCACTGACACGTTGGGCACGTATTCCAGCAACTGGCGGAAACGCGCCTCGCTGTCGCGCATGACATCACTCGAACGTTTGCTGTCGGTCACATCGACGATGACGGTGTTCCACGCCACCCCGCCGTCGGGCAGGCGCTGGGGCCTTCCCGTGCCGTGGAGCCACTTGCGCTGACCCGATGGCGTGGTGATGCGCCATTCGTGCACCCAGTCCTTCAGCGAACGCGCCGATTCCAGCACCGAGGTGCGCATGGCCAACAGATCTTGTGCGTCCACCAGCGACCACAACAAGTTCGCATCCTGTTCGGCCGCCTGCGGTGCAACCTCCCAGAGTTCATGACAGCCGGTGCTCATCCAGCCGATGCGGTGCTCTCCCCCAGGCCCCAGCACATACTGAAGCAGCGCGCCGGGCATGTGCTCGGCCATCGCGGCAAAGCCGGGTTCGCGAGACGAAACGCCACGATCGAATCTGACTTTCAAGGTCGGCCTCCATTGCGGTGGTGACAGTCCTTACAGTATCGACTGCTGACACCCTTTCGATCACGCTTGTCCCTGTTGCACCATCGCCATGACCCTTGACACCAACGAAACCATTCACCAAGACCGCTTGTGGAGCGACGGGCACTGGACCGCCCGCGTGATCAAGAACGAAGACGACGACGGCTGGGCCGTGGCCATGCATCTGGATGGCGCCACCGAGCCCGCCCTCGTGGGGCCCTGGACCATGGGGCGCGACAAGAAGAACCCCAAGCCACTGGACACCGCGGCTTTCAACACGCTGGTGAAAACCGCCAAGGAGGTCATTCGCCGCTCCGAGCAACAACTGCACGCGCAGCTCAACAAAAACGTCACCGTGACGGTCGACGGCGAGCGCATTCGGGTCGCGCTGGCCATCGTGCCGGACGAAGAAGGTGCGACCGCCACCCTCAGCGCCTTCGACGAGTTCGACGAAGAGCTGGCCCGGGCGCCCGCACCCCCCACGTTCAAGCTCACGGTCGACAGCGCGCACATCTGGATTGCCTCTGGCTTTGCTCGGCAGCGCTGACCTTCGGACACAGAATTCAGGCGCCAGAAACTGAAAAAGCCCACAACCTTTCGGTTGCGGGCTTTCAGATCTCAATGGTCGGCGTGGCGGGATTCGAACTCGCGACCCCTTGCACCCCATGCAAGTGCGCTACCAGGCTGCGCTACACGCCGACAAGCCTCGAATTATAGCCGTCAAAGCGAGGCTTTCAGGCCGTGTGACGAAGAAGCTCACGTATTTCGAGCAACTCGCGGCGAACCTCGTGGACCAGCAAGCTCGTCCCCGCAATCACTTCGCGACTGCGCTCGTTGACAACGGCTGGCACTTCATCGTGGATGACGGCGTCGAGATCGATCACGTCAATGACTTCGTCATCATCTTCACCGCGGCGCTTTTCTCGATCGGCCTGGACGAGCTCCTGCAGCTTGTTGCGCGCTCCGCTGATGGTGAAGCCCTGGTCGTACAACAGCTCGCGAATGCGGCGAATCATGAGCACCTCGTGGTGCTGGTAATAGCGCCGGTTGCCCCGCCGTTTCATGGGCCGCAGCTGTGTGAACTCCTGCTCCCAGTAACGCAGCACATGCGGCTTGACGCCGCACAGTTCGCCCACTTCACCGATGGTGAAGTAGCGTTTCGCGGGGATGGGCGGGAGCGTTTTTTCCATGAAAATCAAGGCGGTACAGACCGAACCTTGAATTTACTCTAACAAGCATGAGCGTGCGCGGAGGAACGCAGAATTCTGTGTGAATTGTTGCAAACGCCACTGAGCGGCGTCAGATACAACCGCTCGGATGCGATGGCGAACCGTCTGGCGTCAATCAAAAAACGGGGGAGAGACCACCGCAAAGCCCGCCAGTTTGATGGCTGGGGGAGAGTGGCCTGAGAGGCGACAAGGAAACGCGGTTCAGCCGCCGATCACGGCGGTCTGCACCTGCTCCTTGAGCTTGGGGCTGGCATGGAAGGTGACCACACGGCGCGCTTCGATGGCCACAGGCTCACCGGTGCGCGGGTTGCGACCGGGGCGCGGCGCCTTGGTGCGGATCTGGAAATTGCCGAAACCCGAGATCTTCACGTCGGTGCCTTCGACCAAGCTGTCGGTGACGAGATCGAAGAAAGCATCGATCATGTCTTTGGACTCCCGCTTGTTCAGACCGATCTGGTCAAACAGCATCTCGGCCAACTGGGCTTTGGTCAGTGCTGGTGTTTCCAGGCTTTCTACAGCGAGTTCCATGCGGTGCTTCTCCATCCTCGTTCGGTCAGGCGCGCAGCCGGGCGGTCACGCGCGTTTGCAGGGATTCGAGGGCGGCTTTCACAGTCGCCTCAATATCTTCGTCGGTCAGTGTAGCGTCGTCGCGGTTGAGCACGAGTCGCACTGCCAGGCTTTTTTCGTCGGGCGCCAGGGCACCGGGTGCAACAGCTTCCGACTGCTTCTTCGGACGGTAAACGTCGAACAACACGACGTCTCGCAACCAGGCACTGGCCGGCGCACGGATCGCATCGACCACGGCAGCGTGAGTCACACCTTCCTTGACCACGATGGCCAGGTCGCGTTCAACAGCCTGATGCCGGCTCACGGCCTGGTACACCGGAACGTCCCTTGCCAGCACCGCGTCGAGCTCCAGCTCGAACAGCACCGGCGCCTGCGCCAGCTCGTACGACTGACGCCAGCGGGGATGCAGCTCGCCCACATGGCCGATACAGCGGTCTTGCAGCCACACGCTGGCGCAGCGGCCGGGGTGCATGGCCGGGTGTTCGTCGGCGCGGAACTCGGGCTTCAGCGGCGCGAGCAGCGCCTGCACGTCGCCTTTCGCATCAAAGAAATCGGCCACGCGCTCGGAGGTGCCCCACTGCAGTGTGTCCACCGCGCCAAAGCTCAGACCAGCCACGCGCATGGGCTGATGGAACCCGGCCACGCTGGTGTCGCTGTCGACCACCGAGGCGTCCTTGTGGAAGACACGACCCACTTCGAACAGGCGCACGCGCTCGGCGCGGCGGTCGAGGTTGAACTTGAGCACAGCCACGAGGCTGCCGATCAACGATGAACGCATCACGCTCATCTGGCTGGCGATCGGGTTGAGCAGGCGGATCGGGTTGGCGTTGCCGGCGAGCTCGTGTTCCCAACGCTCTTCCACGAAGCTGAAGTTGATGGTTTCCTGGTAGCCCAGTTGGGCGAGCAGTCGCCGCACCGCGAACGGGCCGCGTTGAGCTTCGGGCCGGATCTTGGCTGTGATCGGCGCCAACGGCGGTGTCTCGGGCAACTGGTTGTAGCCCACCACACGCGCCACTTCTTCGATCAGGTCTTCCTCGAGCTGGATGTCGAAGCGGTACGCAGGCGGCGTGACGGTGATCGTGCCCTCGCCCTCTTCCAAGGCCAGGCCGAGCCGGTGCAAGGCCCCCGCGCACTGGGCCTGGGTGAGCGGCATGCCGATGACCTTGTTGGCACGCGCCACGCGCAGCGTGACCGGCTGGGCCACCGGCAGGTTGACCACGTGGTCGTCCATCGATCCGACTTGGCCACCGCAGATGTCCAACACCAGTTGCGTGATGCGTTCGATGTGCTCGACGGTGGTCGATGGATCGACGCCGCGCTCGAACCGGTGCCCCGCGTCGGTGGAGAAGTTGTAGCGGCGCGAACGACCAGCGATGGCCTTGGGCCACCAGAAAGCGGCCTCAATGTAAATGTTCTGCGTGTCGTCGGAGACGGCAGTCGCGTCCCCGCCCATGATGCCGGCGAGCGACTCCACGGCTTGGTCGTCAGCGATCACGCCCACCTGCGCGTCGACCGCGACCGTGTTTCCGTTGAGCAGTTTGAGCGTCTCGCCCTCTCGACCCCAACGCACCTGAAGGCCGCCGTGGATCTTGTCGAGGTCGAAGATGTGTGAGGGGCGACCCAGCTCGAACATCACGTAGTTGGAAATGTCCACCAGCGGCGACACGCTGCGCTGACCGCAACGTGCAAGACGCTCGACCATCCAGGCCGGCGTGGCCGCGCGGGTGTTGACGCCGCGCACGATGCGACCGGTTAAACGGCCGCAAAGATCGGGCGCTTGCACCTGCACCGGCAGGCGGTCTTGCAAGGACACGGTGGCTGCTGCAAACGCCGGCTGGTTCAAGGGCGCACCGGTGAGCGCCGACACTTCGCGAGCGATGCCGTACACGCTCAGGCAATGCGCGAGGTTGGGCGTGAGCTTGAGCGTGAACAGCATGTCGTCGAGCAACAGCTGCTCACGGATGTCGCGCCCCAAGACCGCGTCGGCCGGCAGCTCCAGCAGACCGCCGTGGTCTTCGCTCAGCTTGAGCTCGCGTGCCGAACACAGCATGCCCTGGCTCTCAACGCCACGCAGTTGACCCAGCTTGATGAGGAAGGGTTTACCGTCTTCACCCGGCGGCAGTTCGGCGCCCACCAGCGCGCAGGGCACCTTGATGCCCACGCGCGCATTGGGCGCTCCACAAACGATGTTGAGCAGGCTGCCCTGCCCCACGTCCACCTGGCACACGCGCAAGCGGTCGGCGTTCGGGTGTTGCTCGGCAGACTTGATTTCGCCCACAACGATCTTGGAGAACGGCGGCGCCACTGGCTGCAGCTCTTCCACTTCCAGACCAGCCATGGTCAGGGTGTCGGCCAGTTGCTGGCTGGTCAGGGGCGGATTGCAGAAGGCGCGAAGCCAGGATTCGGGGAATTGCATGTCGATGTCTCGGCGCGATGGATCAGCGGAACTGGGCAAGGAAACGGACGTCGCCGTCAAAGAACAGGCGCAGGTCGTTCACGCCGTAGCGCAGCATGGTCAGGCGGTCCGGGCCCATGCCGAAGGCAAAGCCGATGTACTTCTCGGGGTCCAGGCCCATGTTGCGCACCACGTTCGGGTGCACCTGGCCAGAGCCGGCCACTTCAAGCCAACGGCCGGCCAGCGGCCCGCTCTGGAACTGGATGTCGATCTCCGCGCTGGGCTCGGTGAACGGGAAGAAGCTGGGGCGAAAGCGCAGCACGAGATCGTTCGACTCGAAAAAGGTGCGGCAGAAATCGGTGAAGACGAACTTCAGGTCCTTGAAACTCACGTTCTCGCCCACCCACAGGCCTTCGCACTGGTGGAACATCGGAGAGTGTGTGGCGTCGCTGTCCACGCGGTAGGTGCGGCCCGGCGCGATCACGCGAATCTCCGGCATCGGCTGGCCTGCGTCCAGCGCAGCGCGGTGGCGCTTGACGTGCTGCACCGCATGGCGGATCTGCATCGGGCTCGTGTGGGTGCGCAGCAGGTTGGGCGCTTTTTCGCTGCCGCCCTCCACGTAAAAGGTATCGTGCATCGAACGCGCTGGGTGGTCCTCAGGCGTGTTGAGCGCGGTGAAGTTGAACCAGTCGGACTCGATCTCGGGGCCTTCCGCCACCTCGAATCCCATGGAGCCAAAGATCGACTCGATGCGCTCCAGCGTGAGGCTCACCGGGTGCAGGCCGCCCTGTCCACGCTGCCGTCCTGGCAACGTCACGTCCAGCGCCTCGGCCTTCAGTTGGATCTGCAGCTCGGCATCGGCCAGTGCCTGGCGGCGCTCGGTCAGTGCCGCTTCAATGGCCTGCTTGGCCAGGTTGATCGAAGCGCCCCGGGTTTTCTTCTCGTCGACCGGCAGCGCCGCCATGCCCTTCATCAGCTCGGTGATGCGGCCAGCCTTGCCCAGGTACTGCGCCTTGGCGTTTTCCAGATCGGCCGGGGTGGTGGCCTGCGCAAACGCTGCGCGGGCGCTGTCGACCAGTGCGTCCAACTCGTTCATGTGTGTACTTGAATCGTTGTCAATGAAAAAAGGGGTTGAAGCCAGCGAGGGAATTCCCTCAAGCCTCAACCCCTTTGAGCGACCGGAGATCACCGCAATGACGCGGTGTCCCTGTCGTGAATCAAGCGGCCAGCTTGGCTTTGACTTGCTCCACGATGCTGCCAAAGGCAGCCGGGTCGTTCACGGCCAGATCGGCCAGAACCTTGCGGTCGATTTCGATCGAAGCTTTCTTCAGACCGTTGGCGAACTGGCTGTACGTCATGCCGCATGCGCGAGCACCGGCGTTGATACGGGCAATCCACAACTGACGGAAGACGCGCTTCTTGGTGCGGCGATCGCGGTAGGCGTATTGCCCCGCCTTCATCACCGCCTGTTTGGCGATGCGGAAGACGTTGCCGCGGCGGCCGCGGAAACCTTTGGCCAGAGCCAGTACTTTTTTGTGTCGGGCGCGAGCCGTGACACCACGTTTGACGCGAGGCATGTGTGTTCTCCTGTTCGTCGTTGATCAAATACCCATGCCGGGCAGCATCTGCGCCATGTGACCCATGTTGGTCTCATGAACAGTGACTG
>PNMH01000053.1 GCA_013823505.1 Polaromonas sp. | reverse complement strand
CGCCACCTTGCGCGTGATCATGGCCAGCGGGAAGTTCCAAGGCGTGATGGCCGCGCACACGCCGATGGGCTGCTTGAGCACGATCAGGCGGCGGTTGTTGTCGAAGGTGGGGAGGGTCTCGCCGTTGACGCGTTTGGCTTCTTCGGCGAACCACTCCACGAAGCTCGCGCCGTAGGCGATCTCGCCCTTCGCCTCGGTGAACGGCTTGCCTTGTTCGGCGGTGAGGATGCGGCCCAGGTCCTCCTGGTTGGCCATCAACAGGTCGAACCACTTGCGAAGGATGGTGCTGCGTTCCTTGGCGGTTTTGCCTTTCCAGGCAGGCCAGGCGGCGTTGGCGGCGGCGATGGCGGCTTCGGCGTCTTTCGGGCCGAGGTTGGCCACGTCGGCCAGCTTGTGTCCGGTGGCTGGGTCGAGCACGTCGAAGCGGCTGGCACCCGCGACCCACTGGCCGTTGACCAGGCCGTCGGTCTTGAGCAGGGTGGGGTCCTTGAGCAGGGCGAGGGGGGATGTCTTCATGTCCATGGGCAGTCTCCGGTGTTCGGTGCGCGCCAGAGTGGCGGGGCAGCCGGAAAGCATAGTCCTTTGCCCCCCGGCGTGCAGTACCGCTGGCGACCTCGGCCCCCGGTCCACCCGGGCAACCGCGCCATGAAAGCCCGCTTTGGAGCGGCCGGCCCGCCATGTTGGAAAATACGGGGTTTCGCGCGCCCGCGCGGCAGCCGTATCCCTCGACCGAAAACCACAAGGCCCCCATGACCCGCCCCGCCACTGCAGTTGTTTCCGTTGCCGACATCCGCAAGAGCTTCCTGGACTTCTTCGCCTCCAAGGGCCACACCGTGGTCGCGTCCAGCTCGCTGGTGCCGGGCAACGACCCCACGCTCATGTTCACCAACTCGGGCATGGTCCAGTTCAAGGACGTGTTCCTGGGCACCGACAAGCGCCCCTATGTGCGCGCGGCCTCGGTACAGGCCTGCCTGCGCGCCGGCGGCAAGCACAACGACCTGGAAAACGTGGGTTACACCGCGCGCCACCACACCTTCTTCGAGATGCTGGGCAACTGGTCGTTTGGCGACTACTTCAAGCGCGAGAGCCTGAAGTGGGCCTGGGAACTGCTGACCGAGGTCTACAAGCTGCCGAAAGAGCGTCTGCTCGCCACGGTGTACGAAGAGGACGACGAGGCCTACGACATCTGGACGAAAGAGATCGGCCTGCCGCCCGAGCGTGTGATCCGCATCGGCGACAACAAGGGCGGGCGCTACAAGAGCGACAACTTCTGGATGATGGCCGACACCGGCCCGTGCGGCCCCTGCTCCGAGATCTTCTACGACCACGGTGACCACATCGCCGGCGGCCCTCCGGGCAGCCCCGATGAAGACGGCGACCGCTTCATCGAGATCTGGAACAACGTGTTCATGCAGTTCAACATGGCCGAGGACGGCTCGGTCACGCCGCTGCCCGCGCCTTGCGTGGACACCGGCATGGGCCTGGAGCGCCTGGCCGCCATCCTGCAGCACGTGCACAGCAACTACGAGATCGACATCTTCGACGCGCTCATCAAGGCCGCTGGCCGCGAGACCAACACGGCCGACCTGAGCAACCCCTCGCTCAAGGTGATCGCCGACCACATCCGCGCCACGTCGTTCCTCATCAGCGACGGCGTGATCCCGAGCAACGAAGGCCGCGGCTACGTGCAGCGTCGCATCGTGCGCCGCGCCATCCGCCACGGCTACAAGCTCGGCCAGAAGACACCGTTCTTTCACAAGATGGTGCCCGACCTGGTGCGCATGATGGGCGAGGCCTACCCCAACCTGGCAAGCCAGGCGCAGCGCATCACCGAGGTGTTGCGGGTGGAGGAAGAGCGTTTTTACGAAACGCTGGCCAACGGCATGGAAATCCTCGACGCGGCCTTGGCCGATGGCGCCAAGGTGCTGCCTGGTGACGTGGCCTTCAAGCTGCACGACACCTACGGCTTCCCGCTCGACCTCTCGGCCGATGTGTGCCGCGAGCGCGGGCTGACGGTGGACGAAGCGGGTTTTCGCGCCGCCATGGAAGCGCAGAAGGCCAAGGGCCGCGCGGCCGGCAAGTTCAAGATGGACAAGGCGCTCGACTACACCGGCGAAGGCAACACCTTCGTGGGTTACGAGCAGCTCGACGCCTCCGCGAAGATCGTGGCGCTGTATCTGGACGGCACGCCTGTGGCCGAGCTCAAGACCGGCCAGCAAGGCGTCGTGGTGCTCGACAGCACGCCGTTTTACGCCGAGAGCGGTGGCCAGGTGGGCGACGAGGGCGTGATCACCAGCGGCTCGGCCCGCTTCGACGTGGGGGACACGCAAAAGATCAAGGCCGACGTGTTCGGCCACCACGGCACGGTGGTGCAGGGCACCATCAGCGTGGGCGACAGCGCAGCGGCGCAGGTGAACACGGCGGTGCGCGCCGCCACCGTGCGCAACCACAGCGCCACCCACCTGATGCACAAGGCCCTGCGCGAAGTGCTGGGCGATCACGTGCAGCAAAAGGGCAGTCTGGTCGACGCCGACAAGACGCGCTTCGACTTCACGCACAACGCGCCGGTGACGGACGCGCAGATCCGCGAGATCGAGCGAAAAGTGAACGCCGAGATCGTGGCCAATGCACCGACGCAGGCGCGCGTGATGGACATCGAGTCGGCCCAGAAGACCGGCGCCATGATGCTGTTTGGCGAGAAGTACGGCGAGTCGGTACGGGTGCTCGACATCGGCACCAGCCGCGAACTCTGCGGCGGCACGCACGTCCAGGCCACCGGAGACATCGGCTTCTTCACCATCATCGCCGAGGGTGGCGTGGCCGCCGGCGTGCGCCGGGTGGAGGCGGTGACGGGTCTGAACGCGCTGGCCTATGTACAGGGCATGGAAGAGACGCTGGGTGGCGTGGCCGGCACGCTCAAGGTCACGCCGGGCGAAGTGCCCGCGCGCGTGGGTGCGCTGCTGGACCAGATGCGCGATCTGGAGAAAGAAATGAACGCGCTCAAGAGCCGGCTGGCTTCGGCGCAGGGCGACGAGCTGGTGAACCAGGCGGTGGACGTCAAGGGCATCAAGGTTCTGGCGGCGGTGTTGACCGGCGCCGACGCCAAGGGCCTGCGCGAGACCATGGACAAGCTCAAGGACAAGCTCAAGACCGCCGTCATCGTGCTGGCCGCCGTGGACGGCAACAAGGTGCAGCTGGCCGCCGGCGTCACCGCCGACAGCACGGGCAAGGTCAAGGCCGGTGAACTGGTGAACTTCGTGGCGCAGCAGGTCGGTGGCAAGGGCGGCGGCAAGGCCGACATGGCCATGGCCGGCGGCACCGATGCCTCCAACCTGGACGCCGCGCTGAAGTCGGTGAAGGCCTGGGTGGCCGAGCGGGCCTGACCTCCAGAGGTCAGGGTTCTGCGATCACGCCCTCGGCCACTAGGGCGTCGATCTCCGACTCCGGCAAATCCAATTCGCGCAGCACCTCGCGCGTGTGCTGGCCCAGCAGCGGCGCGGGCGTGCTGCTGCGATCGGGTGAGGCCGAGAAGTGGATGGGGCAGCCGATCGCCCGCGTGGTGCCGGCTTGGGGATGGTCTGTTTCCACCACCATGCCACGCGCCACGGTTTGCGGATGGCTCAAGGCTTCGCCGATGGTGTGCACCGGGCCAGCCGGCACACCCGCTGCATCAAACGCCGCCTGCCACTGCTCACGCGTTCGCGTGCGCACCACCGCGTTCATCAGGTCCACCAGCAAACCCAGGTGCGCCATGCGGTCGCTGTTGGTGGCAAAGCGCGGGTCGCTGCGCCATTCGGGGTGCCCCAGCACGTCGCAGATGCGTTCCCAATTGGTCTGGTTGGCGCCGCCGATGTTGATCCAGCCGTCGCTGGCTTCAAACGCCTGGTAGGGCGCCGTGAGGATGTGCGCCGAGCCGGTGGGCTCGGGTGAACGTTGGGTGGCGAACCACACCGCCGCGTGCCAGTAGGTCTGCTGCAGGGCCGCGTCGCTGAGCGACGTGTCCACCACCTGGCCTTCGCCGGTCTTGAGCTTGTGGATGTAGGCGGCGAGGATGCCGAGTGCGGCCAGGATGCCGGCATTCATGTCCGACACCGCGTTGCCGCTCTTGGCGGGTGGGCGGCCCGCTTCGCCGGTGATGGACATCAGGCCCGCGAAGCCTTGTGCGATGAGGTCGAAGCCGCCCTTGTCGGCGTAGGGCCCGCTGCGGCCGTAGCCGGTGATGGCGCAGTAGATGAGGCCCGGGTTCTCGGCCTTCAGAGCCTCGTAGCCCAGGCCCAGCTTGTCCATGGTGCCGCCGCGAAAGTTCTCCACCAGCACGTCGGCGTTCTTCACCATCTTCAGCAGCAGCGCGCGGCCCTTGGGGCTCTTGAGGTTCAGGGCGAGGCCGCGCTTGTTGCGGTTCATCATCATGAACGGGGCCGACACACCGCCCACCTGCGGATCGCGGTAACCGCGCGCGTCGTCGCCGCCGGGAATCTTCTCGATCTTGATCACGTCGGCGCCCATGTCGGCCAGCAGCAAACCGCAGGTGGGGCCCGACATGATCTGGGTGACTTCGAGCACGCGCAGACCCGCGAGCGGGCCGGTGGATGGTTTCACTGGCCGCTCCAGACAGGGGGGCGTTTGGCCACGAAAGCGGCCACGCCTTCGTGGAAGTCGGCGCTGCCATAAGCCGCGCGGATCAGGTCTTCAGACTCGGCCAGGTCGTGTGTGGCCAGACGCTCCAGCGCAGCCTTGCTCACGCGCTGCGTGACCGGGGCCAGCGCGGAGAGCCTTTGCACGAGCGCCTTGGTGGCAGCCTCGATGGCTTCGGGCGCTTCGATGGCCTGCAGAAAACCGCAAGCCAGCGCCTCGTCAGCACCGATGAACTCGGCCAGCAACAGCATGCGTTTCACCCGCTGGTGCCCGAAGGCCGCGCGCAGCCGCGCCACGTTGGCGATGGCCAGGCAATTGCCCAGCGTCTTGGCAATCGGAACGCCGAACTTCGCGCCCGCTGTGGCCAGTCGGAAGTCGCACGCGGTCGCAATCGCCAGCCCGCCGCCCACGCACCAGCCCTCGACCACGGCCACCGTGGGCATGGGCAGGTGGCACATCAACTCGATGCCGGCCTCGATCTGGCGCTCGTAAGCCACGCCGTCTTCGCCGGTCTGGAAGGCCGCGAACTGCTCGATGTCGGTTCCAGCCACGAAGGCCTGCCCACCCGCTCCGCGAAACACCGCCACCCGCACGCTGCGGTCAGCGCTCAGCTGGCGGTTGATGGCCGCGAGCTGCTCGTACATGGCCCAGGTCATCGCGTTGCGCGCCTGGGGTCGGTCAAACAGCACCGAGGCCACGCCGGCCTCGATCTGCAGGCGCACTTGGCCCTGGTCGGTCATGCGTCGGCGCTCAGCTGTCGATCGTGACCTTGGCGTCCTTGATCACCTTGGACCACTTCACCTGCTCGGTGCGGATGAAGTCGGCGAACTGCTGGGCCGAGCCGCCGCCGTCTTCGGCGCCGTAGAGGTCCAGCTTTTCCTTCACGTCGGGCATGGCGAGCACCTTGTTGATGTCTTCGTTCATGCGCTGTGCGATGGCCGGCGGCATCTTGCCCGGGCCCACCAGCCCGTACCAGGTGGTGGCCTCGAAGCCGGGGAAGCCGGACTCGGCCATGGTCGGCACGGTCGGGTGGCCCGACGCGCGCTTGGCGCGGGTCTGCGCAATCGCGCGAACCTTGCCGCTTTTGACGTGCGGGGTGGCCGCGGTCATCGTGTCGAAGGAATAGCCGATCTGCCCGCCCATGAGGTCGGTCAGCATGGGGCCGGAGCCCTTGTACGGAATGTGCAGCGCGAACACGCCGGCGGCGAGCTTGAACGACTCCAGCGCGAGGTGCTGGGCCGAGCCCTGGCCGGCCGAACCGAAGGTGACCTTGCCCGGATTGGCCTTGCACTGGGCCACGAGTTCGGCCACGGTTTTGGCGGGTTGATCGTTGTTGCAGATCAGCAGGTTGGGCGTGACCCCCACCAGGGTCAGCGGCGTGAAGTCGCGGTCCACCACATAGCCCAGCTTGGGCATCAGACCCGGGGCCAGCGCGTGGCTGTTGATGTGGGCCATGAGCAGGGTATTGCCGTCGGGCGGCGCCTTGGACACCATGTCGGCCGCGATCACGCCCGACGCACCGGCCCGGTTTTCCACCACCACCGTGAGGTTCCACATGCCTTGCAGCTTCTGGCCGACCAGGCGCGCCAGCGCGTCGGTCCCGCCGCCGGGTGCAAATCCCACGACGATGCGCACCGGGCCGTTGGGCAAGGTCTGCGCTCTCAGCATGGGCGCGGCCAGGGTGGCTGCGGTGGCCGCAGTGGCGGTGACGAAGGTTCTGCGTTGCATGTTGTCTCCTGTTGTCGTGTGGGTGGGGAACGCGCGGGGGATCGGTGACGGCGGGCAGGCTCAGGCGGCCTTGCGCAGCGGCACGGCAGCGGGGTGGCTGGCGTAGTAGTCCATGAGGGTCTGCACACCCGAGCCGGCGAGCTTCACGCCGGCGAGCTTGAGGCCCATCTCGCAGCCGGCCACGGCGGCGATCAGCGTGAGGTCGTTGGTGTCGCCCAGGTGGCCGATGCGGAACATGCGGCCCTTGATCTTGCCCAGGCCGGTGCCCAGCGAGCAGTCGAAGCGTTCGTAAATGATCTTGCGCACCGCGTCGGCGTCCACGCCTTCGGGGGTCATCACGCCGGTGAGGATGGGCGAGTGCACGCCGTTCTCGGCGCACTGGATCGGCAGGCCCCAGGTCGTTACTGCGGCTCGCACGCCATCGGCCCAGCGCTGGTGGCGCGCGAACACCACGTCCAGCCCCTGTCCCAGGATCATGTCGGCCGCTTCGCTCAGTGCGTAGAGCAGGTTGGTGTTGGGGGTCGACGGCCAGTAGCCGGTCTTGTTCATCTCGATGATCTCGTCCCACGCCCAGAAGGCCTTGGGCAGCCTCGCGGTCTTGCTGGCCTCGATGGCCTTGGGCGAGAGCGCGTTGAAGCTGATGCCGGGCGGCAGCATCAGGCCCTTTTGCGAACCGCTGATGGAAACGTCCACGCCCCACTCGTCGTGGCGGTAGTCGGCGCTGGCCAGGCCGGAGATGGTGTCCACCAGCAGCAGGGCCGGGTGTTTGGCCGCGTCAATCGCTTTGCGCACGGCAGCGATGTTGCTGGTCACACCGGTGGAGGTTTCGTTGTGCACCACGCACACCGCCTTGATGCTGTGCGCGTTGTCGGCCTTCAGGCGCTCTTCGATCAGGTGCGCCTGCACGCCGTGGCGCCAGCTCGCGGGCACGCCGTTGTCGGTGCCGGGCAAGGCCAGCACCTCGGCTTTCAAGCCCAGGCGGGTGGCCAGCTTGTTCCACAGAAAGGCGAAGTGCCCGGTCTCGTACATCAGCACGTGGTCGCCCGGGCTCAAGGTGTTCGCCAGCGCGGCTTCCCACGCGCCGGTGCCCGAGGCCGGGTAAATCATCACCGGGTGCTTGGTCTGGAAGATCTTCTGCATGTCGGCCAGCACCTTCAACCCCAGCACGCCGAACTCGGGGCCGCGGTGGTCGATGGTGGGCAGGCTCATGGCGCGCAGCACCCGGTCGGGCACGGGCGAGGGACCCGGAATCTGCAAGAAGTGGCGGCCGGTGGGGTGGAAGTCGGTGGTCAGCATGGCAATGTATGGTTGGATATGGCCTGCATTTTTTGCATACAAAATCGATCTGTCAATCGGATCAGCCCTAAAATGGCAAAAAACAGCCCAACTTTTGAATACAAAACATGACGGCCCAGATTTTCAACATGCCTTCCGGCGCCTTGCACGAGCAGGCCACCCACCGCCTGCGCCAGATGCTGGTCGAAGGCCAGATCGCTCCGGGTGCCAAGCTCAACGAACGTGAGTTGTGCGAAGAACTCAAGGTGTCCCGCACCCCCTTGCGCGAGGCCATCAAGACGCTGGCCGCCGAGGGCCTGGTCGAGCTGGTGCCCAACCGCGGCGCGGTGGCGGTGCAACTGAGCGAGACCGATGTGCACAACACCTTCGAGGTGATGGCCGGGCTGGAAGCGGCCTCGGGCCAACTGGCCGCGCAGCGCGTGACCGACGCCGAGCTCGCCGAAATCAAGGCCATGCACTACGAGATGCTGGCCGCCTACACACGGCGCGATCTCTCGGCCTACTACCCGCTCAACGCGGCCATCCACCGCGCCATCAACGCCGCCGCGCGCAACCCGGTGCTCACCAGCACCTACAACCAGGTCAATGCGCGCCTGCAGGCGCTGCGCTTCCGGTCCAACCAGGACGGCGAGAAGTGGGCACGCGCGGTGAAGGAACACGAAGCCATGATCCAGGCGCTGGAGGCGCGCGATTCAGCGGCACTCGCCAACGTGTTGACCACCCACCTCAACAACAAGCGCGACGTGGTCATCGAGCAGCTGCGTTCCATGGAAGTGCAGACGATGCAGCAGCAGGGAGCCGCCGAATGAACGCGCCTTTGCCTTTGAACGTGACCCGCGAAACATCTTCGTCGATGCGGGCGGACGCGGTGTACGAGCGCGTGGCCGGCATCAGCAACGAATTGGCTGGCCAGCTGGCGCGCCGCCTCACCCAGGAGACCCGGGGCGAGGTGCTGTTCAGCCCCGCCGATCGCGGACGCTACGCCACCGACGCCTCCATCTACCAAGAAATGCCGGTGGGTGTGTTCGTGCCGCAGGACGCCGACGACGTGCGCCTGGCGCTCGACATCTGCCGCGACCTGGCGGTGCCCATCGTGCCGCGCGGCGGCGGCACCAGCCAGTGTGGCCAGACCGTGGGCGCGGGCCTGGTGATCGACCACACCAAACACATACGTCGCGTGCTGGATGTGGACGTGCAGGGCCGCACCGCCACGGTGGAGCCCGGCCTGGTGCTCGACCACCTCAACGCGCAGCTCAAGCCGCACGGCCTGTGGTATCCGGTGGACGTGTCCACCAGCGCGCAGGCCACGCTGGGCGGCATGGCCGGCAACAACTCGTGTGGCAGCCGCTCGGTGGCCTACGGCAACATGGTGCACAACGTGCTGGGCGCGCAGGCCTGGCTGGCCGATGGCAGCCTGGTCGACTTCGGTGACCATGCCACTGCGAGCCCCCAGGCCAAAGCCATCGGTGACTTCGTGCGCGACCTGGCGATGGAGCATGCCGACGAGATCGACGCGCGATGGCCCAAGGTGCTGCGTCGCGTGGCCGGCTACAACCTCGACATCTTCCGCAACCAGAACGAGAAGCCGTACACGCACGACGGTTCGGTGAACCTGTCGCACCTGCTCATCGGCAGCGAAGGCACGCTGGCACTCACGCGCTCACTCAAGCTGCAGTTGCGCGAGCTGCCGCGCGCCAAGGTGCTGGGCGTGGTGAACTTCCCCACGTTCTTCCAGGCGATGGACAGCGCGCAGCACATCGTCAAGCTCGGCGAGGGCATGGCCGTGGGCCAGCTCACGGCGGTGGAACTGGTCGACCGCACCATGATCGAGCTGTCGCTGCAGAACCCGGCGTTCGCGCCCACCATCCGCACCGCACTTTCGCCGCACATCAACGGCGGCAAGCCCGCGGCCGTGCTGCTGGTGGAGTTCAGCGGCCCGAGCAAGGCCGACATCGCGCACAAGATCCGCGAACTGGTGGAACTCATGGGTGACCTGGGCCTGCCCGGCAGCGTGGTCGAGATGATCGACGACGCGCCGCAGAAGAACCTGTGGGAGGTGCGCAAGGCGGGCCTGAACATCATGATGAGCCTGCGCGGCGACGGCAAACCGGTGAGCTTCATCGAGGACTGCGCGGTGCCGCTGGTGCACCTGGCCGAGTACACCGATGCGCTGACCGAGGTGTTCCACAAACACGGCAGCCGCGGCACCTGGTACGCCCACGCCTCGGTGGGCACGCTGCACGTGCGGCCCATCCTGGACATGCGCCGCGGTGGTGCTGCCAAGATGCGCCAGATCGCCGAAGAGGCCAGTGAACTCGTGCGCAAGTACAAGGGCGCCTACAGCGGCGAACACGGCGACGGCCTGTGCCGCGGCGAGTGGATCGAATGGCAGTTCGGCCCGCGCATCAACGACGCGTTTGCCCGCATCAAGCGACACCTTGATCCCACCGGGCTGCTCTCGCCGAACCGCGTCATCAACCCGCCCAAGATGGACGACACGCGGCTCATGCGTTTTCCACCCAGCTACAAGGTGGTACCCATCACGCCGGTGCTCGACTGGAGCGCGTGGGATGTGAAAGCCGACCCGGTGACCGAAGTGACCACCGCGCCCGGCACCGGCGAAGACCCGGCGCGGGGCCTGGCCAAAGCGGTGGAGATGTGCAACAACAACGGCCACTGCCGCAAGTTCGACGCCGGCACCATGTGCCCGAGCTACCGCGTGACCCGCGACGAACAGCACCTCACGCGCGGCCGCGCCAACACCCTGCGTCTGGCCCTCAGTGGGCAGATCCCGGGCCTGGCGGGCAGCGATGCGCTCACCAGCGAGGTGGTGCGCGAAGCCATGGACCTTTGCGTCGGATGCAAGGGCTGCAAGCGCGATTGCCCCACCGGCGTGGACATGGCCAAGATGAAGGTCGAGTTCCTGCAGCACTACAAGGCGAAACACGGCCACACGCTCAAGGACCGGCTGGTGGCCCAGCTGCCCGACTACGCCGCCTGGGCCGCGCGCCTGGCGCCGCTGCTCAACCTGCGCAACCGCATTCCCTTGCTGGCCACCTTGTCTGAAAAATGGCTGGGACTCTCGGCCCAACGCAGCCTGCCGCAGTGGCACGCACAGCATTTCTTCAACGCGCCGTTGAAGACGGCCACGCGCGACCAGGTGCTGGCCGCCGAGCGCGGTGTGGTGTTGTTCGTGGACACCTTCAACGGCTACTTCGAATCGGAGAACGCGCACGCCGCGGTGAAGGTGCTGCAAGCAGCCGGTTACACCGTGCACGTGGCCACCAAAGCCCAGGACGACGGCAAACACCTGTGCTGCGGCCGCACGTATCTGGCCAGCGGCATGGTGGAGCAGGCCAAAGACAAAGCACGCGAGGTGGTGCAGAGCCTGCTGCCGTTTGCGCACAAGGGCATCGCCATCGTGGGGCTGGAGCCTTCGTGCCTGCTCACGCTGCGCGACGAGATGCTGGTGATGGGGCTGGGATCTGCGCCGCAACAGATCGCGGAGCACGCGCTGCTGTTCGAAGAGTTTCTGGCGCGTGAAGCGAAAGCGGGTCGGCTGGAGCGTTTGAAAGCGCAGCTCAAGGCGGTGGACAAGCCCGTGCTGCTGCACGGCCACTGCCACCAGAAAGCGTTCGACGCGGTCTCACCCATCCTCGAAGTGCTGCGCTGGATTCCCGGCGCCCAGCCGCAGCTGATCGAAAGCAGCTGCTGCGGCATGGCCGGCAGCTTCGGTTATGAGGCCTCGCACCATGCGGTGTCGATGCAGATGGCCGAACTCAGCCTGCTGCCGGCCGTGCGCGCCGCGCCCGGCGCTGTGGTGGTGGCCGATGGCACCAGCTGCCGTCACCAGATTGCAGACGGCGCGCAGCGCGAGGCGGTGCATGTGAGCCGCTTGCTGGCGGGTTTGCTGCGCAGCTGAGGCAAGGTTCAGAACGGCTTGAAAATGGGGATGAAGATGCAGGCCATCAACAGCACCCACCAAGCCAGCAAGGACCTGACGAGCCAGCGTCTGGGCACCCAGACCACCAGCGGCAGCAAGGCTATGCACAGGATGACCAGCCCCATGGACACCGCCTGATCGCCTACCAGCGTCACGTGGCCCTGGAAGCGTGCGTATCCGCTGTGGGTTTCGGTCACGATGGCCAGCAACCCAAGGGCCGCGATGAAGAGGGCACACAGGGTGCACAGCACTCTGGCCCAGGCTGAGGGCACTTGGTCGGGCGATGTCATCTGGCGGACGTCGGACAGTGGATGTGGGGCAGGGACATGAAACGCATCTTAAGGACAGGCCACGAAAAAGGCCCCGGAGCCGAAGCTCCGGGGCCTTTTGAGATCTTGTCAGCGCAGGGCTGGCAGGGATCAGTAACCGCCGCGACCGCCGCCGCCACCACCGTAGCCGCCACCGCCGGAGCGATCGCCACCACCGTAGCCGCCGCCACCACCACCACCGCCGTAGCCGCCGGTGCGGGGAGGACGTGCCTCCATCGGACGGGCTTCGTTCACGGTGATGCTGCGGCCGCCCAGGGACTGGCCGTTCATGCCGGAGATGGCTGCTTGCGCTTCGGCGTCATTGCCCATTTCGACAAAGCCGAAACCCTTGGAGCGACCCGTGTCGCGTTCCATCATGACTTTGGCGCTGTTGACAGAGCCGAATTCGCTGAAAGACTGTTGCAGGTCTTCGTCGCGAACGGTGTACGGCAGGTTGCCGACGTAAAGTTTGTTGCCCATGAGGACTCCTCAAAATAACTGAAAACAAAAGCGATGGGGTCCCGAAAGCACAACTAACTCTAAAAGTACCGCCGTAGCGCGCGAAACTGACCGATCACCTGACTTGTACGCGCGAATGGACACGCGAACGTGTTGATTATGCGCTACGGGAGCCTTCTCTCCCTGTCCGCGTATTCCCCAAGGCCTTTATGTCGATGGGCTCGCGGGCCAATCGATGATGCGCTGGCTCTCGAAACGCCGCAGCGAGCCGGTGATGGGGTCGTCAAAGGCGATGCCGCGCGCCAGCAAGCGCAGCGGTTCGGCGAAGTCTTCTGCGTCGTCGGGCCCGCGCAGGACCGTGGGGTAGAACTGGTCGCCCACGATGGGCCCACCCAGGGCGTTCATGTGCACGCGCAGCTGGTGGCGCTTGCCGGTCACGGGCGAGAGCCGGTAGCGCGCCCAGGGGCCGCGCACCTCTCGGCACTCGATGTGGGTCTCGCTGTTGGGCTCCCCCACTGACTCGACCATGCGAAAGAAGCTTTGACTGTCTTCATCGATTCGGCTGCGGCGTGTGAGCGGAAAGGCGAGTTCGGGGCGGTGGGGTGCGATGGCCTCGTACACCTTGTGCACCGCGCGCTCGCGAAAGAGGGCCTGGTAGGCGTTGCGGTCCTGTGGGCGCACGCTGAACAACACGAGCCCGGCGGTCTCGCGGTCAATGCGGTGGATGGGGCTGAGCGTGTCAATGCCGGTGCGGCGCTTCAAACGCACCAGCAGGCTTTGCTGCACATAGCGACCGCCGGGCGTGACCGGCAAAAAATGCGGCTTGTCGGCCACCAGCAGGTGCTCGTCCTGGAACAGCACGGCCTCTTCAAACGGGATGGTCGGCTCGTCGTCGAGGTGGCGGTAGTAGTGGATGCGGGCACCGGGCTGGAAGGCTGCGTCGGGAGGCAGGGGCTGGCCGTTGTCATCCAGCACTTCGCCGCGCGCCAGACGAAGGTGCCAGGCTGCGCGGTCCACCACGTTCAGGCGGTCTGCCAGGAAGTCCAGCAGCAGCGGCCAGGCGGCCGATGTGCCGTGGGGCAGGGCAACGCAACTGGCGGACACGCCGTCACGTGCAGGAATGTGCTGGCTCTTCGGCGGGCGGGCCACAGCGCGTCGCTTGGGCCTCAGGCCCGGCGGAACACCAGGTCCCAGACCCCGTGGCCCAGCTTCAAGCCGCGGTTCTCGAACTTGGTGAGAGGCCGGTAGGCGGGCTGAGGCACGAAGCCGTTGCTGCCGGGTTCGGCGGTGTTCTGCAACAGCGGCTCGGCGCCCAGCACCTCCAGCATCTGGTGGGCGTAGGGTTCCCAGTCGGTGGCCAGGTGCAGGTAGCCACCGGGTTTGAGGTGGCGCGCGAGGCGGTTCACGAACGCCGACTGGATCAGGCGACGCTTGTGGTGGCGGCTCTTGTGCCAGGGGTCGGGGAAGAAGATGTGCACGCCGTCCAGACTGGATTCGCCGAGCATGTGGTCCAGCACCTCTACCGCGTCGTGGCGCAGGATGCGTATGTTCTCCAGGCCCTGCTCGCCGACCAGTTTGAGCAGAGCACCGACGCCGGGCTCGTGGACTTCGCAGCACAGGAAGTTGTCGCCGGGCCGCACGGCTGCAATGTGGGCGGTGGCGCCGCCCATGCCGAAGCCGATTTCCAGGATCAGCGGCGCGTTGCGCCCGAAGGCAGCGGCGGCGTCCAGCGGTTCTGGTTGGTAGTTCAACAGGAAGCGCGGACCGTGTTGCTCGAAGGCCCGTGCCTGACCGGGGCCCATGCGACCGGCCCGCAGCACATAGCTCTTCACCTCACGCAAATAGGGCGCTTCGCTGGGTGGGGTGCGCGGCTGCGCGTGGCGGGGGTCGGTCATGGTGGCGGTGAATGCAACAAAGGCGTGGATTCTAGGCCTGCCATGCCTTGGCCCAGGCACGGGTCCAGGCGCTGAGTGCCTGCGCCACGCTGCCGGTCTGGCGTGGCAGCCCCAGGGCCAGGGCCGCTGCGTTGAGTGCCCGCACGGGATCGGACAGGTCCAGCGGCGCGGCGCCGTTCTGCTTGCTGAGTTTCTCTCCATTGGCGCCCAGCACCAGCGGCGTGTGCAACCAAGCCGGGGTGGGCAGACCGAGTGCGCGCTGCAGCAGGATCTGGCGTGCCGTGTTGTCGGCGAGGTCTTCGCCGCGAACCACGTGGGTGATGCCTTGTGCGGCGTCGTCCACGACCACGGCGAGCTGGTAGGCCCACAGACCGTCGGCGCGCCGGAGGATGAAGTCGCCGACCTCGGTGGTGACGTTCTGGATTTGTGCGCCGAGCCGGCGGTCGGTCCAGCTCACATCACCGGGTGTCGGAATCCGGAAACGCCAGGCGCGTGCCGGTTGGCCTTGCAGGCCGCCGCGATCAGGCCGGCAGGTGCCGGGGTAGACGGCGATGTGGTGGCGTTCGCGGCTCACGCCCCGGGCATGCAAGGCGACTTCGATGTCCTTGCGCGAGCAGCCGCAAGGGTAGGCGCGGCCCTGTTCGACCAGTTGGTTCAGCGCCTGTTGGTACCGATCGCTGCGCTGCGACTGCCAGACCACCCGTTCGTCACTCACCAGGCCGCAAGTGGCCAGTTGCTTCAAGATCCGTTCAGCGGCCTCGGGCACACAGCGCGGCGTGTCCACGTCTTCGATGCGCACTAGCCAGATGCCGCCATGGGCGCGGGCGTCGAGCCAGCTGGCCAGCGCTGCAACAAGTGAGCCCGCGTGCAGCGGGCCGGTGGGCGAGGGGGCGAAACGGCCTCTGTATGTAGCCCCCACGCTCCACCGCTGGCGCGGGTCGCTGCCCCCCGAGGGGGCGGTTTCGCCTTGGGGCGGCCCGGCGGCGAAACGCGTGGCCTCCATCTTCGCGCGCGAAAAACGGAGTCAGGCGAGTTCGAGCGCCATTTCCAGGCCCGAGACAAACGCGTCTTCAACCCGGTGGCCCAGGCACCAGTCGCCGCAGGCGCCGATGCCCAGTGCCTTGTCGAACAAGTGGCTCTTGCCCAGCGGGGTTTGCGTTTGCGCGAAGCGCCAGCGGTGCGCCACGGCATAGGTGGGCGTGGCGCGGATGCCGGTGATCTCGGCAAAGCCCTTGAGCAGCTTGGCCTTGACGCGTTCGGCGTCGTCTTCCAGGTGTTTGGTGGACCAGGCCGGGCTGGCCTGGATGGTCCAGCGTTCGATCGGGTCGCGTCCGGGCTTGCTTGATTCGCGTGCCAACCAGCTGATGCGGTGGTGCGTGCTGCGCGCAGCGTTCCACTGCGGGCCGAGGTGGGCGAGACCGGGCTGCATGGCTTGGGGGTAAGCCACCATCAGCGTCCAGCAAGGCGCCACGTGCACGGGAGCCAACGCCTGGCGAAGTTCGGGTGCGAGTCCCGAGGCGCGCAGCAAGTCGTGCACCTGCGGGTGCGGCATGGCCAGCACCACGCGGTCGAAGCCACCCACCACCTGTTGACCACCGGCGCTGTCTTCGGTGCGCAGCTGCCATTGCTCGGCGTGCAGGGCGTCGCGTTCGATCTGGGTCACGCGGGTGTCGACCAGGGTGTTGGCGGCCAGCGGCTGGCCCCACAGGCCCACCAGCGCGTTCATGCCGGGCGAGGCCACGAAATGCGGCTCGGTGGGGGGTGGTGCGCTCGCCAGCACATGGCCGAACTCGTCGAGCACGCGCACGGTGCTGGCGCTCCAGGGGCGCACCACCGAGGTGGCGTTGCTGCGCAGCGCGGTCTCAAAGCGCTTGTCGCGCACGGTGAAGTATTGCGAGCCGTGGTCGAAGCCGCCGAACTCGGTGCGCCGGGTCGACATGCGACCGCCCAGGCCCCGACTTTTCTCGAACAGCGTCACACGGTGCCCGGCCTGCACCAGCGTGCGTGCGCAAACAACACCCGCCATGCCGGCGCCCACCACGGCGATGTGCAGGCCCGCTGACTTTGTGGTCCTGGCTTTGGGGGCGGAAGCTTTGGAGGCGCGGGGCTTGGGGGATGTGGTCATGTCTCGGGGCGCTTTCTGGGTGACGCTTGATCGGGCTGGGTGGCGTGCTGTTGACTGTAGCAGCCCGCCTGCGGACTGCGGGTGTGAATCGGGGTCACGTCTGGTGGTGATTGTTGAGTAGCGCCGCGCGTGTCTGCGGGCTTTGCAGGTGATCCAGCCACCAGCGCAGCGCGCGGCCCATGTCACTCGCGGTGCGTGGCAGCCGCCAGGCGTAAGCCACGCGCAGGCTGCGGTCTGGTCGCTGCACCTGCTTCACCACCAGGCGGCCGGCCGCGATGAAGGGTTGGGCCAGCGGCAGCGGGAGGAAGCCGCCGCCCAGGCCACGCAGCTGCGCTTCGAGCTTGTGCTGCATGGTGGGGACGGTGAGCACGTCCTGCCCGGGCAGCAGGTTGTGGGTGACGCCGCGTCCGCGCTGCGCGCTGTCGGCCACGGCCACGGCGCGGTGCTCGCGCATTTCTTCGTCGCACAGGCTGTGGGTCACGGCGGCCAAGGCGTGGTGAGGCGCGACCGCATAAACAAAGGTGATCGGACCCAGCGGCGCTAACTGGATCTCCGGCAACGAGAGATCGCTGGGCACGCCCAGGGCCAGATCGGCCTGGCCCATCTGCAGCGCCTCCACCGTGCCTGAGAGCGTTTCGGCGCGCAGCTTCAGCCGGGTGGGCGCGCCCTCGGCGTAGAAAGCCTCGCAGAGTTCAAACAGCGTGGCTCGCGCAATGATCGCGTCGGCTGCGATGGTGAACTGCGGTTCCCAGCCGGTGGCCACGCGCTTGACGCGCTGCGCCACCGCATCGAGCTCGTTCAGCAGGTACTGGCCTGAGCGCAGCAGCTCGGCGCCAGCGGGTGTAAGCACGGCGCGGCGCGCGCTGCGGTCGAACAGCAGCACGTCCAGCGCGTCCTCCACCTGGCGGATGCGGTAGGTCAGGGCACTGGGCACCATGCCCACTTCGCGCGCGGCGGCGGCCATGCTGCCCAGCCGCGCCACAGCCTCCAGCAGACCCAGGTTTTCGGGGGACAGGGCAGCACGCGGGGTGGAGGTGGCCATGGCAAATGGAGATCAGACTGTTCAAACGATTTGAATGATGCCATCAAATCCGTGCAGTCTCAAAGGCCATGCGCCCGCCCACAATTCAGCCCATGCTCCGCAAAACCCACCCGGTTGCAGCGAGGCCCCACCCCGATGGAAAGGAACTCACCATGCTCCAGATTCGACGCTCCGACGCCCGCGGCTATGCCGACCACGGCTGGCTCAAGAGCTTTCACTCGTTCTCGTTCGCCGACTACTTTGACCCGGCCTGGATGGGCTGGGGCAACCTGCGCGTGATCAACGAAGACCGCATTGCCCCGGGCACCGGTTTCGGCACCCACGGCCACCGCGACATGGAAATCATCAGCTACGTGTTGCAGGGCAACCTGGCGCACAAGGACAGCATGGGCAACGTCAAGGGCATTCCCCCTGGCGATGTGCAGCGCATGAGCGCCGGCAGCGGTGTGCGCCACAGCGAGTTCAACCACGCGCCCAACAGCACCACCCACTTTCTGCAGATCTGGATCGAGCCCAACGTGACGGGCATCGAGCCGGGCTACGAGCAGAAAAGTTTTGCCGACGACCAGAAGCGCGGCAAGTTGCGCCTGGTGGCGTCCAACGGCGGCGCTGAAGGCTCGGTGCACATCAACGCCGATGCGGCCATGTACGCCGGCCTGTTCGACGGTTCGGAGACCGCCGAGCTGGCGCTGAACCCGGCGCGCAAGACCTATGTGCACCTGGTGCGTGGCTCGCTGGATGTGAATGGCGAAACGCTCCAGGGCGGTGACGCCGCGGTGCTGGCCGCTGAAAGCCAACTGAAGCTGGCCAATGGCAAAGACGCCGAAGTGCTGGTGTTCGATCTGGCCGCCTGATTTTTTCAACCCCTGTTTTTTTACTTCAAGGACTCTCATGAACGCTCTGCAAAACCCCTTCGCCCTGCTGGCCCGCCTGCTGCTCGCCGCGCTCTTTTTGCCCGCCGGCATCAGCAAGATCAGCGGCTTTGCCGGCACGGCCGGCTACATCGGATCGGTCGGTCTGCCCATGCCCGAGCTGGGCGCGGCCATTGCCATTGCGGTTGAAGTGCTCGGCGGCATCGCGCTGATCATTGGTTTTGGCACCCGTTGGGCTGCCCTGGCACTGGCGGTGTTCACGCTGGTGACTTCGTTCTTCTTCCATGCCTACTGGGCCTTGCCCGCCGAGCAGCAAATGCTGCAGCAGCTGATGTTCATGAAGAACATCGGCGTGGTCGGTGGCCTGCTGGCATTGGCCGCCTTTGGCGCCGGTGCATTCAGCCTGGACGCACGCCGCAAAGCCTGAAACGCACAGAATCCCGCCATTCCGTCAACCCGCGCCCGACTTGCGAACGGCGCATTTTCTGAAAGCCAAACCATGACCAAAGTAGTTGTCGTTTATCACTCCGGCTACGGCCACACCCAGCGCATGGCGCAATCGGTTGCCGAGGGCGCCGGCGCCGAGCTGCTCGCCATCGACGCCGAAGGCAACCTGCCCGAAGGCGGCTGGGAGACCCTGGCCGCTGCCGACGCGATCATCATGGGCTCGCCCACCTACATGGGCACCGTGAGCTGGCAGTTCAAGAAGTTTGCCGACGCCACCAGCAAGCCCTGGTTCAGCCAGCAGTGGAAAGACAAGGTCTTCGCCGGTTTCACCAACAGCGCCACCATGAACGGCGACAAGCTGTCCACGCTGCACTACCTGTTCACCCTGGCCATGCAGCACAGCGGCATCTGGGTCGGCACGGGTCTGATGCCCAGCAACAGCAAGGCAGCACAGCGCAACGACATCAACTACGTGGGCTCCTTCAGCGGTGCCATGGCACAAAGCCCGTCTGATGCTGGCGCCAACGAAATGCTGCCGGGCGATCTGGAAACGGCCAAGCTGTTTGGCCAGCGTGTGGCTGCGACCGCCGCGAAGTTCAAGGGCTGATCGAGCCCTCTGCACAGATCGCCTTGGGCTTCAGCTCGCGGCGATCTGCAGTTTTTGGCGAGCCACCACCTGCTGCCAAGACTGCAGGTCGGTGGCGAGAAAACGGCCCAGTTCGGCCGGCGTGCCGGCGGCGGGTTCCAGCGCGTCCAGCGCAAACCTGGCCTTCACATCGGTCAGTGTGACCAGACGGGCAATGGCTGCATTGAGCCGGGCCACCACCTCGGGCGGTGTGCCCACGGGCGCCACGAGCCCGAAATAGTTCAGGACGTTGAATCCCGCCAGCCCGGCCTCCACCATGCTGGGGACTTCCGGCAGGGCCGGGGTGCGCCGGTCCGACGTGACGGCCAGTGCCTTGATGCGACCGTCCCGAATGAACGGTGCCAGTGCCGGCACGGTGCCTGTGACCAGGTGAATCTGTCCGCCCATCATGTCCAGCACGGCGGGGGCAATGCCTCGGTAGGGAATGTGCGTGATGAACGCGCCTGTGCGCACCTTGAGCAACTCCAGCACCAGGTGGTTGATGCCACCTGCACCGGCCGAACCGTAGTTGTAGAAGCCGGGCCTAGCGCGCGCCAGTTGCACCATGTCGGCCAGCGTGCGCACAGGCAGGTCCTTGTTGGCCGCCCACACCAGCGGGCCTGTGGCAATCATGCCGAGCGGCGTGAACTGCGCCAGTGGGTCGTAGCCCGCGCCGGGCAGCGCGGCCGGAACGGTGGTGAAGGGCGCTGCAACCAGCAGCAGGGTGTGACCATCGGGCGCGCTGTTCGCGACCGCTTGCGCACCAATGGCGCCCGAAGCGCCCACGCGGTTCTCCACCACCACGGTGGCGGGCAACAGCTCTGCGAGCTTCTCGGCCACCAGGCGTCCCACGGCGTCCGTGCCTGCGCCGGGAGCGAAGGGCACAACGATGCGGATCGGGCGCTGAGGCCAGGACTGCGACCACACGGCGGGTGCGGACAAGGTGGCCAGCGCAGAGCCGGCACCCAACATCCATTGGCGCCGGGACAAAAGGTTTTTCATGGTGATTCAAGGTGTTGGCGACAGGGCAATCCAGCATGATGGACAACGGCTGTGACCCGTTCGTGACGCCGGATGCAAAGGTAACATCGGCGCATGAAATTCCTGAGCATCATCCCCTGGACAGACTGGCTGGCCCTGGTCTGTTTCTTTGCGTTGTGGACAGGTTATGCCTGGTTCGCACGTGTGTGGGGACGCAAAAAGGGTTCGTTGATCCAGACCACCAACCGCTACCGCGGCTACTGGATGAAACAGGCCACGTCGCGCGATCCGCGCATGCTCGACGGCGTGATCACGCAGACGCTGTCCACCACACCCGCCTTTTTCTCGTCCACCTCCATCCTGGTCATCGGTGGTCTGTTCGCGTTGCTGGGCACGACCGACAAGGCCACCGAACTGATGAGCGAGATCCCCTTTGCCCAAACCACCACATTGATCGTTTTCGAGTTCAAGATCCTGGTGATGGTGGCGATCTTTGTGTACGCCTTTTTCCGTTTTTCCTGGTGCATGCGCCAGTACACCTTTGTGGCGCTCGTGATTGGATCGATGCCCTCGCCCGAAGACTTCGACTCCGGCAAGTTCGACCGCGAACACTACGCCCGGCGGGCCGCGGCCATGGTGGGTGCAGCGGCCGAAACCTTCAACGACGGGCTGCGCGCGTACTACTTTTCGTTCGCAGCGCTGGCGTGGTTCATTTCGCCCATGTCCATGGTGCTGGGCACCCTGGCGGTGGTCGCCATTCTTTACATGCGGGAGTTTCGCTCCGAGGTGTTGCACATCCTGAAAGAAGATGTGACACCGCTGCCTTGAGGCCGAGGCAAGGGGTGCCGGCTCCTAAAATGGGGCGATGTTCCTACACCTGCGCCTGCACACCGAATTCTCCGTCGTCGACGGCACCAACCGCATCGATGAAGTCGTGGCCGCCGCGGCCGCCGACCGCCAGCCCGCCCTGGCCATCACCGACCTGAGCAACCTGTTCGGCGCGGTCAAGTTCTACAAGGCCGCGCGCGGTGTGGGCGTCAAGCCCATCATCGGGGCCGAGGTGATGCTGCAGGGCTTCACCGAAGAGACGCCCGGTGCCATGCCCGGCAGCCACCAGCCCGCCGCACCCCGCGTGCTGCTGCTGGTGCAAGACCACCAGGGCTACCTGAACCTGAGTGAATTGCTCGCCCGCGCCTGGACGCGCAATGAAGGCCGGGGCCAGGCGCTGGTGCACCGCGACTGGCTGCAGGAATGCAATGCCGGTTTGATCATGCTGTCGGGCGCGCAGGCCGGCCCGGTGGGCCAGGCGCTGATGCAGGGCGACACGCAGCGCGCGACCGACATGGCGCTGCAGCTCTCGACCATGTTCACCCACCGCTTCTACATCGAGCTGCAGCGTGCCGGACGCGCCGATGACGAGCGCCACGTGACGCAGGCCGTGCAACTCGCCGCGCGCCTGCACCTGCCGGTGGTGGCCACGCACCCGGTGCAGTTTCTGGAGCCCGATGGCTACGAAGCGCATGAGGCGCGGGTCTGCATTTCCGAGGGCGAGATCCTGGGCAACAACCGGCGCGTGCGCCGCTTCACCCGCGAGCAGTACTTCAAGAGCGCCGAACAAATGGGTGCGCTGTTTGCCGACGTGCCCTCGGCGCTGGCCAACACGCTGGAGATCGCCAAGCGCTGCAACCTCACGCTGGTGCTGGGCAAGCCGCAGTTACCCAATTTCCCCACGCCCTTGATCGATGGCGTGCCCATGCCGATGGCGGACTTCTTCCGCCAGTCATCGTTTGAAGGGCTCGAAGAGCGACTGGCCCACCTCTACCCCGACCCGGCCAAACGCGACGCCGAGCGCCCACGCTATGTGGAGCGTCTGGAGTTCGAGATCAACACGATCCTGAACATGGGCTTCCCGGGCTACTTTCTGATCGTGGGCGACTTCATCAACTGGGCCAAGAAAAACGGCTGCCCGGTCGGCCCGGGCCGTGGCTCGGGCGCCGGCTCGTTGGTGGCGTACGCGCTGAAGATCACCGACCTGGATCCGCTGCAGTACAAGCTGCTGTTCGAGCGTTTCCTGAACCCGGAGCGGGTGTCCATGCCCGACTTCGACATCGACTTCTGCCAGACCAACCGCGACCGGGTGATCGACTACGTCAAGGACAAGTACGGCAAGGACGCGGTGAGCCAGATCGCCACCTTCGGCACGTTGGCCGCGCGCGCGGCCATTCGGGACGTGGGCCGCGTGCTCGATTTCTCCTACGGCTTCTGCGACGGCATCTCCAAGCTGATCCCGAACAAGCCCGGCATGTCGGTCACGCTGCAGTACCCGCCCAATCCGAAGAAAGAGGGCGACAAGAACAACTATGCCATCGAGATGGAGCCGGTGCTGGCCGAACGCATCGCCAAGGAAGACGACGTCAAGACACTCATTGAACTGGCGCAAAAGCTCGAGGGCATGACGCGCAACGTCGGCATGCACGCCGGTGGTGTGCTGATTGCACCGGGCAAACTCACCGACTTCTGCCCGCTCTACGCGCAGCCTGGCAGCGAATCCGCGGTGAGCCAGTACGACAAGGACGACGTAGAGGCCATCGGTCTCGTGAAGTTCGACTTTCTGGGCCTGGCCACGCTGACCATCCTGGAGATCGCGCGCGAGCTGATCATGAAGCGCCACCCGGGGCAGGAAAACTTCCGCTTCGAAGACATTTCCCTGACCGACGCAAAGGTGTACGCGCTGTTCTCGCGCGGGCAGACCGAAGCGGTGTTCCAGTTTGAAAGCCGCGGCATGCAGGGCATGCTGAAAGATGCCAAGCCGAGCCGACTGGAAGACCTGATCGCCCTGAACGCGCTGTACCGGCCAGGCCCCATGGACCTGATCCCCAGCTTCGTGAACCGCAAGCACGGCAAGGAAGTGATCGAGTACCCGCACCCGCTGGTGGCCGAGATGCTGAGCGAGACCTACGGGATCATGGTCTACCAGGAGCAGGTGATGCAGACAGCGCAGATCCTGGGCGGTTACTCGCTGGGTGGCGCCGACATGCTGCGCCGCGCCATGGGCAAGAAGAAGGCCGAGGAGATGGCCGAGCACCGCTCGATCTTCCGCGCCGGTGCGGCCAAGAACGGCATCACGCAGGAAAAAGCCGACGAGGTCTTTGACTTGATGGAGAAGTTTGCGGGCTACGGCTTCAACAAGTCGCACGCTGCCGCGTACTCGCTGCTGGCGTACCACACAGCCTGGCTCAAGGTGCATTACACGGCCGAGTTCTTCTGCGCCAACATGACGGTGGAGATGGACGACACCGACAAGCTCAAGGTGCTGGTGGAGGACGCGCTCAAGATGGGCATGACCTTCGAGGCGCCCGATGTGAACCGCGGCGTCCACCGTTTCGAGCCCGTCACCAACAAGGCCATCCGCTACGGTTTGGGTGCCATCAAGGGCACGGGTCAGCAAGCCATCGAAGCCATCGTGGCCGCGCGCGAGGGCCGCGGCGAAGGGCCTCGGGGCGATGAGAAAGGCCCGTTCAAGAGCCTGTTCGATTTTTGTGTGCGCGTGGACCGCTCACGCCTGAACAAGCGCACGGTCGAGGCGCTGATCAAGGCCGGTGGTTTTGATTCACTGCACCTCAACCGCGCCGAGCTGCTCGCTTCGGTGGACCGGGCCTTCGAGTTCGCCGCCGCGAGCCTGGCCAACGCCAACCAGGGCGGCCTGTTCGACATGATGGGCGGTGACGACCACGGCTCCAGCACGCAGGAACCCGACCTGGTGGCCACCACGCCCTGGGGCGTGAAGGAACGCCTGACGATGGAGAAGACCGCGATCGGCTTCTACTTCTCGGGGCATCTGTTTGACGAGGTCGAGCGTGAGGTGCGCCGCTTCGCGCGCACGCCGCTGGGCGACGTGGTGGAGAGCCGCGACCCGGTGATCCTGGCCGGCATCGTCACCGACTTCCGAGTCATCAACGGCCAGCGCGGCAAGCTGGCGCTGTTCAAGCTGGACGACAAGACCGGCGTGTTCGAGACCAGCGCTGACGAGAACCTGATCAACGCGCACCGCAACCTGCTGAAAGACGACGAACTCATCATCGTGCAGGCCGTGGCCCAGCCCGACCGCTTCTCGGGCGGCGTGCGCCTGAAGATCCAGCAGGTGTGGGACCTGGCCGCCGCGCGTTGCCGTTTCGGCAAATACCTGCGCGTGGCGGTGAACGGCCATGCGCCGGCTGTGGCGCAGTTGGTGCGCGAGTTTCCGCCCAAGCGGGAGGTGACGGAGCAGGGTGAGCTGGTGCGGGGCTTGCCGGTGCGCCTGCAGCTGTTGCGCGAGGGTGCGCAGTGCGAGTTGCAACTGGACGACCGGGCGCTGTTTTTCCCGACCGATGCGGCGCTGGCCAGCTGGATGGCACAGGCGCATGAGCAGCGGGCGGAGATCGTGTTTGACTAAGGGGCACCCCCTGCGCCGCTGCGCGGCTTCCCCCTGAAGGGGGACAACGCCTGCGGCCTGGCGGAGCCAGTTGCGCGGCGTTTCTGGGTGGGGTCCTGGCGCTCCGGCTCTGCCTTCTTCAGTCCAGCGGACGCAGACCGATCACCAGTGACGACGGTACTCGCCCGTCGGTGTCCCGCGGCAGGCTGCTGGTGCGGTCGATGGCGCGCAGCACAGCTTCGTCCCAGGCGGCGTTGCCGCTGCTCTTGGTGAGCTTGCGCGAGGTGATGGTGCCGTCGGGTGAGGTGCGCACCTCGACCTCGGCGCGGGGGTTGCCCGGGGCCACGTCGGTGAACACCACGTTGGGTCTGATGCGTGCGGCCACTTTGGCGCCGTAGCCCGGCGTGGGCCCGCTGGATTGCTGGGCCGTGCCCGTGCTTTGCGGGCCGCCGGTGGCGCCTGCCTGGCCCATCATGCGGTTGATCTGGTCTTCCCGGAGCTGCGCGAGCCGCTTCTCTACAGCGGCTTCCTTGCGCGCCTGCTCTCGCTTCTCGGCGGCCAGTTTTTGCTGGCGTTCTTTCTCGTCAGCGGCCTTCTCTGCCGCGATCTTTTTCTCGGCCGCCGCCTTTTCAGCGGCTTTCTTGTCCGCTGCGATCTTTTTGGCTTCTTCCTCGCGCTCCTTCTTCTCCGCTTCGGCCTTCTTCTTCGCCTGTGCCGTGGCGATCTCGGCTTGGGTAGGGCCGGGCGGTGGCGGCGCCGGGGTGGGCGCGGGCGCCGGTTTCGGGGCCGGGGCCGGGGCCGGGGCGGGTTGCGGCGGAGGGGGTGGGGGTTCCACGGCGCGCGGCGCCGCTTGTTGAGGCAGGCGCGACCAGAGTTCGGCTTCGACCGACACGGGTTCGGTGTCGTGCTGCCACTGCACCCCCAGGGTCAGTGCAATCACCAGCAGACCATGGACAAACAGTGCCAGCCCCATGGGGCCGAGCCAGCGGCCGCTGGGTGGCGGCGCGAGGTCGAGGTGGTCGGCGGTGGACTGCATGGTGCGCGAATCGGATCAGCGAGAAGTTTGCACGGACAGGCCCACGCGGGCTATGCCGGCGCGCTGCAAGGTGTCCATCACGCGAACAACGGCTTCGTACTTCACGTTCTTGTCGGCGCTGATCACCACCGGCACGCCGCCCTCAGGCGGGGCACCCTTGCTGCTTTGCAGTTGCTGCACCCGGGCCACGAGCTGCGTCAGGCTCACGGGCTGCGGCTCGGTGCTGGCAGAGCCTTCGCGCACCTGGATCTGCTCGTCCTTGTCGATCATCACCGCCACGAACCGATCGGGCTGGCGCCCGGCCTGGCCCACGCTGGGCAGAGCGATCTGGCTGGGCGTGATGAGCGGGGCCGTGACCATGAAGATGATCAACAGCACCAGCATCACGTCGATGAACGGGACCATGTTGATCTCGTTGATGGTGCGGCGGCCCCGGCCGCGCGATGAAACGGCGGGCATGTTCAGTGTCCCGACGGGGTTTGCTGTTGCGCGCCGAGGTTGCGCTGCAGGATGTTGGAGAACTCTTCCATGAAGGTCTCCATCGCATTGGCCACGCGGTCGATGTCGTGCGCGAAGCGGTTGTAGAACACGACCGCAGGGATGGCGGCGAACAAGCCGATGGCGGTGGCCACCAGCGCCTCGGCGATGCCGGGCGCCACCGTGGCCAGCGTCACCTGCGCCAGCGCAGCGAGCCCGGTGAAGGCGTG
>PNMH01000052.1 GCA_013823505.1 Polaromonas sp. | reverse complement strand
TAGCCCTGGCTCACGCGCAGGATCTCGTGCAGCGCGGCTGGGGAGATGGTCACGCCTTCGTCGTTGATCGGTTTTTCGATCGCCTGGGTGGCCGCTTCCTTCGGCAGTGCGCCGATCTCGGGAAAGTCGAACAGTCGCTCGGCATACGACTTGGCGTTGCCCAGCTGTCCGCGCAATTGCGGCAGGCCTGCGCCCACCAGCACCACCGGCAGCTGTCGCTGCGCCGTGCGGTGCAGCGCGGTGATGAGCGCGGCGAGCTGCGCCTCTTCCACATACTGCAGCTCGTCGATGAAGAGGGCCAGGGCGGTGCCGGCTGCCTTGGCGGCCAGGCCCACCTGCTCCATCAGCGCCTGCAGGTCATGTTCCAGGTCGCCGTTGTCGGCCAGACCGGGCTCTGCGGCGTAGTCGATGCCGACTTCAATGTCGTTGTAGGTCACTTTCAAACGGCTCGCGAAGCCAGCCAGCGCCCGCAAGCCCCGGATAGCAAACGCCTTGGCGGCTTCGGTTTGGCTCAGGCGCAGCAGGGCCTGGCGCAGTTGGGGCGCGAGCAGAGCGGGCAGCGACCGGCCCTCCGGCGCTTCCAGGCGCACCGTGTGGATGCCGGCGGCTTCGGCGTCGTCGCGCACCCGGTCCAGCAGCACGGTCTTGCCGACCCCCCGCAGCCCCACCAGCATGGCGCTCTTGGCGGGGCGGCCGATGCGCGCGCGCTCCAGCGCGATGCGCAAGGACTCGCGCAACGCGTCACGGCCCGCCAGCTCGGGCGGTGGTGTGCCCGCGCCGGGTGCGAAGGGGTTGCGAACGGGGTTCATGGGGCAATTCTACTGAAATTTGCAAAGTTACAAAAATTGAATAACTTGACAAACTTCACTTGATTACTGTGTCACCACTGCCCGCTTTCCATGCGGATCGCGACTTCGCAGTCGTCAAAGATTTCCAGCTTGGCGATCTTCACACGCACGCCGATCACGCCGGGCATCTGCATCAACCGGCGCGTGAGTTTGCCGATCAGGCTCTCCAGCAGGTTCACGTGTTCGGCGGTGCATTCGTCAATGATGATCTGGCGCACCTTGCGGTAGTCGAGCACGTGGCCGATGTCGTCGTCGTGCGGCAGCAGGGGCTGCGTGCCCTGGTTGAGTTCTGCGTCCACCTGGATCGGCTGCGGTGCCGATTTTTCGTGGTCGAGGATGCCCAGGTTGGCGTTGAAGCGCAAACCGCTGAGCGTGAGGATCTGGGTGCCGGCGTAGGTGGCGGTCATGGGCATCGGTCCGGTTCACATGAGCGAAAAATCGCGCTCGAAGCGCATGAGGTGCTGACCGCCGTCCACCAGCAGCGTGGTGCCGGTGATGGACGAATTGGTCAGCGCGAAGGCCACGGTGGCGGCCACGTCTTCGGGGGTGGATGAGCGGCCCAGCGGGGATTGTTTGTGCAGGGCGGCGAACTGCTCGTCGCTGAGCAGGTGGCTGGTGAGGGTGAGGCCGGGCGCCACGCCCACCACGCGAACGCGCGGGGCGAGCGCCAGCGCCAGCATGGTGTTGGCGGCTTCCAGCGCGGCCTTGGACAGCGTGTAGCTGAAGAAGTCCGGGTTCATGTTCCAGAGCTTCTGGTCGAGCAGGTTGACCACGGCTCCGCGTGCATCGCGCGCGCCCAGGTGGGCGTGCAGCGCCTGCGCCAGCAGCACGGCCGCGCCGGTGTTGGCGCGCAGGTGGGTTTCCATGGCCGCGAAGCCGAAGCTCTCGGCGCTGTCGTGTTCGAAGGTGGATGCGCTGTTGACCACCGCGTCGATCTGCCCGAAGTGCGCCGCCACAGCCGGCAGCAGCGCGCGCACGCTGGTCTCGTCGGCCAGGTCGGCGAAGAAGGGGGCTGCGCTGTCAGGGCGGCCGGCGAGGGCGCTGCAGTCGGCCGCGGTCTGCCGGGCGTCGGCCGCCGAGTGGCGGTGGTGCACGGCCACGTTCCAGCCGCCGCGCGCCAGCGTGAGCGCGATTTCGCGGCCCAGGCGCTTGCCGGCGCCGGTCACGAGCACGGTGCGCGCTGCCACGGAGGTGGGGGAGTCAGAGGAGGGCATTGGGCGACAATCCGGGGGTGCAGACCCCCATGGCAACAGAACACACGAGTTTAACGAGCGACCTCCTTGCGCGGGTGGTCGGGGCCATCGCACAGGATGGGGGCTGGTTGCCTTTCGACCGCTTCATGGCCATGGCCTTGTACGAGCCTGGCCTGGGCTATTACGCCAACACGTCCGCCAAATTCGGCCACACGCCGCAAGGCGGCAGCGACTTCGTGACCGCGCCCGAACTCACACCGCTCTTTGGCCACACCCTCGCCCGCCAGGTGGCCCAGGCGCTGGACGCCACCGGGACCGACGAGGTCTGGGAGTTCGGTGCCGGCACCGGCGCCCTGGCGTTGCAAGTCATCGAAGCGCTGGCGGACCAGGGCCGGCCGCTGCGCGGCTACACCATCGTCGACCTCTCGGGCAGCCTGCGCGAGCGCCAGCGCGCCACACTGGCCGCCCATGCAGACGTGGTGCGCTGGGTGGACGCCTTGCCCGAGCGCATGGAAGGCGTGGTGCTGGGCAACGAGGTGCTCGATGCGATGCCGGTGCAACTGCTGGCGCGTGTGGGTGGCGTGTGGGTTGAGCGCGGCGTGGCCTGGCACAGCAACCAGCTGGTCTGGGCCGACCGGCCGACGGATTTGCGCCCGCCGGTGGAGGTGCCCGGCGAACACGACTACCTCACCGAAATCCACCCCCAGGCCGAGGCGTTCGTGCGCACCCTCGCCGACCGGTTGCAGCGCGGCGCGGCGTTTTTTCTGGACTACGGATTCCCCGAGGCCGAGTACTTCCACCCGCAACGCCACATGGGCACGGTGATGTGCCACCACGCCCACCGCAGCGACAGCAACCCGCTGGTGGACGTGGGCCAGAAGGACATCACCGCGCACGTGAACTTCACCGGCATCGCACTGGCCGCGCAGGACGCCGGTTTGCAGGTGATGGGCTACACCAGCCAGGGCCGTTTCTTGTTGAACAGCGGCATGCTGACGCTGGCCCAGTCCGCCGATGCGCGGCAGAACGCGATGATGCAGAAGCTGCTCAACGAGCACGAGATGGGTGAGCTTTTCAAGGTGATCGCGCTGGCCCCCGACGCCAGCGCGCAGGGTTGGGTGCCCCTGGGTTTTGCCGTGGGCGACCGCACGCACAGGCTCTGACCATGATCCGCTGGATGATCGTCATCTTCCTGGCCTTGCTGCTCATCAGCTGGTTCACGCCGATGCTGCGCCGCCTGGGCTTCGGGCGGCTGCCGGGTGACGTGCGCTTCAAGGCCTTCGGGCGCGACTGGAACCTGCCGTTCGCCACCACCATCGTGTTGAGCATGCTGGCCAGCCTCATCAGCTACTTGGTCTGAAGCGCTTGCATTCGGCACCCTGGCCACCACCTGCTGACCATGAGCACCGACCCCCTGCACATCGTCTGCCCCCACTGCCACACCACCAACCGTGTGGCGAGTGCCAGCCTCTCGCAGGCACCCGACTGCGGCAAATGCCACCAGCCGCTGTTCACCGGCCACCCGGTGGCGCTGAACGAAGCCGCGTTCGACAAACACATCGCCCGCTCGCAGGTGCCGGTGCTGGTGGATTTCTGGGCGCCCTGGTGCGGTCCGTGCCGGGCGATGGCGCCGCAGTTTGAAGCCGCCGCGCGCGAGCTGGAACCCCAGATGCGCCTGGCCAAGGTGAATACCGAAGAAGCGCAGGCACTGGGCGCGCGGCTGCAGATCCGCAGCATTCCCACCCTTGCGCTGTTCGTGGGTGGGCGTGAGGTGGCCCGGCAGCCGGGTGCCATGGGTGCGGCCGATATCGTGCGCTGGGCGCGCGCGCAGCGCCCGGGTTGACCCCGGTGCCGGCGCCGCAGGTGCCGGGCTATCATCCGCCGCTTTGCGCCGCCCGCCCCGGGCGCCGCGCAACCACCGAGGCACTTCGCCATGTCCCCTGACGTTTCCAAGACGGGCCGCCTGCTGGCCGATGTGGGCGGCACCAACGCCCGCTTTGCCTGGCAAGTTGATGCCGGCGCGCCAGTGACCGACGTGCAGGTCCTGCCCTGCGCCGATTTCCCCACGCTGCAGACCGCCACGCATGCCTACCTCGATGGCCTGGGCCGTGGCCGGCCGGCCATGGCGGCGATCGCGATCGCGAACCCCATCACCGGCGATCAGGTCCGCATGACGAACCACCACTGGGCCTTTTCGCAGGCGGCGGTGAAGGCCGAGTTCGGCCTGATCCACCTGCGCCTGCTCAACGACTTCACCGCGCTCGCCCTGGCCTTGCCCGACCTGCCCCCCAGCGAGCTTCGCCAGATCGGCGGCGGCGCGGCCGAGCCCGGCAAGGCCATCGGCTTGCTCGGCGCCGGCACGGGCCTGGGCGTCTCGGGCCTGGTGCCCGATGGCTCGGGCGGCTGGGTGCCGCTGGAAGGCGAGGGCGGGCATGTGACGCTGCCGGCGGTGAGTGCGCGCGAGCGCCTGGTGATGGACGGCCTCACGCGCCTGTATGGCCGCGCTTCGGCGGAGCGCCTGTGCAGCGGCCAGGGCCTGGTGGATGCGTTCACGCTGCTGTGTGAGGCCGACGGTGTCGCCTTGAGCGGACCGAGCTCGGCCGCCGCGGTGACCGACGCGGCCCTGAAAGCCCGCCAGCCCCAGGCCCTGGAGGCCCTCAACATGCTGTGCGCCGTGCTCGGTTCGGTGGCGGGCAACCTGGCCCTCACCCTGGGTGCGCGCGGTGGGGTGTTTGTGGGGGGTGGCATCGTGCCGCGCCTGGGCAGCTGGTTCGACACCTCGCCGTTTCGCGAGCGCTTTGAAGCCAAGGGGCGCTTCCAGGGGTACCTGAAAGAAGTCCCCGTGTGGGTGATCACTTCCGCGCAATCGCCAGCCCTGCTGGGCGCTGCGCGGGCACTCTCCGGACTGCGCTGACGCCCACCGCGCTGGCATGCGCGGGTTTCTCCGGATGTGATTTGTTATTAATTAATGAAAAATGAATGACCTCGGCGAGCCCGGCGTCTGTTCAGGCGACGCGCGCCGGGCCCATCCACAAGGCCTCAGGCCCACTTTCGGAGACATCCATGAAATTCCCCGTCACGCTCGGTGCGGCCCTGGTGGCCGCCATGCTCGCCACCGCTTGCGGCAAAAAAGAGGAGGCCGTGCCCGTCGCCGCCACCCCGGCGCCGGCTGCCGCGCCCGCCGCTGCTCCCCAGCAAACGGTGGAAGTGCTGCACTACTGGACCTCGGGCGGCGAAGCCAAATCGGCCGCCGAGCTCAAGGCCATGCTGGAAGCCAAAGGCCACCTGTGGAAAGACTTCGCCGTGGCCGGTGGCGGCGGTGAAAACGCCATGACCGTGCTCAAGAGCCGCGCCGTTTCGGGCAACCCGCCCACCGCCGCGCAGGTCAAGGGCCCGGCGATCCAGGAATGGGCCAGCGAAGGCATGCTGACCAGCATCGACAGCGTGGCCCAGGCCGAGAAGTGGGACGAGCTGCTGCCCAAGGTGGTGGCCGACGTGATGAAGGCCAACGGCAGCTACGTGGCCGCACCGGTCAACGTGCACCGTGTCAACTGGATGTGGGCCAACCCCGAGGTGCTGAAGAAGGCCGGCGTGGACGGCATGCCCAAGACCTGGGACGAGTTCTTCGTCGCAGCCGACAAGATCAAGAAATCGGGCAACGTGGCGCTGGCCCACGGTGGCCAGAACTGGCAGGACTTCACCGTGTTCGAGTCGGTCGTGCTCGGCGTGGGTGGCCCGCAGTTCTACACCGACGCTTTCGTCAAGCTCGACCCGGCTGCGCTGACCAGCCCCACCATGACGAAGGCGCTCACCATCTTCCGCAAGCTCAAGGGTTACACCGATGCCGCCTCCACCGGGCGCGACTGGAACATGACCACCGCCACGGTGATCCAGGGCAAGGCCGGCTTCCAGTTCATGGGCGACTGGGCCAAGGGCGAGTTCACCGCCGCTGGCCAGAAACCTGGTGAAGGTTTCCTGTGCGCCGCCGCGCCCGGCACCGCCAACGCCTACACCTTCAACGTCGACTCCTTCATCATGTTCAAGCTGAAAGATGAAGCTGCGCAGAAGGCGCAGGCCGACCTGGCCTCGGCCATCCTGAGCACGGAATTCCAGGAAGTCTTCAACCAGAACAAGGGCTCCATTCCCGTGCGCCTGGGCCACGACATGAGCAAGTTCGACGATTGCGCCAAGCTCTCGGCCAAGGACTTCGTGGACACCGCCAAGTCCGGTGGTCTGGTGCCCTCGATCGCGCACGGCATGGCGGTGGAGCCGGCCAAGCAGGGCGCGATCCAGGACGTGGTGACCCAGTTCTGGAACGACGACAAGCTCAGCGTGGCCGACGCGCAAAAGCGCATCGCCCAGGCCGCAGCCGCCAAGTAAACCCGGACTGTGAAACCGGTGCGAGCCCGCGGGGGCTGGCACCGGCCACGCCATGAAGAACAACCTCGACCACATCCTGCCCAAGCTGGTGCTCGCACCGGCCTTCGTGCTGGGGCTGGCTTTCATCTACGGCTTCATGGCCTGGAACGGCCTGCTCTCGGTGACGGCCTCGCGCATGCTGCCCAACTACGAGCTGGTGGGCCTGGCGCAGTACGCCCGGCTGTGGGAGATGGACCGCTGGTGGGTGGCGCTGAAAAACCTCGCCATCTTCGGCGTGCTCTACGTTGGCCTCTCCATGGCGCTGGGGATTTTTCTGGCGATCCTGCTCGACCAGAAAGTGCGCGGCGAAGGCTTCATCCGCACGGTTTACCTCTACCCGATGGCGCTGTCGTTTGTGGTCACCGGCACCGCGTGGAAATGGATCCTCAACCCCAGCGAGGGCCTGCAGAAGATGGTGCAGGACATGGGCTGGACCAGCTTCACTTTCGACTGGCTGGTGCAGTCCGACATGGCCATCTACTGCGTGGTGATCGCCGGTGTGTGGCAGTCGGCCGGCTTTGCCATGGCACTGTTTCTGGCCGGCCTGCGCGGCATCGACGACAGCATCATCAAGGCCGCGCAGATCGACGGCGCCTCGCTGCCGCGCATTTACCTGCGCATCGTGCTGCCCGCGCTCAGCCCGGTGTTTTTCTCCACGCTCATGGTGCTCGCCCACCTGGCCATCAAGAGCTTCGACCTGGTGATGGCGCTCACCTCGGGCGGCCCGGGTTACGCCACCGACGTGCCGGCCACCTTCATGTTTGCCATGAGCTTCAGTCGCGGCCAGATCGGCCTGGGTGCGGCCAGCGCCACCATCATGCTGGCCACCGTGGCCGCCATCGTGGTGCCTTATCTCTACAGCGAACTGCGGAGCAAACCCCATGATCGCTAAGCAGAAACTGCTGGGCCGCTTCGTGCTCATGACCACCTTGCTGGTGGGCGCCGCGTTCTTTCTCGCGCCGCTCTACGTGATGCTGGCCACCTCGTTCAAGGACGCCGACGAGATCCGTAACGGCAACTTGCTCAGCCTGCCGGGCAGCCTCAACTTCTCCGCCTGGGGCCAGGCGTGGTCCAGCGCGTGCACCGGGGTGGACTGCAACGGCCTGCAGCCCTTCTTCTGGAACTCGGTGTTCATGGCGATTCCCGCCGTGATCATCTCCACCACATGGGGGGCGCTCAATGGCTACGTGCTGAGCCTGTGGAAGTTTCGCGGCAGCGAGACCTTCTTCGGGCTGCTGCTGTTCGGCGTGTTCATGCCATTCCAGGTGGTGTTGCTGCCCATGAGCCAGGTGCTGGGCTGGCTGGGGCTGTCCAGTTCCATTGGTGGGTTGATCCTGGTGCACTGCCTGGCCGGTCTGCCCAGCACCACGCTCTTTTTCCGCAACTACTACGCGGCGGTGCCGGGCGAGTTGCTCCAGGCCGCCAAGCTCGATGGAGCAGGCTTCTGGCAGATCTTCCTGCGCATCATCGTGCCCATGTCCACGCCCATCGTCATGGTCACCCTCATCTGGCAGTTCACCCAGATCTGGAACGACTTCCTCTTCGGCGTGGCCTTCAGCGGCGCCGATTCCAAACCCGTCACGGTGGGCCTGAACAACCTGGCCAACACCACCAGCAGCGTGAAGGCCTACAACGTGGACATGGCCGGCGCGTTGATCGCGGCGTTCCCCACGGTGGCGGTGTACGTGCTCGCGGGTCGTTATTTCGTGCGCGGGCTCACGGCCGGCGCGGTCAAAGGTTAAGGACTCACTCACATGGCATCGGCACTCGACATCCAGGGCGTGCGCAAGTGTTTCGGCAAAGGCGACAAGGCGGTGGAGGTCCTCAAGAAGATCGACATCGCCGTGGCCCCGGGTGAGTTCCTCATCCTGGTCGGACCCTCCGGTTGCGGGAAGTCCACGCTGCTGAGCATCATCGCGGGCCTGGAAGAGCCCACCGAGGGCGCGATCCGCATCGCCGGCCGCGACGTGGTGGGCGTGGCGCCCGCGCAGCGCGACATCGCCATGGTGTTCCAGAGCTACGCGCTCTACCCGACCATGAGCGTGGCCGACAACATCGGCTTTGCGCTGGAGATGCGCAAGGTGCCCAAACCCGAGCGGCAGCGCCGCATCGCCGAGGTGGCCGCCATGCTGCAGATCGAGCACCTGCTCGACCGCCGGCCGAGCCAGCTCTCCGGCGGCCAGCGCCAGCGCGTGGCCATGGGCCGGGCCCTGGCGCGCCAGCCGCAGCTGTTTCTGTTTGACGAACCGCTCTCCAACCTGGACGCCAAACTGCGCGTGGAAATGCGCGCCGAGATCAAGCGCCTGCACCAGGCCAGCGGCATCACCAGCGTGTATGTGACGCACGACCAGATCGAGGCCATGACGCTGGGCAGCCGCATCGCCGTGATGAAGGACGGCATCCTGCAGCAGCTCGGCACCCCCGACGAGATCTACAACCGCCCGGCCAACACCTACGTGGCCACCTTCATCGGCTCACCCACCATGAACCTGGTGCCCGGGCGCAGCGTGGCCGAGGCCGGGCGCGGCTTCAGCATCGTCGGGGCCGACCTGCCACTGGCCTGCCCAGGCGCCGGCCACACCGCGGCGCTCATGGGCCTGCGGCCCGAGCACGTCACCCTGACCGACAGCGCGCCCTGGCGCGGCGAGGTCAGCGTGGTGGAACCCACCGGGGCCGACACCTTCGTGGTCATCAAGACCGAGGCCGGCAACGTGACGGTGCGCACCGCGCCGCAGGTGCGTGTGGCGCCCGGCGACCGCGTGGGGCTGGAGGTGCAGGCGCTGCACGTGAACTGGTTCGATCCGGACGCCGGTCGGCGGCTCTCGTGAGCGCGGTGCCGGTCATCGAGAGCCGCGGCGCGGTCTTCTCGCGCGTGGCAGCGGGTGCGTGGCGCATGGGCGAGTGGGGCCTGAGCCCGCAGCAGCGGGTGGGCTGGATCCAGGCATGCCTTGACCTGGGCATCACCACCTTCGACCACGCCGACATCTATGGCAGCTACACGGTGGAGGCCCAGTTCGGCGAGGCGCTGCAGCTTGAGCCGGGGTTGCGCCAGCGCATGCAGATCGTGGGCAAGTGCGGCATCCAGCTGGTGAACGCCGCTCGGCCCAACAACCTCATCAAGCACTACGACACATCCACCGCGCACGTGCGCGCTTCGGTGGAAAACTCGCTGCGGCAACTGCGAACCGATCACCTGGATGTGTTGCTCATTCACCGCCCCGACGCGCTGATGAACGCCGCGGAGCTGGCCGACACGTTGGAGCGCCTGCGCAGCGAGGGCAAGGTGTTGCACTTCGGCGTGTCCAACCACACCGCCTCGCAGCTGGCCCTGCTCGATGCCCACGTTCCCCTGGTGACGCACCAGATTCAATGTTCACCCCTTCACCTGGCCGCACTCGACGACGGCACGCTGGACCAGGCCCAGGCGCTGGGTTTTTCGCCCATGGTGTGGTCGCCGCTGGCGGGTGGGCGCCTGTTCACCGGAACGGATGAGACCTCGTTGCGGGTGCGCGAGACCCTGCTGGCGTTGGCCGCTGGGTGGAGCACGTCCCCCGAGGCGGTGGCCATCGCCTGGCTGCTGCGCCATCCCTCGCGCCCGGTGCCGGTGCTGGGCTCGCGGCGGGTTCAGGCGTACCAGCAGGCCGCCGACGCGCTGGCGCTGTCCATGGACGCGCAGAGCTGGTACCGGATCTGGTCGGCGGGCGCGGGTCGTGAGGTCGCCTGACGGCACCCAAGCCAGGGCAAGGGCTGCGCTAAGCTGCGGCCCTGCCGGAATCTTTCGCCGACCAAGGAGCCGCCCATGAGCCAGTCCACCCTGCGCATCGCGCTCGTGTTCAACCCCGAAGACCAGACCTGGATCCGCCGCACCTCGCTCGCCGTGCCCGATTTCTGGCGCGGTCACGGTGTAGCACCCATGACCGGCGATGTGTTCCGGCTCGGCGGGCGGCAGTTCACCGTGCAGGGCCGGCTGTGGGAGCAAGACGGCGAAGGCACGGTGCTGCGCGTGTTTGTGGGCAGCGCACACGCCGAGAGCGACTCGGTCTTCGGCTGAGGTCGCTGGTCCGTCGCGTGCTCCCTGCGTCGGGGTAAAGTCCCGGCGCTGACAACTGTCTGGGAGGACGCTGTGGAAATCTGGTGGTTGATCGCCTTGTTGGCGATCGGGTATGTCTGGTGGAACGATGTTCGCTCGCTCCAACGCCGAGTGACCGAGCTGGAGCGAGCACAGGGCTTGCTCAGGGCCCAGACCGCTGGGCAGCGCAGCGCCGACAAAGCCGCAGATGCCTGGCCGGCGGAGGTGGACACGCATCCGATGCCCCTGACGCCCGAGCCCCTGACACCCGAGCTCCTGACAGCTGAGCCCATCCAGCGAGTGCCCGGTCCGATCGTGCCGACCTCTGCACCGGCTGCGACGGTTCGAGCGCCTGCAGCGGCATCGGCGGCCACGTTGGAAGCCGCGACTCCCGGCCGGGAGCGCAAGTCCTCGCCCGAGGCCTCTGGCGCCGCCACGGGCTTGTTCCAATACCTGCGCAAGAACCTTTTCGCCACCGGCGGCATTGCCCTTCTGATGATCGGCTTCGCGATCATGTTCAGGTCCATCGCCTGGGGCGAGTTGCTCTCCCCTGCCGCGAAGTCGGGCCTGACCGTGATGGCGGGGGTGGCACTGGCGGGCGCGGGTTGGTTGCTCGGCTCGCGCAACCGGCTTTGGGGTCAGATGGCCCAAGGCGGCGGCGCAGCGCTGGCCTACCTGGGCGTCTATGCCGCGACGCAGATCTACACAATCATGAACGATCAGACCGGGCTGGCGCTCATGGCGCTGGTGTCGCTGGCGCTCGTGGCCCGCGCCCTGGTCGAGGACTCCAAGGTGCTGGCGGCGGTGGGCTTTCTCGGTGCGTATGCCACACCCCTGCTGGCGCTCCAGGGCAACGGCGGGTTGTTGTTCAACCTGGGCTATGGGCTGGTGATCACGGCGTTTGCGCTGTGGGTCAGCGCGCGGGAACGTTGGCTGGAGATCGCGGTGCATGCTCACCTGTGTGCAGCGGGGTTGGCTGGATTCACCCATCTCGCGGCGCGCGACCCGCTGCCGCTTTTGACACAGCAGGGCTTGCTGCACGCGTATGCAGGGCTGTTTCTGCTGTGGGCGCTGGCGTGGGTGCATCGCCACTGGGGCAGCGCCTTGCAAGGCGGCGTGCTCCCGGCGCAGGCGTCACGCGAGTCAGCAGTGCTCGTGAGCTGCCTGGGTCTGGCTTTTCTGGTGTATCTGGCTCTCGAATCCTGGCTGCTGTCGCCGCGTGCGTTCGGGTGGGCCAGCCTGGGCGCCATGGCCGTTGGTCTGGCCATGGCGTGGGCCCACCGCCGCGTGACGGTGTTGTGGTCTTCGCTCACGTTGCTGGCCAGCCTGTGTCTGGTGGCGTTCTTTGCCCGCTCGGGTCTGCCCGAGGCGGTGACGGGCGTGGGCTTGTTCGCACAGGGCGTATTGATGGGGCTGATGGCCAGTCCGACGTCGGTGGTGCGCGCCTGGCTGGCACGAGCACTGGTGCTGGCCGGTGCCATCGTGCTCTGGCAGCAAGGCCTTGCCTGGTCGTGTGGACTGACCCTGCTCACTGGTTTTGTGTTGGCTTTGCGGCATGGCACCGGGCTGCGCAGCACCGATGGCTGGCTGTATGCCGGCGTGACGGCCGTGGCCAGTGTGCTCATGGTGCCTTTGTGGACAGCGGCTGGTCATCTGCCCTCCACCGCCACGCTGCTGAACACCGTCGTGCTCCATCAGGCACTGCTCGCGCTGGCGCTGGGTTTTGTGTTGTTGCCGGGGTTCAACCGGTGGCCAGAGGTGCGTGAGCAAACGGCCGCGCCGCTCACCGCAGTGCTCGGAGGCCTCGTCGCGCTGGGCTGGCTGCTGGTGCAGGTGGAGGGCGTGGCGCGGCCGATGCCCTTGGTCATCCTGGTGCTGGTCTTGCCGGTGCTGGGTGGTTTTGGGGCACTCAGGATGCTCAGCCAGCGCAACCCCGACTGGGCTGCGCGCTCCGGGGTGGCGCTGGTTCAGGCGCTGTGCACCTTGCTCGTCTTGCACCTGCCCGCCCTGTTGCTGTTTCACTTCGGCCAACCCGCATTGCTCACGCTGGTGGCGGTGTCGATGGCCTGGCTGGCCTTTGGCTGGTTGCAAGTGCACATGAAGTTGCAGGCGTTCTGGCATGGGGACGGGGTCGGCACGGCGGTGGTCGATGCCGAGCGCGCTGTGCTGGTGTCGCTGGGCGCGATGGTGCTGGCCTCGGTGCTGGTGCGGCCAGGACAAGGCGGGCTGGCCAGCCTGTGCGCTGTGCTCAGTGGTTTGGGGTTGGTCTGCTTCGTGCGATGGGGCACGCGGTTTCACCGGCTGATGCGCTGGCTGGTGGCCAGCGCATCGTTCGTGGTGTTGGCGTACGTGTGGGGCCATTCGGTGGCGCAAGGCGGTGCCGTGGGGTGGCCAGCCGCCATGGGGGCGGCATCGCTGCCGGTGGTGCTCACCGCCCTGGCCGTGGCCTTTGTGTTCAGGAGTTCGCGTGAAGGCGATCGGCTGGTGTGGCAGGCGGCTGCGGGTTTGTGCGTGCTGGCCTTGCTGAAGTTGCTCGCCTCGGTGGGCAGCGCCGGCCTGTCCGCCATCGGCCTGGCGGGCGGGTTGCTGGCGATCGGCGTGCTGTTTCTGCTGGCGGGCTATCTCGCACCGTTGCCGCCCGCGGATGAGCGTGATGCAGGCGAGGCGAGCGCACCAGGCGGTGGTGCGGGCATCCGCCAGGTTTGACGTCCCGGCGCGGGCAGGCCGTGCTGTGTGCTGGCGGCTCAGGCCAGCCGCAGCACCACCCGCAGCCCGTGGGGCAAGGCCCGCTCCACGCGGGCATCGCCGCCGTGCCGGTGCGCGATCTCCCGCACGATGGCCAGGCCCAGACCGCAACCCCCGGGCAATTCGCTGGCGCGCCAGAAGCGCTGGAACACATGGGCCATCTCCTCGTCGCTGAGGCCGGGGCCGTTGTCTTCAACCACCAGTTCGGCGCCGCCGGCGCGCGCAGCCACCGCCAGCGTGACGCTGCTGCCACGCGGTGTGTAGCGCAGCGCGTTGTCGATCAGGTTGGCCAGGGCTTCGCGCAGTTGCAGTGCGTCACCTTCCAGCCGCAGGTGCTCCAAGCCCTCGTAGCCCAGGTCAACGCCCGCGGCCATGGCACGCGGCGTCCATTCGCGGGCCACATCGCGTGCGAGCTCGGCCAGGTCCAGCGGTTCGCGCCGTGCGTGGGTTTCATTGCGGGCCAGCGTGAGCAGCTGGTGCACCAGGTGGGCGCTGCGTTCGGCGCCGGTGAGCACCTTGGCCAGGCGCGTACGCAGCACCGGGTCCTGCGTTTCGCGCTGCGCCAGTTCCACCTGGCTGATCAGCCCGGCCAGCGGCGTGCGCAGCTGGTGGGCGGCGTCGTTGAGAAAGCGTTTTTCCTGCACCACGCTGCGCTCCACCTCGCCGAGCAGACCGTTGACCGCCTGGACCAGCGCATGCACCTCGCTGGGTGCCTGCGTCATGCCGATGGGTGAGAGTGCGTTGACGGAGCGGTTCTCCAGCTGGCCCGTGAGCCGTTTGAGCGGCGCCAAGCCCCGGCGGATGCCGCCGTAGACCAACAGGCTCAGCACGACGCCCAGGCCCAGCAGCGGCACCAGCAGGTCGGCCACCAGCTCGCGCGCAATCTGTTGTTGCGCGGCCGTGCCCTTGCCCACCTGCACGCGCAGCGTTTGCGGCGCGCTGTCTTCGCCGTAGCTCACGTCCATGGCCACGATGCGCATCGGCCGGCCGTCGAGGCTGGCGCCGTACTGCAAGGGTTCACCGAAGCGGGTGGGCGCCCTGGGCGGAGCGGGCAGGCGCGGGTTGCCCAGCAGAAACTGGCCGGGCGGTGAGGTGACCAGGTAACTCAAGGGGTCGGTGGGGTCCTGCGACAGCACGTCTTGCGCGGCGCGCGGGAAATCGATCAGCAGGCCCGAACCGATCGGCTTGACCTGCCGCGCCAATGCGCGCACCGATTGCATGAGCGACTGGTCGATGGCCTTCTCGGCGTAACTCAGCGCGATGCGGTAGGTGAGCAATCCGCCACCGGCCCACAGCACGAGCTGCGGCAGCAGCAGCCACAACATCAACTGGCGGTGCAGCGACAGGAGCGAGGGCTTGCTCAAGCGGTGCCTACTCGCTGGTCTTTTCGAGCAGGTAGCCCAGACCGCGGATGTTGCGGATGTTGAGCGGCGAGCCCGTGAGCTTGCGGCGCAGGCGGTGCACGTACACCTCCAGCGCGTTGGAGGCCAGCGCGCCCGTTTCGCCCGCCACGGCCTGCCAGGCGTTGAGCACGTCGTCGCGACTGACCACGCGGCCGGTGTGTCGCACCAGCAGGTCGAGCAGGGTCCATTCGCGCGGGGTGAGGTCGATGGCGTCGTCGCCCAGCCAGGCGCGTTGCAACTGGGCGTCCAGGCGCAGCGTGTGGTGGTCGTCGCCGGCATCGCCGAGGGTCGACGTCGGCAGGTTAGCGCGGCGCAGCAGGGCCTGCAGGCGCGCCTGCAGCTCGTCCAGGCTGAAGGGCTTGGTCAGGTAGTCATCGGCTCCAGCGTTGAGACCGGCCACGCGGTCTTCCACTCCGTCGCGCGCGGTCAGCACCAGCACCGGCAGGGCGGGCAGGCGCTGGCGCAGCGTGCGCAGCACGGTGAGGCCATCCACACGGGGCAAGCCCAGGTCCAGCACCACACCGTCGAACGGCTCGGTCTCCAGCCGGTTCAGCGCGACCTGACCGTCCTCGGCCGTGGTGATGCGGTGGCCGGCTTGCATCAGCTGGGCGCTGAGGCCATCGCGCAGGAGTTCGTCGTCTTCCACAATCAGGAGGTGTGCCATGCCCTGATTATCCGGCGCTGGCTGGCGGGGGTGCGTGACTTCAATCGTCCTGCAGATCCCACTGGAAGCCGCAGCGCTTGCAGCACACCGGGACGAGGCGCTGGTTTGCCTGTCGACGGTCCTGCACTTCCTGCAACTTGAGCAGACCGTAAGCCTGGCACTGGGCGCAGTTGGCCTGGTTGGCCATTTCTTCGGCGTGCATGAGCAGGTAGAGGTAGCGGCGCATGGACCAGAGCGCGATGGCCGCACACACCAGCACGAAGGCGGTGTTCATGAGCTTTTCGCTGGCGCTGGCGCCGCGAAACGCCTCGAAGCTGGCCATCATGGCCACCGCCGAGATCAGCGCCAGCGCCATGTGCGCGTGGCTGGAGAGCAGCTCACGTTCGTACCACTTGCGAAAGCCGACCCGCTGGATGCCGTCGGCCAGGGGTCGGTTGAGGGGGTTGCGAGCGGTCATGGTGGGCTCCTGATCGCTGCATGGTGGCACAGCCCGGCCGCCCCTGCCAGCTGCTGGGGCAAACGCCGACCGGGGCGCTGGCTTCAGGCCTCGGCGAGTTGCTGCAAGGCAAAAGCTGGCGCCTTGCCCTGGCGGTCCTGGCCGGCGTACACCGTCATGTGCGGGTAGGGAATCTCGATGCCGTGCTCATCAAAAGCAGCCTTCACCCGACGCAGGTACTCGCGCTTGACGCCCCACTGCTCCAGCGGCAGGGTGCGGAAGCGGCAGCGGATGACCACGGCCGAGTCGGCCAGGCTCTCCACTCCGGCGATCTCCAGCTCGGCCAGGATCTTGTGCTGGAAATCGGGGTCGTCGCGCATCGTCGCCGCCACACCGCGCATGACGCCCATCACCTCATCCACGTTTTCCCGGTAGGCCACGCCGATGTCCATCACCGCGTTGCTGAAGCCGCGTGTCATGTTGATCACGGTGCTGATGTGGCCGTTGGGCACGTAGTGCACATTGCCGTCGTAGTCGCGCAGCTGCACGTAGCGCAGCGTGACCACCTCCACCATGCCGGCATGGTCGCCGAGCTTGACCACGTCGCCCTGGCGGATCTGGTTCTCCAGCAGGATGAAGAAGCCGGTGAAGAAATCCTTGACCAGACTTTGGGCGCCAAAACCGATGGCCAGACCCACGACGCCGGCCGCACCCAGGATGGGCGCCACCGACACGCCCACCTCCGCCAATACCAGCATGGTGGCGATCAGGCTCACGACCACCGAGGCGAGGTAGCGGAACACGCGTCCCAGGGTTTCGGCGCGCTTGGCCGACTCGCGGTCGTCCATGCGGCTGGCGATGCGTTCGCGCAGGGTGCGGATGGCGCGCTGCAACACCGCGATCAGCACCCAGGCCGCCACGATGATCAGGGTCACGCGCAGCAGCGTGGTGGCGGCACCGCCCATGCTGGCCCACCATCGGGTAGCGATTTCAATCAGGTTGTCGTTCATGGGGTCCTCCGGTTCGTGAAAAGGCAACGCTCGCGCCGGCCCGCAGGCCAACGCGAGCGGGTGGGGGGTTACGGGGCGGGAACGGCGGCCAGCGCGTCCAGGAAGCGCTTGCGCCACCAGTGCACGTCGTGTTCGCGGATGCCCGCCAACAGCGCCTGATGGCGGCGCTGGCGTTCTTCGAGCGGCATCTGCAGGGCCCGCTGCATGGTCTCGGCGGTGCGGGTGGTGTCGTACGGATTCACCAGCAGGGCGTCGCGCATCTGCTCGGCCGCGCCGGCAAACCGCGAGAGCACCAGCACACCCGGATCGTCCGGGTCCTGCGCGGCCACGAATTCCTTGGCCACCAGGTTCATCCCGTCGCGCAGCGGCGTGACCAGCGCCACGCTGGCCGCGCGGTACAGACCCGGCAGGCGCTTGCGCGCCACGTTGCGGTGGATGTAGCGCACCGGCATCCAGTCGAGTTCACCGAAGTTGCCGTTGATGGCGCCGCACAGGCTCTCCAGCTCCTGGCGCAAGGCGGCGTAGGCGTCGACCGACTCGCGGCTGGGCGCGGCGATCTGGATCAGCGTGGCGCTGCCCAGGTTTTCCGGGTAGGCCTGCAGCAACTGGCGAAACGCCTTGAGACGCTGGGGCAGGCCCTTGGAATAGTCCATGCGCTCGACACCGAGCAGCAGGCGCCGGCGCGAGTATTCGTCCCGCATCTGCGTGTGCATCTCCCGCGCCTCGGACGCCTCGCCGAGCGCGATGAACTCGTCCACGTCGATGCCGATGGGGAAGGCCTGCACCTGCAGGGTCTTGCCGAAGGCGCGGAACTCGTGTTCGCCCAGGATGTCCGCCCCGGTCTCGGTGCCCACGTAGCGCGCGAAGTGCGACACATCGGCCTGGCTTTGCAGACCCACCAGATCGTAGGCAAACAGGGAGCGCATGAGCCAGTCATGTTCCGGCACGGCCGCCAGGATCAGTGGTGGAGGCATGGGAATGTGCAGGAAGAAACCCATGCGCTGCTGGCAACCCATGGCGCGCAGCTCGGCGGCCAGCGGGATCAGGTGGTAGTCGTGCACCCAGATCACGTCGTCGGGCCGCAGCAAACCCGCCAGCTTGTGCGCCAGCATCTGGTTCACGCGCCGGTAGCCGCCGATGTAGCCGGCGTCGAAATCGGCGAGGTCCAGGCGGTAGTGGAACACCGGCCAGAGCACGCCGTTGCTGTAGCCGAGGTAGTAGCTGTCGTGGTCTTCGCGGCTCAGGTCCACCGTGGCCAGTTGGACTTTGCCGGCGGTCTGCAGGTGCAGGTCGCCTTCGCCCGGTGTGCCGTCTTCCACGATCTTGCCGCTCCAGCCGAACCACAGCCCGCCCGTGGCTTCGAGCGCCTGGCCCACGGCCACGGCGAGTCCGCCGGAGGCGGCCTTGCGCGGATCGGCCACGCGGTTGGAAACGATGACGAGGCGTCCCATCTAGATCACCGTGTCCCAGGTCGCCGACAAGCGCATGGCAGCGTTGATGATCCCGACCATGGAATATGTTTGGGGGTAGTTGCCCCACATCTCGCCGGTGGTGGCGTGCGTGTCTTCGGAGAGCATGCCCAGCGGGTTGCGCGCGGCCAGCATGGTCTCGAAGATGGCGCGGGCCTCGGCCTTGCGGCCGGTGCGGGCGAGCGCGTCGATGCGCCAGAAGGTGCAGATGTTGAAGGCAGTCTCGGGCTTGCCGAAGTCGTCGGCCGCTTCGTAACGGCGCATGTAAGGGCCGTCGCACAGGTGTTCTTCGAGCGCAGCGAGTGTGGCCACGAAGCGCGGGTCCATCGGATCGATGAAACCCACCTCCACCATGAGCAGCACGCTGGCATCCAGATCACGCCCGCCGAAGCTCTCGGCGAAGGCCTGGCGTTCTTCGCTCCACGAGTCGCGCAGGATGCGGTCGCGCATCGAGGCCGCGCGGTCACCCCAGTGCTGGGCGCGGCCGGGCAGATCGAGCGTGAGTGCGATCTTGGCCAGGCGGTCGCAGGCGGCCCAGCACATCAGCGCAGAACTGGTGTGCACGCGAGCACGGGTGCGCAGCTCCCACATGCCGGCGTCGGGCTGGTCGAACACGCGCACCGCCTGTTCGCCCACCGCTTCCAGTCGCTCGAATTCGGCCAGTCCGGCCGGGCGCAGCAGACGCCGGTCGTGAAAGGCCTGTGCGGCGGCGAGCACCACATTGCCGTACACGTCGTGCTGGAAATGTTCCTGCGCCTGGTTGCCCACGCGCACCGGTCCCATGCCGCGGTAGCCGGGCAGCGTTTCGCAAATGCGCTCGGGCAACTCGCGTTCCAGGCCGATGCCGTGCAAGGGCTGGATGTGGCCGCTGGCATCACCGTCCTTCGCGCCCACCACCACGTTGGACAACCAGCGCAGGTAGTCCTCCAGCGTGCCGACCTCGGCCAGGCTGTTGAGGGCGCGCACCACAAAAAACGCATCGCGCAGCCAGCAGTAGCGGTAGTCCCAGTTGCGCTGGCTGCCCGGGGCTTCGGGGATGCTGGTCGTCATGGCAGCCACGATGGCGCCGGTGTCTTCGAACAGCGAGAGCTTGAGCGTGATGGCCGCGCGGATCACGGCGTCTTGCCACTGCAGCGGCAAGGCCAGTCGCTGACTCCAGCCGCGCCAGTAGGCCAGCGTCTCCTGCTCAAAGTGGCGCGCGGTGTCGCCGATCCCGCCTTCCAGCGTCTCGTCCGGGCCGAACATGAAGTTCAGCTCCTGCGTGAGCAAGAAGGGTTCGCGCGCCAGCACGTGGCTGATGGACGCGTCGGTGTGCAGGCGCAGCGTTTGCGCGTCGCCCACATAGCGGATGTGGTGGCTGCCCGAGGTGATGCGCGGGGCTTGTGCGCCCCAGTCGAAGCGTGGTGTGAGCGTCACGCGGATGCGCGGTGCGCCTTTGAGCGGGCGCACGCGGCGCACCAGCTGCGTGGGCCGGAAGTAGCGGCCGCGCGCGAGAAAGCGCGGGGCGAAATCGGTGATGGCGATGCCCTGACCCTGGCTGTCCCACAGCTCGGTCACGAGCACGGCGGTGTTGGGCTCATAGCGCTGCGTGGCCTCCACCATGTCTTCGAGTTCGATCGCCCACGAGCCGGCTTCTGCGTCGGTACCGCCGAGCAAGGCATGAAACACCGGGTCACCATCGAAGCGTGGCAGGCAACTCCAGACCACACGGCCGTGCGGATCGATCAGCGCGCTGAAGGCGCAGTTGCCCACCACGCCGAGCGAGAGCGATGGGGCGGCGGGCGGCGCGAAGCCGTTCGGAGAGAGGGTCATGTGTGGATCAGAGGGGTTGGAAGTGCATCCGCGAGCCAGGCACGCAGGGCTTCGGGGTTCTCGCAGCGCTGCAGGGCGCAACTGGTGCCCGCACCCACCTTGATGCCGGTCCCGCCCAGACGCTGCACCACCGCGAAGCCGGCTTCGTCGGTCACGTCGTCACCGGCGAACACCGGCAGGCGGCCGGCAAACGGCGCCTCGTTCATGAAGGCCTGGATGGCGAGACCTTTGTTCACGCCCACCGACTTCACCTCGATCACGGATTTGCCATGCAGCAACTGCAGACCGCTCGCGTTGTCGATGGAGCGCGACAGCGTCTGCACGCACAAGGCCTCCAGCGACGGCGCCAGCCGGAAGTGCAGCGCCATGGAGGTCTGTTTGGTTTCCAGCAGCAACCCGGTGTGTCGTGAGACGAGGTGCTGCGCGGCAGCCACGGCGCGCTCCAGTCCGGGCGGGCGCATTGCCGCTGCGTCGCCGTGCGCCGGGATGCGCAGGGCGCCGTGCTCGAACGCGGCTGGCCAGCGCCAGGGAGAGAGCATGGGTTCGATGTCTTCGCGGGCGCGGCCGGTCACGATCGCCAGCGCGCCATTCAAGCGCTCGTGCAACCGGTCCAGCAGGCGCGCGAGATCAACGGGCACGTCCACCGCGTCGGGCCGGTGGGCCAGTTCGGCCAGCGTTCCATCAAAATCCAGAAAGAGTGCTGACCCTTGCGTCAGCAGCTTGGGCAATGTACTCATCAGCGGGCCACCGTAACACGCGAAGCGTGCGCATGACCAGCCCGGCGGCATACCCCACCTTCAGGGTGCGAAGTTTTTCAGCCCGCTTGACGGATGCGGAACGTGCTCAATCGCCAGCAACGGCGGGGTCTGCAGCGCCGAGGCCGCGCGCCACAGCGGCCACGCGGGCCTTGTGGATCTGTTCGCCCACCTTGGGGCCGCTCAGGCCATCGGCTTGCGCTTGCGCAGCGATGCTGGCCGTGTCGACCGACTGCGCCCACACCAGCGCTTGTGCGAGCCGCGCACGCTGCGTGTAGTTGATCTCGCTCAACCCCAACCGTCCGCGCGCATCGCATTCGCAGGCCAGCAGCACCTCGTGAAAACGCGCTGGTTTGCGCAGCGCATCGCAGCGCTCCAGCAGGCGCACCAGGGCTGCGGCGCCGAGCGTTTCGCTGCGGTGGATGTTGCCGTGTTCGCGCGCCACCACATCGGCCAGTTCGCGGCAGTCCACCGGCACCCGCAGCCGCTCGCACACGCCCTTGAGCAGGCGCGCGCTGCGCTCCTCATGGCCGATGTGGCGCGGCAGCACGTCGGCGGGTGTCGTGCCCTTGCCGAGGTCGTGGCCCAGGCAGGCGAAGCGCACGGTGAGTGGCGCGGCCAGTCGCGCGCTCATGTCAAGCACCATCATCAGGTGCACGCCGGTGTCGATCTCGGGGTGGTACTCGGCGCGCTGCGGCACACCCCAGAGCCGGTCCACCTCGGGCAGCAGGCGCTTCAGGGCGCCGCAGTCGCGCAGCACGTCGAACATGCGGCTGGGCCGCTGCTCCATGAGTCCGCGCGCGAGCTCCTGCCACACGCGCTCGGCCACCAGGTGGTCAACCTCACCGTGCGCGACCATGTCCCGCATCAAGGTCAGCGTCTCGGGCGCCACGGAAAAATCGGGAAAACGCGCCGCAAAGCGCGCCAGCCGCAGGATGCGCACCGGGTCTTCGGTGAACGCGTCGGTCACGTGGCGCAGCACGCGGTTCTGCAAGTCTTGCTGGCCGTGGTGTGGATCGATGATCTGTGCACGCGCCGGGTCGTTGGCATCAACGGCCGCCAACGCCATGGCGTTGATGGTGAGGTCGCGGCGCGCCAGGTCGTCCTCCAGCGTCACGCCGGGTTCGGCGTGCACCACAAAGCCGCGGTAGCCGGGTGAGGTCTTGCGCTCGGTGCGGGCCAGCGCGTATTCCTCGCGAGTGTCAGGGTGCAGGAACACCGGAAAGTCGCGGCCCACGGGCAGAAAGCCTTGCTGCACCATGGCTTCAGGCGTGGCACCCACCACCACCCAGTCGCGATCGACGTGCGAGGCCTCTGATGCGCTGGTGGCTTGTGCCATCAGCGCATCACGCACCGCGCCGCCGACGAGATAGGTTTTCATGCCGCCGAGTTTAGGCCCGGCGCCCTGTCATCGCCCGAGGCGATAGGGCTCGTCAAAGTCGATGAAATCGTGTTCGGCCAGCGCGTCGTCGATCCAGGCTTTCACACCCGGCAACGCGCACACACGGTCGACATACGCCAGCAGATCGGCCGGCAGCGGCAGTTCGTAGGTCTTGATGCGCATGCAGACCGGCGCGAAGTAGGCGTCGGCGATGGTGAACGCGCCGAACAGCAGGGCGCCAGCGGGTTGCGCTGCGAGCAGCTCGCTCCAAAGGCCACCCAGACGCGCCATGTCGGCGCGCACGGCAGGTTTGTCGCGCCAGACCAGCCGGCCAATCTCGGGCAGCGATGCTTCGATGTTCATGGGGCAATGGCTGCGCAGCGCGCTGAAGCCACTGTGCATCTCGGCGCAGACGCTGCGAGCACGGGCCCGCGCTTTCACATCGGCAGGCCACAACTGTTTCTCGGGGAAGCGCTCGGCGAGGTATTCGGCAATGGCCAGCGTGTCCCAGATGGCGAAGCCGTCATCCACCAGCACCGGCACCTTGCCCAGGGGGTTGACGGCGCGCAGGCGCTGCTTGAAAACCGAGTCCACATCGAACGAGTCGAAGCGGACCATGACCTCTTCAAACGGAATGCCCGCCTGCTTCATGAGCACCCAGGGCCTCATGGACCAGGACGAGTAATTCTTGTTGCCGACGTAGAGCTGCAGTGCCATGGGAACCTCCTGAAAGTGTTCCCATGGTAAGGACTTCGGACGGGCGGATTGATGCCCAAAACGCCTCGGATTGATCTGCGCCGGCCCGGCTCAGGCGTATTTTTCGAGGATGCGGGTGGAGCGCTCGACCTCGCGGAAGGTGTGCACCTCCGATTCGGAAGAGGACACGGCCTCCATCACCGAGGTGGCCATCATCCGGTAGAAGGCTTTGTCCATGGCCTTGCGCGCTGCCGCCATCTGCTGCGCCACGTCTTCACACGAGCGGCCATCTTCGACCATGTCGATCAGCCCGCGCACCTGACCTTCGATGCGTTTGAGGCGGTTGATCACATCGCGCTGGTGTTCGGTGCGGTACGCCGGACCGATGGCGGCAGAATTTGGGCGGCGGACGGGAGGCTTCACGCTGGTGTCGTTCATGGGGGTTCCTCGGGTTGGAGTGGTACTGTGTACGGTTTACTGTAATCCCGAAAAACGCCTAAAAAAATGACACCTTGGTGTTATTTACGGATGTTGATATCAGTCAAAAGTCACGAAAGTCGCGCCCATCAGGCGGCGGGTGGCCGCCCACCCTGGCGGAAATCCAGCAGCTTGCTGCGGCCACCACGCTGACCCAGGTAGGTCGGCGCAACGGTGTGCACGCTGGCCGGCACGATACCCAGCGAGGGGAGCCCCGGCCATTGTTGGGTGGCCACGTTGTCGACCGACATGGCGTCCAGGTTGTCGCGGCTCATCAGCGGTTCGCCAGGCATCAGTTCCATCACCCCGGCCTGAATCCGGGCGAGAAAGGCGGGCAGCGGCAACACCGGGCGCTGCCGGCTGCCGTACCGCCCCGCAATGCCCACCAGCTCGCCCAGCGTCAGCACGTCGGGGCCAGCACACTCGAAGGTCTGGCCGACCGTGCTCTTGGACAGGCCTTGGTCTGCGATGCAGACCGCCACCGCGTTGGCCACGTCTTCCACCCACACCGGCTGGAAGCGGGCGCCCGCGCTGGCCAGTGGCACCACGGGAAAGATCGATTGCAGACTGGCAAACACGTTGAGGAAACGGTCACCCGATCCAAAGATCACGCTGGGGCGCAGCACTGTGAGGTCCAGCCCGGCGGCGCGGAGCAACTCTTCGCCGCGCGCCTTGCTGCGCTGGTAGCGAGAGGGTCCGTCCAGGCTCACGCCCAGTGCGCTGATGTGCACCAGGCGGCGCACGCCATCGGCCACGCAGGCTTCCGACAGGGACAGCGGCAGCTCCACGTGCACACGCTCAAACGCTTCTTCGGTGCCGTGCAGGATGGCGATGAGGTTGACCACGGCGTCGTGGCCCGTCACCAGTTGCAGCAGTTGAGCCGGGTCGTGCACGTCGGCTTCGATCACGGTCACGCGCGGCAGGTGTTGCACCGCGGCGGCGTTGATGGCCCGGCGGGTGGGCACCGTGATGCGCCATCCCTGGCGGTGCAGTTTTTCACAAACGTGGCGGCCGACGAAGCCGGTGCCACCCAGGACGAGAATGTTTTTCATGGGTTCAGGGGAGGTCTTTGTTGATGGTCGCGTCACTGCCCAGGCGCGGGCCAATCGTTCCCAGGCGCGCGCGCAAGGACTGGGGCTGACCGGTGAGCAGGGCGGCATAGCTGGTGGTGTTGGCCAGCACCCGCTTGACGTAGTCGCGCGTTTCTTCGAACGGGATGTTCTCGGCCCAGATCTCGCCGGGCAACACCGGTCCGTTGCGCCAGTTGCGCGGGCGTCCCGGCCCGGCGTTGTAGGCGGCAGCGGCCATGGGCAGTGAGCCTTCGAAGTCATCGAGCGCGAGCTTGAGGTAGGCCGTGCCGATGAGGATGTTGGTGTCGCGCTCGGTGATCTGCGAGGGCTGGAAGCCAGTCAGGCCGATCTTGCGCGCGGTCCAGCGGGCGGTGGCGGGCATCACCTGCATGAGGCCGGAAGCGCCCACGCCCGAGCGTGCGTCGGTGACGAAGCGGCTTTCCTGGCGGATCAGGCCATACACATAGGCCGGGTCCAGGCCGATCTCGCGCGCTCGGCTTACCACGGCGGATCGGTGCGGTGTGGGAAAGCGCTGCGCGTGGTCTTGCATCGTTGGTGTTCGCAGGCTGGTGTTGATGCAGCGGTCCCACAGCTCGGCCTCGCAGGCCAGCGCAGCGGCGGCCAGCAGTTCGCGTTCGCCCAAGCCGCCGGCATCGTGCAGGTTGGTGGTGTAGTTCCACTCACGCACGCCTTCACTTCGCAGACCCAGCCGGATGGCGATGAGCGCTCGGCGCAGGCCCGGGTTGCGCTGCGCGGCCGTGGTTTCCTCGGTGGTCAGCGCAGCGGGAGCGGGCGGTGTGGTGATGGGCCGTCCCAGGTCTTCGAGCGCGAGCTGCTCGTAGAAGCCGCGTTCGGAGGCGATGGATTCGAGCAGCGTGCGCGCCTGCGCCGAGGCCGTGGCAGCGTCAGGCAGTTTGAGCGCCTGGAGCGCGCGCGCTTTCCAGTAGACCCAGTCGGGCTGGCCCTGCTGTGCTTCGCTCATGGCTGCCACCGCATCGCGCACGTGGGCCCAGGCACCCGCGCGCATGCCGGCGCGCGCCTTCCAGGCCAGGTGGTCGTCGTGCATGAAGCGGTCTTCGCCATTGGCGAAGTGGGTCAGTGCCTGGGTCTCCAGCTTTTGCGCCGATCGCTTGCCGATCACGCCCCAGACCCAGCTGCGTTCTTCCTTCGTGAGCTGGGTTTTCCAGCGCGTGCGGTCCATCTCCAGGGCGGCGGCCGACGGGTCGTTGACCGCCAGCCGGATGATGGCCAGCGTCACCAACTCTTTGGTGCGCGGGCGGATGGCGGTGATCTTCTCGTCCAGGTACTTGGCGGGATCGCTGGTGACGGTGTCCACCATGGCGGCCCATTCCGGGTTGAGCAGGCCCACGGCCTGGCTGGCCACGCGCGGGCGGTTGGCGTCCACCGCCAGGCGTGCCCGTTGCCACGCTGCTTCGGGTTTGAGGTGGCCGCTGGCCAGCAAGGACTGCGCGGCGGTCGCGCAGCCGTCGTCGGCCTCGCGCTGCGCGTGCCAGAGGCTGCGCACGCGTTCGGCGGCGAGCTCGGGCGGCACTCGGCCGCTGGCGGCGTCAAGCATGAGGGCGTAACAGCTCACCTGCCGGTCGTCGTTCATGCGAAAGCGCGGCAACTCGGCGGAGAAATTGGGCCAATCACGCGCGCGGCCCAGCAGCAGCAGCCAGTCGTTGCGCAGCCGGTCTTCCCAATAGGTGCCTGCCATGCGGTCCAGCGCGGCGCGGATGTCGACCGGGTTGGCGCTCTCCAGCCGCGCTTTCATGTCCCAGTAGATGGCCAGCGGCTCCAGGGCATGGCCGCGCACGGCGGGCAGCAGATTCGCGAGTTGGGTCGTGTTGTTGCGGCGAAAGGCGTCCCGCATGTCGAGCAGGGTGGCGTCGCCCCCGCTGCTGCTTTGTGCGTGCGAGAGCCCCGGCAACACCAGCACGGCCATAATGAACCGCAGAGCCCACCGGTGCACGCCTTGCATGGCGGCCGTGTTCTGCGCTTTTGATCCCTGTTTCACACCAACCTGTTTCATGCGTTGATTATGGACACCAAAGACGGCCAGAGTTCCCCTCCACCCCACAGGAAACAGGTCGAAGGATCAGCGGCGGCGGCCCAGAAAACCGAATGGCGCAAGGCCCTGGTTGAAAAGCGCCTGGGCCTGGCCGACCGTGGTTTTCGCAACGACATGCTGCAGCGGGTCATGCGGGTGTGGCTGATCGAGCGACCCGACGCGGTGATCGGCGCCTACTGGCCCATCAAGGGCGAGTTTGATCCCTTGCCGGCCCTGTTTCGCTGGCAGGAGGCCGGTCTGGAAGAGGACGCGCAAGGCGCTCAAAGGCACCG
>PNMH01000051.1 GCA_013823505.1 Polaromonas sp. | reverse complement strand
TCCAGCGAGGGCTCGACGCGCGTGACGACGGCCTTGTAGATGTTGCCCTTGCGCTGTTCGCGCCCTTCGATTTCGATTTCGTAGTCGAGCAGTTTTTGCCCGTCCACAATGGCCAGCCGGCGCTCTTCGGCCTGCGTGGCGTTGATCAGCATGCGTTTCATGATGCGATTTCCTTCGTTCAAACACACAAGGACGCCCTGGTCAGAAGACCACGGGCGTCAACTCGCCGTGAACCAGCGGAAAAAGCGAACGGGGGAGGAATTGCCGGAGAGCCGTTGACCCGCGGTTCGGGGAAGGCGTTCAACACAGGCAGGCACCGAGGTGCCGCGTCGAACCGCCAGGTCAGGGCGTAGGCGCGTGGAGTTGGGTGAGCAGGGAAGGCTGGATGGCTGTCAAAGACATGGATCTGGCCGGGTTATCTCTGTGTTCACTTTGTCCTCGACCAGCTCCACGTTGGAAAGCTGATCGATTGGGGTATTCCGTAATCGGGTTCGCTGTTTTCATCGACTGGTTCGCCCGCGGCGTCGACCGCACCTTGGCCGCACCAGGATTCCACGGGGAATGCTGCGGATGCGGTGGGGGGTGCCGGGTGCTGCGGGTGGCAACCATCTCGCGTCGGTCTCCCGCTTTGTCGGGCCGGGAGGTCTGCGCCGTCAGTGCGTGCCTTAAACTCAAGGCAAATCAATCACTTACGGCACGTGACGCGAGTGACGCATTATAGACAGCCATCCACCCCGTTGGTGTCCTATTTCCCTTGGTTGTCCCCTCGCTTTCCCTCGATTTCCCCTGGATTTCCTTTGAGCCAGCTCCCGACCCCCCCAGCCGCCGCGGTGCGGCACCTCACGGTGGACGAAGAGTCGGCCGGGCAGCGGCTTGACAACTTCCTGATCCGCGAGCTCAAGGGCGTCCCCAAGACCCACATCTACCGCATCATCCGTTCGGGCGAGGTGCGTCGAAACAAGGGCCGCGTGGGGGCTGATGACCGCGTCCAGGCGGGTGATGTGCTGCGCATTCCACCGATTCGCCTGTCGGAACGGGCCGAAGAAAAACAACTCAATCCCGCGCCTGCGCGCCAATTCCCGGTGGTGTTTGAAGATGAGGCATTTCTCGCCATCGACAAACCCGCCGGTGTGGCCGTGCATGGCGGCAGCGGGGTGAGTTTTGGCGTGATCGAACAAATGCGCCAGGCGCGGCCAGACGCCCGTTTGCTGGAATTGGTACACCGCCTGGATCGCGAAACCAGCGGTCTGCTGCTGATTGCCAAGAAGAAAAGTGCGCTCAAGGCCTTGCAGGATCAATTCCGCGAACGGGAAACTGGCAAGACCTATCTGGCGCTGGTCAAAGGCACTTGGCCAGCCCGGTTGAAAGTGCTCGATCAGCCATTGCACAAATACCTGCTGGCGGACGGCGAGCGGCGGGTGAAGGTGACCACCAAAGAGGATCCCGATGGCATGCATTCGGTGACGCTGGTGAAAGTGGCGGCCCGCATTCCGGCACCAGCGACTCTGGCCGCTTTGCTGCCTGACGGGCTGAGTCTGCTGGAAGTGACGATCAAGACGGGTCGTACGCACCAGATTCGCGTGCATCTTTCAAACGCCGGTCATCCGATTGCTGGTGATGACAAATACGGGGATTTCGAACTCAACCGGCAATTGACCCGGGCCGGATTGAAGCGGATGTTCCTGCACGCCTGGCGCCTGCGATTGCACCATCCTGTAACAAATGTCCCGATTGAGTTCAAAGCCGAACTGCCGGACGAACTGCGGCCGTGGGCCGCAGCCGCGGCGGAAAAACGCGATTAGAATGCGGTTTGCATCAACCGATTGCAATCGTTCATTTCAATCCGTTTTCACATACAAAAGGATTCATCAATGGCCAGCTATTCCGAACTCATGGCGCAAGCGCAAACCCTGATGGCACAAGCCGAGCAGGCGCGCAAAGACGAACTCGCTTCCGTGATTGCCGACATCAAGGCCAAAATGAAGCAATTCGGCATTTCGGTGGCCGATCTGGGTGGCGCGACCAGCGGCAAAAAGCCGGCCAAATCGAAATCGGTGTCGGCGCCGAAGTACCGCGGTCCCAACGGCGAACTCTGGGCCGGTGGCCCAGGCCGCAAACCCGAGTGGGTGCGCGCTGTGCTGGCTTCCGGCAAAAGTGTGGACGACTACCTGATCTGATCTGATCTGATCTGATCCGTCCGCACGGAACCCACGAAACCCGCTTCTGGCGGGTTTTGTTTTTTGGGGTTGTCTGGCGGGTCGTTGCGGCTCGTTATCCTTGGCGCCATGGTCAAGATCCTCCTCGTCTGCATGGGCAACATTTGCCGCTCCCCCCTGGCCGCCAGCGTGATGCACGCCGAGGTGGCGCGTCGCCAGCTGACCGGTCTTGTGGCATTGGACTCGGCCGGCACCTACGGCGCACACCAAGGCGAAAAGGCCGACCGGCGGGCTGTGGCGCTCGCGCAGGCACGCGGCTACGACCAGATCCTCCAGGAACGTGCGCGCAAGGTCACCGAGGACGACTTTGAGCGCTTCGACCTGATCCTGGCCATGGACCTCGACAACCTCACGAACCTGCAACGGGTCTGCCCGGCCGAGCACCGGCACAAGCTGCACCTGTTCCTGGAGTACGCCGGCGTGGAGGAGCGCAACGAGGTACCCGACCCTTACTACGGAAACGCGGCCGGTTTCGAGGCGGTCCTTCGCCTGTGTGAGCAGGGTGTGGACGGCGTGCTCAGGCGCGTGGTCCAGATGGCTTGACTCACACCTGGTGGAACTGCCGGTACCAGGCCACAAACCGCTGGATGCCCTCGGCCAGCGGCGTTGAGGGCGCAAAGCCCACCCACTCGCGCAGGGCGTCCGTGCTGGCATAGGTGGCGGGCACATCACCGTCCTGCATGGGCAGGAACTGTTTTTCAGCCGTGCGACCCAGCGCGGCTTCGATGCAGCCGATGAATTCGAGCAGCGGCACCGGGTTGTGGTTGCCGATGTTGAAGACGCGGTAGGGCGCTCCACCCGTCAGTGCGGGCGTGGCGGGCTTGTCCAGCACGCGCAGCACGCCTTCCACGATGTCGTCGATGTAGGTGAAGTCACGCTTCATCTGCCCATGGTTGAACACCGGGATCGGCTGGCCGGCCAGCACCTTCTGGGTGAACGAGTAGTAGGCCATGTCGGGCCGCCCCCAGGGGCCGTAGACGGTGAAGAAGCGCAGGCCGGTGGTGGGCAGGCCATAGAGGTGGCTGTAAGTGTGGGCCATCAGCTCGTTGGCCTTTTTGGTGGCCGCGTACAGGCTCACCGGGTGGTCGACCGGATCGGTCTCCTCGAACGGCATCTTGGTGTTGCCGCCGTACACGCTGGAGCTCGATGCGTAGACGAGGTGGCCCAGTTTCTGCGCGCGGCAGCCTTCGAGCACATGGCCGAAGCCACTCAGGTTGCTGTCCAGGTAGGCGTTGGGATGCGTGATCGAGTAGCGCACGCCAGCTTGCGCCGCGAGGTGCACCACGGCGTCGAAGCGGTGGTTTGCAAACAGAGCCGCCATGGCCTGGCGGTCGGCGATGTCGATCTGCTCGAACTCAAAACCCGCATGCTCCAGCAGCGGCGCGAGCCGGGCGCGCTTGAGCGCCACGTCGTAGTAGTCGTTGAGGTTGTCGATGCCCAGCACCGTGTCGCCGCGCGCCAGCAGGCGCAGGGCGGTGTGCATGCCGATGAAGCCGGCGGCGCCGGTGAGGAGGATGTGCATGCCGCGATGTTAACCATCGCGGCATGCCCCTCACGCGGCGTTCAGCCCTTCTGCCAGAGGACTTTCTTGCCCGACGCTTCCCACGCTTCGTAGTGGCGGGCGTACAGGTCTTCGATGCGGTTGCGTTTGACCTTGAAGGTCGGGGTGATGACGTCGTTGTCCACCGTCCAGGCGGTGGTGACCACCACGATGCACTGCAGCTGCTCGTGCGGGTCGAGCGTGGCGTTGAGGGTCTTGAGGTGGGCCGCCAGCGACGCTTCGAGCTCGCTGCGCGCACCCGCATCGGCCACCTTGGTCACGGCCTCCGCGTTGAGCATCACGATGCCCAATGGCTGGCCGAGGTTGGCGCCGGTGACCACGCAGGCCTCCACCGCTTCGTGCATCACGAGCTTGTCTTCAATCGGCGCAGGTGCCACGTACTTGCCCTTGCCGGTCTTGAACAGGTCTTTCACGCGGCCGGTGATGCGCAGCAGGCCCTGCTTGTCGATCGTGCCCTTGTCGCCGGTTCGCAGCCAGCCGTCGGCCGTGAAGCTCTCCGCGCTCTTCTCGGGCTCCTTGTAGTAGCCCAGCATCATGGCGGAGTTGCGCATCTGCACCTCACCGGTCTCGGGGTCGATGCGGTGCTGCACGCCTTCGTAAGCCGGGCCGACCGTGCCTTGCTGGTTCTTGCCGGGTTCGGTGATGTGGGAGAGCGCAAGGTTCTCCGTCATGCCGTAGCCTTCGTTGATGTTCAGGCCGAGTTTGCTGTACCACTGCAGCAGGGCGATGGGCATGGGCGCGGCGCCACCGGCGGCGAACTTGCACTGGTCCAGGCCCAGGGCTTTCATGACCTTCTTGCGCACGATGCCACCGATGATCGGGATGCCCAGCAGGCGGTTGAGCTTGGCCGGCGGCATCTTGTGATGGATGCCCTGCTGGAACTTGACCCACAGGCGCGGCACCGAGAAAAAGATGGTGGGGCGCGCGCGCTGCAGGTCGGCCGCGAAGGTGTCGAGTGACTCGGCGAAAAACACATGCATGCCGGTGCGCAGCCAGCCGTGTTCGACCAGCATGCGCTCGACAACGTGGGCCAGCGGCAGGTACGACAGCATGCGGTCGTTGCCGGTCATGGGAATGCGCTTGAGGCCAGCGTCGAGTGCCCAGGCGAAGTTGGCGAAGGTGTGCATCACGCCCTTGGGCATGCCGGTGGTGCCCGAGGTGTAGATGAGGGTGGCGAGTTCGTCGCCATCGCGAACAGGCGCGCCCTGCAGCGGCTGGCTGCGCTGGCAGATCGCATCCCAGCCTTCGTAATTCTTCACCGCGTCTGCGGGCGAGAGTGGGTAGCTCATGCAGGGCAGGTCGGTGGGCACGCCGGGCTTCATGCCTTCCCAGCCGTCGAGCTTGCCCACGAAGAGGGCTTTGGCTTCGCTGTGCGCCAGGATCTGGCGGATGGTTTCCGGTGCCAGCGTGGGGTACAGAGGCACCGACACATAGCCCGCCATCCAGATGGCCAGGTCGCTCATCATCCACCAGGCGCAGTTCTTGGAGAGAATGGCCACCTTCGAGCCAGGCTCCCAGCCGTGCGATTGCAGGTGGGTGGCCATGCGGCGCACCTGGTCGCCCACCTGCGCCCAGGTGAAGTCTTGCACGGCGCCGTTGCCCATGGGCTGCGTGAGGGCCACGCGGGTGGGGGCGGTTTTCTCCCAGTGGTACAGGCGCTGCAGTGCCAGCAGGTCCGACGCGATCTTGGTCATTTGGCTTGTCTCCGTTGTGGGTATGAGGCGGGAATCTACCAAGGCTCCCGCGATGTGTTTAGAGGGTTTCACCTGCAAGCACGGGTGCTCTTCACTCGTTGAAGCGCACCGACAGACCAGGCAGCGGTGATGAAAAACGCGCCGCCCAGTGCTCACCAGGCGCCACCTGCCAGGCATCGGTCCATGTCCCGGTGGTGACCACGTCGCCGGCCTGCAGATCGGGTGCACCCGGGCAGGCGCGCAGGGTTTGCGTGAAATGCAACAGCGCGCGCAGCGGACTGTCGAGCACGTTCGAGCCCCGGCCTTTTTCCACCACCTCGCCGTTCTTGAGCAAGCTCACCTCGGCCTGGGCGAGCAGGGTGTCGAGTGCGTTGGCGTCACCAGCGAGTTCGCGCACCGGCGTGCGCCGGCCGACCAGCAGGCGCGCATGCAGGCCACCATCGGCCACGGTATCGGGCGGCAGGAACTTCCAGTCCGGCAGGTGCGACTGAACGACCTCGAAGCCCGGTGCCACCCAGTCGAGGGTGGCAAACAGGTCGTCGAGCGTGGCGTCGGGCGCGGGCGTGGACCTGAGGCCGAACACGACCTCCGGCTCCAGCCGTGGCTGGCAGGTGCGGGACAGCGAGACGCTGCCTTCGCCCTCGCACAGGGTGAGCGTGCTGTCCCAAACGCTGCCCCAGATCGGCGCGAACACGTTGTAGCGCGACCAGATGGCGCGGTTGGTGAAGCCCACCTTGTAGCCGCGCGGTTGTTCTCCGCGCTCGATGCGCAGCTGCCGCACCGCTAGGGCTTGCACGTAGGCAGCTTCCAGCGAGAGACCGGAGGGCGCGGACCAGAGGCGGCCTTGGTCGAGGTGGTCGAGCAATGCTTGGGGTGTCATGGTCAAGGTGATGAACAAAGGGCCTACATCATAGGCAGCCGCTATGCTGCGGGTCATGACCTCACACACGCTTGAAACCCTCGAACTCATCACCGGCAGCAACCCCGCGGCCGTGCCTGTGGCCAGCATCGTCGTGCTGCATGGCCTGGGCGCCGACGGCAACGACTTTGTGCCGATCGCGCATGAACTGGACCTGGAGGCCGTCGGCCCGGTGCGTTTTGTGTTCCCCACCGCTCCGGTGCGCCCTGTCACGCTCAATGGCGGCTACGAGATGCGCGCCTGGTACGACATCCACCCACCCATCGGCCAGTCGCGCCGCGAAGACGATGCCGGGCTGCGCGAGTCCTGCGCGCTGGTTCAGGGTCTGCTGGACCGCGAGGTTGCGCGCGGCGTGCCGGCTTCGCGCACCGTGCTCATGGGGTTTTCGCAGGGCTGCGCCATGACGCTCATGGCCGGCCTGCGCGCGCCGCAGCGCCTGGCGGGTCTGGTTGGGCTTTCGGGGTATTTGCCGCTGGCGGCCAGCACCGCCACCGAGCGAAGCGAAGCGAACCGCGACGTGCCCATCTTCCTGGCGCACGGCACCCACGACCCGGTGGTGGTCGTTCAGCGCGGCACCGAATCGCGCGACGCGCTGCAGGCGCTGGGCTACCCGGTGGACTGGCACACCTACCCAATGGAGCACTCGGTGTGCGCGCAGGAGGTGGCCGACCTGAACGCCTGGCTGGTGCGCCTGCTGGCAACGGCCTGATGTCGCGTCCGGTCGGATTCTTCAGGAGCCGCTGGCGCGCAGACGTGCCCATGCGCGTGCTGTTCTGGCGCGACCTCGTCCTGGTGGGCACGTTGATCAACCTGCTGGCCACCGGTGTGGCGCTGGCCATGGCGGCTTCGGGCCTGAGCATCGCGCTGGCCGCTGCGGTGCACTTTGCCCCCTTGCCCTACAACCTCTTCCTCGTGGTGGCGGTGTGGCGCCAGCCTCCCGGCCAGGTGTACCGCTGGGTGGCTGTGGGGTGGCTGGCGTTCGTGACGCTGATCTGAAGCACGCGCCGGCCGTGTGCAGAAAGCCCGAACTGGGCTGACAAGTCGGGCTTTATCGCCCTTTGAGGCCCGAGCGGGCTGATGAAAATTCAAGTCTGACGGGTTGTGACCGATACAGGCTTACATCCGCCGGATGCCCTCATCAACCTTGTCTTATATGGAGTTCTCATGAAACTGAACCGCGCCCTCATGCTGGCCACGCTGGCCGTCTCTGCCTCCTTCGCCCACGCCAACGATCCCAAGGCCACCATCGCCGACCTCGACGGCCGCCTGACCAAGATCGGTGCACCGCGCGTGGAAGGCACCGACACCGTCGCCGGCAAAACCGTTCCAGCCCTGTTCTTTGGCGAGCGCAAGATCAACAACAACTTCGACGTGGTCGACGGCATCCGCAAGAGCCACCAGGCCACCGCCACGGTGTTCGTGAAAGAAGGCGACGAGTTCGTGCGCGTCAGCACCAACGTGCTCACGCCCGAAGGCAAACGCGGTGTGGGCACCCAGCTCGCCCGCAACGCCGCCTACGACTCCGTGAGCAAGGGCCAGCAGTTCTGCGGCCCCATCGACGTGCTCGGTACCGCCTTTGACGCCTGCTACAACCCCATCAAGGACGCAGGCGGCAAAGTGATCGGCGCCAGCTACATCGGTCACAAGAAGTGATGGCGGTGGCGCGATGAAAAAACTTCCCAATCCTTTTGGCTGGCTCCGTCGACTGACGGTCGCCCAGCAGCTCTTCGGCGCATTCGCGTCCATCCTGGTGTTGACGGCTGCTCTGGGCGCCACCGCTCTGGTGGGTCTGAAGAGCGTGGATGGTGAAGCCATCGCGCTGTCCCAGAAATGGCTCAAGGGCGTGGGCGCCTTGTCCGACGCCCGTGCGCTGGCGATCGAGTACCGCGAATTCGAGATCAAGCACAGCCGCACCGGCGACACCAGCTACCACGCCGAGTACGAAGACAAGATGAAGGAGGCCGGCAAGTCCTTGCAGGCCTTGTTCGCGGGTTACCAGGGGCGCGTGTCGGGCGAGGCAGAGACGGCGCTCAACAACAAGCTGTCCACCTCCTGGACCGCCTACCTGCAAGCCAACGAAAAGGTCATCAAGCTCGGCCGTGACAAGCAGCAGGTGGACGCAGCCGACCTGGCCGACGGCCTGGCCAGCATGGCGTTTGACGAGGTGATCACCAACCTCACGGCGCTGCTCAAGTACAACTACGACGGCGGTGAAGCCTCTGCCACGTTGGTGACCACGGTGTACGACCGGGCGCGTTTTGCGGTCATGGGCCTGATCGGCCTGGCGCTTTTGGTCGGCCTGAGCCTGGCCATGATGATCACCCGAAACATGTTGCGTCAGCTCGGCGGCGAGCCGCGCACGGCTGTGAGCATTGCCCGCGCCGTGGCCGAAGGTGACCTGACCACGCCGATTCACCTGAAAAAGGGCGACACCGACAGCCTGCTGGCCTGGCTGCAAACCATGCAGGAAGGTTTGTCCAAGGCCGTGAACGACGTGCGCCGCAGCTCCGACTACGTGTCACACGCCAGCAGCGAAATTGCTTCGGGCAACCAGGATCTGTCGTCCCGCACCGAGCAGCAGGCCAGCGAACTCGAAGAGACCGCTGCCACCATGGAACAGCTGGGCACGACCGTGCGCCACAACGCCGACAACGCACGCCAGGCCAGCCAGCTGGCCCAGACTGCGTCCAGCGTGGCGATCCAAGGGGGCGAGGTGGTGGGCCGCGTGGTGCAGACCATGAAGGGCATCAACGAAAGCAGCCGCAAGATCAGCGACATCATCGGAGTCATTGACGGCATCGCGTTCCAGACCAACATCCTGGCGCTCAACGCCGCGGTGGAAGCCGCGCGTGCTGGCGAACAAGGACGTGGGTTTGCGGTGGTGGCGGGCGAAGTGCGCAACCTCGCGCAGCGCAGTGCCGAAGCCGCCAAGGAAATCAAGGGCCTGATCGGTGCCAGCGTGGACCGTGTCGAACAGGGTTCGGCCCTGGTCGACCAGGCTGGCTCCACCATGCAGGAAGTGGTGGCCTCGATCCGCCGCGTGAGCGACATCGTGGGCGAGATCAGCGCCGCCAGTTCCGAGCAGAGTTCGGGCGTGGCGCAGGTCGGTCAGGCCATCACCCGCATGGACCAGGGCACGCAGCAGAACGCGGCGCTGGTGGAGCAAAGCGCCGCCGCGGCCGACAGCCTCAAGCAGCAAGCGCTGCAGCTGGTGGAGTCGGTGGCGGTGTTCAAGACGGGCGTCGTCCGGGCTTGAGTCAAGGCGCTTCGAAAAACGCGGGGAAGCTGTCGGGCTTTCCCGCGTTTTTTCTTGGTCTGTGCCGGTCGGCGGCGACCGGTGTCACCGGCCCCCGCCGACCTCGTTGGCGTGCGAAGCCTGTGGGGACTGCTGAGTGCATAACCGTGCAGGCAGCTCGCGGGCGTGGCTTGCTCTGCGCAGCGGCATAAAGGAGGAGGCGGCACCAGCCGCCGGGGGACAGCCGCGGAGCAGAGCAAGCCGCGTCCGTGAGCCGAAGGAGCGCAGGCCATCAACCCCCCATCGCCCCACCAGACAGGCCAAGGTTCAAACCACCACCTGCGCCAACCGAAGCGCCAGGCGGTTGTGCTTTTCCAGCAGCGGACCGAGGTCCACCGTGGTCAGTTGACCTTCGCGCACCACCACCCGCCCGTTCACCACCGTGTACGCTGCTTGCGCGCTGGCGCACAGCAGCAGGCTGGCCACCGGGTCGTGGACCGCGCCGCCGGCAAAGCCCAGCGTGCGCAGATCAAACAGCGCGAAGTCGGCGCACAGACCGGGTGCGAGGTGGCCCACATCGCTGCGTCCCAACACCTGCGCCCCGCCGCGCGTGGCCATGTGAAGCGCGTCGCGCGCGGTCATCTCGGCCGGGCCCAGGTCGCAACCGAAGAAGGTCTTGCCTGCGCGCAGCTCGGGCGGCTGCATGGCGCGGCCCACGCGGGCCAGCAGCAAGGCCTGGCGGGCTTCGCCCACCATGTGCGCGCCGTCGTTGCTGGCGCTGCCGTCCACCCCCAAGCCCACGGGCACGCCGGCGTCGAGCAGGCGGCGCACCGGCGCAATGCCCGAAGCCAGGCGCATGTTGCTGCACGGGCAGTGCGCCACGCCGGTGCGGCTGGCGGCGAACAGCGAGATGCCGTCCTCGTCGAGCTTGACGCAGTGCGCGTGCCACACGTCGTCGCCCAGCCAGCCGAGGTCTTGTGCGTATTGCGCGGGCGTGCGGTTGAACTTTTCGCGGCTGTAGGCAATGTCGTGGTCGTTCTCGGCCAGGTGGGTGTGCAGGCGCACCCCTTGCCCCTTGAACGAGCGCGCCAGTGCCGCGCTGTCCTTCATGAGCCCGGTGCTCACGGAAAACGGCGAACACGGTGCCAGCGCGATCTGCAGCATGGCGCCATGGCGGGCGTCGTGCCAGGTCTCGATGAGCCGCTGGCTGTCTTGCAAGATCGCGTCTTCGCGCTCCACCACGCTGTCGGGGGGCAAACCGCCTTGCGATTGCCCCACGCTCATGCTGCCGCGCGTGGCCACAAAACGCATGCCGATGGCCTGCGCGGCTTCGATGCTGTCTTCCAGCCGCACGCCATTGGGGTAGAGGTAGAGGTGGTCGCTGCTGGTGGTGCAGCCGCTCATGAGCAGCTCGGCCATGGCCACCTGGGTGGAGACCTGCACCATCTCGGGCGTGAGGCCGGTCCAGATGGGGTAGAGCCCGCGCAGCCAGCCAAACAGCTCGGCGTTCTGCACCGCCGGTATCGCACGGGTGAGGCTCTGGTACATGTGGTGGTGCGTGTTCACCAGGCCGGGTATGACGAGGTGGCCACGCGCATCGATCACATCCTCTGCAGCCTCGCGCAACGCTGGCGGGAGGTCCTTGGCCAGGCCGATCCATTCAATGCGCTTGTCGCGCACGAACATCGAAGCGTCCCGAAGCTCGCGGCCCTGGGCCGGGTCGGTGTGGTCGAAGGTGGCGATGCAGGCCGCGTTGTGGATCAGCAGGGTGGTCATGGTGTGTCGCGCAGCCAGTAGCCTGGCCGAGCGTAGATCTTCTTGAGGTGGTCGATGAAGAAGCGCACCTTGGCCGGCAGGTGGCGCTGCTGCGGGTAGACCGCCAGGATGTCGTATTCGGGCAGGGCGAATTCGTCGAGCACGGTCACCAGTTCACCGCGCTGGAGCTGGAGCTGAATCTCCCAGGTGCTGCGCCAGCCCAGGCCCAGGCCCTCGCTGACCCAGCGGTGCAGCAGCTCGCCGTCGTTGCAATCCAGATTGCCCTCGGCGCGCACGGTCACGGTCTTGCCGTCCTGCAGAAAGTACCAGCCACGCTGCTGACCGCCCTGCAGGTTGAAGGCCAGGCAGTTGTGCGCTTTGAGGTCGTCCAGCGTCTTGGGTTTGCCGTGTTTGCGGAAGTAGGCCGGGGTGCCGCACACCACGCGCTGGTTGGTGGCGAGCTTGATGGCCACGAAGTTGGGGTCGATCACATTGCCGATGCGCAGGGCCATGTCGTAGCCGTCTCTCACCAGGTCCACCACGCGGTCGGTGAGGTTGAACGAGATGCGGACTTGCGGGTTGGCCTTGAGGAAGGCGCTCGCGTGCGGTGCCACGTGCATCCGCCCGAACGCGGCCGGTGCCGACACCACCAGGTGACCGCTTGCGCTGTGGCGCTGTGAGGAAACTGTGGCCTCGGCGCTGGCCCACTGGGCCAGCAGGCCGCGGCATTCATCCAGAAATGTCGCACCCTGTTCGGTGAGGACCAGACGCCGTGTGGAGCGGTGCATGAGCTGCGTGCCCAGGCGCTTTTCCAGCGCGTCGATGCGCCGGCCCATCATCACCGGGGTGATGCCCGCGTGCAGCGCGGCCGCGGCCAGGCTGCCGTGTTCCATCACCTGCACGAAGGCTTCGATTTCCTTGTATCGGTCCATGGCCGCATGGTAGTCCTGAAAGTCCGATTCCATACCTCAGGTACCGAATCAACGTACAGCCAGTGGCATTCTCCAAACCGGTTGTGTTCCCTAGCATCGGGCAGCGTTCAAAAACCAACCGGAGACAGACATGCCGAAGATGAAAGCCGCGATGGCCGCCGTGCTCGTGATGGAGAAGGAGGGGATCACCCAGGCCTTCGGTGTCCCCGGGGCCGCCATCAACCCGCTCTATGCGCAGCTGCGCGAACGCCAGACCATTGCCCATGTGCTGGCGCGCCACGTGGAGGGCGCCTCGCACATGGCCGAGGGCTACACGCGGGCCAAGGCCGGCAACATCGGCGTGTGCATCGGCACCAGCGGCCCGGCCGGCACCGACATGATCACCGGCCTGTACTCGGCGATTGCCGACAGCATCCCCATCCTGTGCATCACCGGCCAGGCGCCGCGTGCCCGGATGTACAAGGAAGATTTTCAGGCGGTGGACATCGAGGCCATCAGCAAGCCGGTGACCAAGTGGAGCGTGACGGTGCGCGAGCCCGCGCTGGTGCCGCGCGCTTTCCAGCAGGCCTTTCACCTCATGCGCTCGGGCCGTCCGGGCCCGGTGCTGATCGACCTGCCCATCGACGTACAGATGGCCGAGATCGAGTTCGACATCGACACCTACGAGCCGCTGCCGGTCTACAAGCCGGCCGCCACGCGCAAGCAGGTGGAGAAGGCGCTGGACATGCTGGCGGCCTCCAGCAAACCCCTCATCGTGGCCGGCGGCGGCATCATCAACGCCGACGCGTCCGACCTGCTGGTGGAGCTGGCCGAACTCACCGGCGTGCCGGTGATTCCCACCCTGATGGCCTGGGGCGCCATTCCCGATGACCACCCCCTCATGGCCGGCATGGTGGGTTTGCAGACCAGCCACCGTTACGGCAACGCCACCATGCTGGCGAGCGACTTCGTGCTGGGCATCGGCAACCGTTGGGCCAACCGCCACACCGGCTCGATCGAGGTCTACACCCAGGGCCGCAAGTTTGTGCACGTGGACATCGAGCCCACGCAGATTGGCCGCGTGTTCAACCCGGATCTGGGCATCGTGTCAGACGCAAAGATCGCGCTCGAACTCTTCGTGCAGGTGGCGCGCGAACGCAAGGCCGCCGGTGCCTTGAAGGACCACGCCACCTGGGCCGCACGCTGCGCCGAGCGCAAGAAGCTCATGCAGCGCAAAACCCACTTCGACAACATGCCGATCAAGCCGCAGCGCGTGTACGAAGAGATGAACGCCGCCTTCGGCCGCGACACGGTCTACGTGTCCACCATCGGTTTGTCCCAGATCGCCGGTGCGCAGTTCCTGCACGTGTACGGCCCGCGCCAGTGGATCAACTGCGGCCAGGCCGGGCCCTTGGGCTGGACCATTCCCGCCGCGCTCGGCGTGGTGGCCGCCGACCCCACCAAGACGGTGGTCGGCCTCTCGGGCGACTACGACTTCCAGTTTCTGGTGGAAGAGCTCGCGGTGGGTGCGCAGTTCCGCCTGCCCTACGTGCAGGTGCTGGTGAACAACAGCTACCTGGGCCTGATTCGCCAGGCGCAACGCGGCTTCGAGATGGACTACTGCGTGCAACTCGCGTTCGACAACCAGAATGTGGACGACCCGGCGCTCAAAGGCTATGGTGTGGACCACCGCGCGGTGGTGGAGGGCTTGGGTTGCAAGGCGCTGCGCGTGACCGATCCGGCGAAGATCGGGGCTGCCCTGCGCGAGGCCCAGACCATGGCGCGCCAGTACAGTGTGCCGGTGGTGGTGGAGGTGATCCTGGAGAAGGTGACCAACATCGCCATGGGCACCGAGATCAACGCCATCAACGAATTTGAAGACATCGAGTGCCTGCACCCCGAGGGCCGCGAGGGTCTTGTTGCTGCAGGATTGCTGGAATAACAAGGAAACCGACGTGCCCCGTTTTGCCGCCAACCTGTCCATGCTCTGGAACGAGCTGCCGTTCCTCGACCGTTTTGCCGCCGCTTCCAGAGCCGGGTTCAAGGCGGTCGAGTTCCTGTTTCCCTATGACTTTCCCGCGGAAGAGATCGCCAACCGGTTGAGGACCAACCACCTCGAACTGGTGTTGCACAACCTGCCGCCGGGTGACTGGGCCGCGGGAGAGCGTGGCATGGCCTGCATTCCGGGGCGAGAGGACGAGTTTCGCGCCGGGGTGGCCAAGGCCGTCAGCTACGCACCGGTGATCGGCGTGCAGCGCTGGCACTGCATGGCTGGTCTCGTGCCCGCCGGCGTGGGCGAGTCGAAGGCGCGCGCCACCTGGGTGGGCAATGTGCGCCACGCGGCTGCCGAGGCGAAGAAGCTCGGCATCCCGCTGCTGATCGAGCCCATCAACCGTTTCGACATGCCCGGTTACTTCGTCAACCGGCCGCGCCAGGCCATCGAGCTGATGGATGAGGTGGCCTCCGACAACGTCTTCCTGCAGTACGACATCTACCACGCACAGCGCATGGAAGGCGAACTGGCCAACACCATCCGCGACCTGCTCCCGCGCATCCACCACATGCAGCTGGCCGACACACCCGGCCGCCACGAGCCCGGCACCGGCGAGATCGATCACCGGTTCCTGTTCGACCACATCGACGCGCTGGGCTACACCGGCTGGATCGGCTGCGAATACAAGCCCAGGGACGCAACGCCCGGCGGGACGGACAGAGGCCTGGGCTGGGTCGCCGCTCACGGCCAATCGCTTTGAAGAACACACCAGAGACACCCATGACCAAAGACGGAATCAAGGTCGGCTTCATCGGCCTGGGCACCATGGGCACACCCATGGCGCTCAACCTGCTCAAGGCGGGGCACACGATGTTCGTGAGCAGCCGCAGCAAGGTGCCCGAAGCCTTTGCAGCGCAGGGCGCGACCATCTGCACCAACGCCACCGAGGTGGCGCGCCGGGCCGACATCGTCTTCACCATGGTGCCCGACACACCGCACGTGGAAGACGTGCTGTTCGGCGAACACGGCGTGGCCAAGGGCCTGCAGGCCGGCAAGGTGGTGGTGGACATGAGCTCCATCAGCCCCATGGCCACGAAGGCGTTCGCGCAGAAGATCAATGCGCTGGGATGCGAGTACCTCGACGCGCCGGTCAGCGGCGGCGAGGTGGGCGCCAAGGCGGCCAGCCTCACCATCATGGTGGGCGGTTCGCAGGCCACCTTCGACCGCGTCAAGCCCTTGTTTGAAGTCATGGGCAAGAACATCACGCTGGTGGGTGGCAACGGCGACGGACAGACCACCAAGGTGGCCAACCAGATCATCGTGGCGCTCAACATCGAGGCCGTGGCCGAAGCCCTGCTGTTCGCCAGCAAGGCCGGGGCCGATCCGGCCAAGGTGCGCCAGGCGCTGATGGGTGGCTTCGCGGCCAGCCGCATCCTGGAGGTGCATGGCGAACGCATGATCCAGCGCACCTTCAAGCCGGGCTTTCGCATCGAGCTGCACCAGAAGGATTTGAACCTCGCGCTGCAAGGTGCGAAGGAACTCGGCGTGAGCCTGCCGCACACGGCCAGCGCGGCGCAATTGATGCAGAGCTGCGCCGCCCACGGCATGGCAGGGCTGGACCATTCGGCGCTGTGCCGCAGCCTGGAGCTGATGGCCAACCACGCGATCGCGCCGGACGCCGCTGCCTGAAGTGCATATGCCCCCGCTCCCGCTGGCGGGAGCGGCTTGGGGTGAGGGTCTGCATTCTCTAAACTCCCCCCATGCCCAACACGACCCCATCCCCCAGCCTGAACGACCCGCGCGCCCTGCTGCGCCATCTGTTTGATGTGGCGGTGCAGCGCGCGCTGCCGCTGCACAACACGGCCGCTTTCCTGCCACCGCCGCCCAAGGGCCGCACCGTGGTCATTGGCGCCGGCAAGGCCGGTGGCGCCATGGCGCAGGCGGTGGAAGCCCTGTGGCCGGCCGACGCGCCCATTTCCGGCCTGGTGGTCACGCGCTACGACCACACGCCGCCGCGCCCGGCGGGTTTGAAGGACCGCATCGAGGTGGTGGAAGCTTCACACCCGGTGCCCGACGCCGCGGGTCTGGCCGCCGCTCAGCGCATCCTGCAGCTCACCCAGGGTCTCACGGCGGACGACCTGGTGCTCTGCCTCATCTCGGGCGGGGGCTCCTCGCTGCTCACCTTGCCGGCCGACGGCCTCACGCTCGAAGACAAACAGCGCATCAACCGCGAGCTGCTCAACAGCGGCGCGAACATCCTGGAAATGAACACCGTGCGCAAGCACCTCTCGCGCATCAAGGGCGGGCGGCTCGCTGCGGGCTGTGCGCCGGCGCGTGTGGTCACCATCACCATCAGTGACGTGCCGGGTGACGACGTGAGCGTGATCGCCAGCGGCCCCACCGTGGCCGACGCGACCACTTGCGCCGACGCACTCGACATCCTGCAGCGCTACGGCATCGACGTTCCGCCGGCCGTGCGCGCGCAGCTGGAGCGCGGTGAACTCGAAACGCCCAAGCCGGGTGATGCGCGTCTGCAAGGCCACGAGGTGCACCTGATCGCCACGCCGCAGCAAAGCCTGGAGGCGGCGGCCGCCGCGGCGCGCGCCATCGGGCTCAACACCTACGTGCTCAGCGACGAGATCGAAGGCGAGTCGCGCGAGGTGGGCAAGGTGCACGCCGCGCTGGCGCGCTCGGCCGCGCTGGGCCGCAGCGATTTCAAGACGCCGTGCGTGATCCTCAGCGGTGGAGAAACCACCGTCACGGTACGTCCCCGTGTGGAAGGTCAGGCCAAGGGCAAGGGCGGCCGGGCGGGCGAGTTCTGTCTGGGCATGGCGCAAGCCTTGAACGGCATCGCCGGTGTGTGGGCGCTGGCCGCCGACACCGACGGCATCGACGGCATGGAAGACAACGCCGGTGCGCTCGTCACGCCCGACACCCTGGCCCGCGCCGCAGCGCAGGGCCTCAAGGTCACCGACCACCTCGCGCGCAACGACGCCTACGGCTATTTCCAGCCACTGGGCGACCTGGTGGTCACCGGGCCCACGCACACCAACGTGAACGATTTCCGCGCCGTGCTGGTGCTCTGAGGTCCGCCCGCCCCGGGCCGGCAGTTACAAGTCGGCCCGGCGGATCGTTTCTAATGTCGCCTTGGCCACGGGTTCTCCCGCCTGGCCACCGCTGACGGGCGTGCACGCCCCGACAAGTCGGCAACCCACCCTGTTCTTGATGCCGATTGCGCCCGCGGGGCGCCAAGGAATGCTTTTTTGCGCAGCAACTTCAACCGCTCAGCCTTGGTGCGCCAGCTCGCCGGCTGGCAGGCCGCGCCCGCGGACGCGCCGCGCCAGGATCTGGCCGAGCGCCTGAGCCAGTGGTTCAACGTGGCCGACGCCATCGCGCTGAGTTCGCTCCACCAGGCCCTGCCCGCCGTGGCGCGTGCCCGGCGCCCCGCCGTGCCGGCCGCTGCCCTCAGCGTGCAGGCCGAGTTGCAACGCGTGCGCGCCACGCTGAGCCAGGCCATCACCAGCCCACCGCTGGAGCCGGGCGATGAGGGCACCGACGACACCGACGCCGGCTTTGCACCGCACCACCAGCGCTGCCTGGAGCAGCAGCGCCGCATGGAGATGAGCATCGAAGCGCTGCGCGGCCATGTGCGCAAAACCTTGTCGTTGACCTCCGCGCGCCTGGCGCAACTGGCCGCGCTCGACGCCGCGATTGAACCCATGCTGGGCGGGCGCGAACAGCGGCTGCTGGCCACCGTTCCCAGCTTTCTCAAGGCGCGTTTTGCAGACCTGCGCCAATCCCACCCCGGCGGCTGGCAGCCGCTGTTTGAACACGAGCTGCAGCAAACGCTGCTGGCCGAGCTGGACCTGCGGCTGCAGCCCGTGGTCGGCATGGTCGAGGCCCTCAGCCAGGAAGTGAAACAACACCCATGAATTCGAACACTGTGAACCGCCTCCTTGTTTTCGGCGCCTTCGCCCTGGGCCTCATCGCCGTGGTCTGGGTCGGCTGGGGCTTCGTCGGCACCAGCGCCATCGCGCTGGCCATGACGTTGGCCATCGGCGCCACCTACCTGCTGGGTGCGCAGGAGATTCGGCGCTACTCGGCGCTCACCACCGCGCTGGGCCAGGCCTTGGCCGAGGTGCCGCAGCCGCTGGCGCAGTTGGGCGACTGGCTCAGCCACGTGCCGCCCGCGCTGCAGGGTCCTGTGCGTGCCCGCATCGAAGGGGAGCGCGGCGCCTTGCCGGGCCTGACGCTCACGCCGTACCTGATCGGTCTGCTCGTGATGCTGGGCATGCTCGGCACCTTCCTGGGTCTGGTGGTCACCTTTCGCGGTGCCGTGTTCACGCTGGAGGGCACGGCCGATCTGCAGGCCATCCGCTCCGCGCTGGCCGAACCCATCAAGGGCCTGGGTCTGGCGTTTGGCACCTCGGTGGTGGGCGTGGCCACCTCGGCCATGCTGGGCCTCATGTCGGCTGTGAGCCGGCGCGAGCGACTGCAGGTGGTGCGCGAACTCGAGGCACAGATCGCCACGGTGTTCCGCCCGTTTTCGCTCGCACACCAGCGCAATGAAGCCTTCAAGGCGCTGCAGCAGCAGGCTGGCGCATTGCCCGCCGTGGTGAACCAGCTGCAGGCCCTGATGGAGCAGATGGAGCGGCGCGGCCAGCAGCTGGACGAGCAGTTGCTGGCGCGCCAGGAGGCGTTTCACCGCGAAACGACCACGGCCTACCAGGCACTCGGCCAATCGGTGGCGCGTTCGCTCAGCGACAGCCTCTCTGCCAGTGCGCGCATCGCGGGCGAGACGCTGCAGCCGGTGGTGGCCAACGCCATGACCGCGATCGCGGCCGAGTCCACCCGCCTGCACGAGCGCGTGCATGCTGCAGTGGACACGCAAATGCAGGGGCTCTTCGGTGCGTTTGAACAGCGCTCAGCCGCGCTCATCACCGGCGTGCAGGACACCGCCGCCCGAGCACAGGCCGAACAGAGTGCCCAGGAACAACAGCGCCAGGCCGCCTGGACCCGGTCCTTGCAGGCCATGGCCACCACCTTGCAAACCGAGTGGCAACAACTCGGCGCACAAACCCTGGCGCAGCAGCAGGCCGTGGGCCAGACGCTGGAGCAGACCGCCACCCGCTGGCGCGACGAGCTGGCCACCCTGCGCGGCGAAGAAGCCGCGCGCAGCGAGGCCGCGGTGCAGCGTCTGGCCGAGTTGCAGGCCTCGCTCAACACCCAGGTGAGCACGCACCTGACCGCACTCGGCACCGCGATCGAAGCGCCGATGGCGCGCCTGATGGACGCCGCCTCGCAAGCGCCCAAAGCCGCCGCCGAGGTGATGGCGCAACTGCGCCGCGAAACCACGCAACTGGGCGAACGCGACAACCTCGCGTTGCAGGAGCGCACCACCCTGATGAACAACATCGGCAGCCTGCTGCAGACGGTGCAGCAAGCCACGGGCGAGCAGCGCGCAGCCATCGAATCGCTGGTCACATCCGCCAGCAGCGTGCTCGACCAGGTGGGCCGCCAGTTCGCCGAGACCGTGGGCGCACAAGCCCACCGCAGCGAAGACGTGGCCGCGCAGGTCAGCGGCAGCGCCATCGAGTTGGCCGCGCTGGGCGAGGCCTTTGGCCACGGTGTGCAGCTGTTTGCCGCCACCAACGAAAAACTCATCGACAGCCTGCAGCGCATTGAAAGTGCGGTGGGCCAGTCGATGCAGCGCAGCGACGAGCAGCTGGCTTACTACGTGGCGCAGGCGCGCGAGGTGATCGACCTGAGCATCAGCTCGCAGCAAGGCATCGTGGACGACCTGCGACGCCTGCGCAGCGACCAGCAGCGCACGGCGGAGAGCGCTGCGTGATGACCGGGCTGGACGACACCATGGAAGACGGTGCGGACGAACAGAGCGCCCCCGTCTGGGCCGTGTTCGGCGACCTCATGGCCGGCTTGGTGGGCGCCTTCGTGCTCATTCTCATCGGTGTGCTGGTGGTGCAGATGGACCTGGTGGCGAGCCTGCAGTCGGAAGTGCAGAAACGCCAGCAGGAAGAGGCCCGCCGCATGGCACTGGAAAAGGCGCTGGCCATTCCGCTGCAGACCGGCCGTGTGACGCTGGACAACGGCCGCATCGGCATCAGTGGCAGCGTGCTGTTTCCGCTGAACTCCGACGAGCTGCGTCCCGAAGGCCGCCAAGTGCTCAAGAGCCTGGTGCCGCCGCTGCAGGTGTACCTGGGCGAGCGCGACGAGATGCTGATGGTCAGCGGCTTCACCGACGACCGACCGGTGCAGGCGAACAACCAGCGTTACGCCGACAACCTCGAACTCTCGGCGCAGCGCGCGCTCACCGTGACCCGCGCCTTGATCCAGGAAGGCATGCCGCCGCAGCGCGTGTTCAGCGCCGCTTTCGGTGCGGAGCAACCCGTGGCGTCCAACACCGACGAGAAGGGCCGCGCGCTCAACCGCCGGGTCGAGATGGCCCCGGTGCCCAAGGCCAGTCCATCGACGAGCACGACCAAGGCAGCAACGCGTGAGTGATCCGGTGCAAGTCCACTATGTGGCGGCACTCTCGCGCCGCCTGCAGAGCGCGCCCGAGGCGGTGCAGCGCGTGCTGCAGGCTCGCCTGCAACAGGCCTGGCCTGAGCAGGCCGATGTCGGGTCGACCACCCAGGTTCCCCGCACCCGCGCACCTTCGCCGCTGGCACAACTCAACCGCGACATCGCCGCCACCGCGCCGCCGGGCCGCGAACTGCGCAGCGCCCAGAGCTTCCGTGACACCTGGTCGCGCATCTGCGCCGAAGACGAGGTGACCCAGGCCGTGGAGCAGGGCCCCGAGAATGCCGGCCCGCTCAATTCCCACCGGCTGGTGCTGCGCACGCTGGCCTTGATGCGCGACCTGTCGCCCGACTACCTGCGGCGCTTTCTGTCGCACGCCGACACGCTGTTGTGGCTGGAGCAGGCGCAGTCGCAAAGCCGCGCCAAGCCGCCCGCTGCCAAACCCAAACCGGCGCGCACCAAAAAATAAGCCCAGCGCCAGAACAGGTTCCGGAGCCGGGCTCGGGGTGCAGGGCAGGGCGCAGATCAGGCGATGCTGGCCCTGTGTGACGGAATCACTTCAGGTCGAAGCGGTCCAGGTTCATCACCTTGGTCCAGGCGGCCACGAAGTCGCGCACGAACTTGGGCTGTGCGTCGCTGCTGGCGTACACCTCGGCGAGCGCCCGCAACACGGAGTTCGAACCAAACACCAGGTCAACCACGGTGCCCGTGCCCTTGGCGCTGCCGGTGGCACGGTCACGACCTTCCAGCACGCCTTCGGTGGTGGACTTGCTCCACACCGTGCCCATGTCGAGCAGGTTGACGAAGAAGTCGTTGCTCAGGGTTTCGGGGCGCGTGGTGAAGACACCGTGGCTGGCGCGCCCCGTGTTTGCGTTGAGGACGCGCAGGCCGCCGACCAGCACCGTCATCTCAGGCGCGGTCAGCGTGAGCAGGTTGGCCTTGTCGAGCAGGCGCTCGGCGGCCGAGCCCTCCAGCCCTTTGCGCACGTAGTTGCGGAAACCGTCGGCCAACGGCTCCAGCGGTGCGAACGAGTCCACGTCGGTCTGCGCTTGTGTGGCGTCGGTGCGGCCGGGTGAGAACGGCACGGTCACGTTCTGGCCAGCCTTTTTCGCAGCAGCTTCCACCGCCGCAGAGCCACCCAGCACGATCAGGTCGGCCAGCGAGATCTTCTTGCCGCCGGACTGTGCGCCGTTGAACTCCGTTTGAATCGCTTCGAGCTTCGCGAGCACCTGCGCCAGTTCGGCCGGCTGGTTCACCGCCCAGTCTTTCTGAGGTGCCAGGCGGATGCGCGCACCGTTGGCACCACCGCGCTTGTCGGAGCCGCGGAAGGTCGAGGCCGAGGCCCAGGCCGTGTTGACGAGTTGTGCGATCGACAGGCCGGAGGCGAGGACCTTGGTCTTGAGCGCTGTGATGTCTTGCTCGTTGACCAGCGGGTGGTCGACGGCGGGCACCGGGTCTTGCCAGATCAGCTCTTCTTTCGGCACCAGCGGGCCGAGGTAGCGGGCGATCGGACCCATGTCGCGGTGCGTCAGCTTGTACCAGGCGCGTGCAAACGCGTCGGCCAGCTTGTCCGGGTTGGCCATGAAGTCGCGCGAGATTTTTTCATAGGTCGGGTCCATGCGCATGGCCATGTCGGCCGTGGTCATGGTGGTGGCCTGGCGCTTGTTCGGGACGTGGGCGTCGGGTGCGGTCGCCGCGTCGGGGTTCTTCGCGCGCCACTGGTGTGCACCGGCCGGGCTCTTGGTGAGCTCCCACTCGTTACCGAACAGGGTTTCGAAGTAGCTGTTGTCCCAGGTGGTGGGCGTGGGAGTCCAGGGTCCTTCGATGCCGCTGGTGACAGCGTGCTCACCCTTGCCGCTGCCAAAGCTGTTCTTCCAGCCCAGGCCCTGTTCTTCGATGCTGGCGCCTTCCGGCTCGGCACCCACGTACTTCCCGGGATCGGCCGCGCCGTGCGACTTGCCGAAGGTGTGGCCACCGGCGGTGAGCGCCACGGTTTCTTCGTCGTTCATCGCCATGCGGGCGAAGGTTTCGCGCACGTCGCGTGCCGAGCCCAGCGGGTCCGGGTTGCCGTTGGGGCCTTCGGGGTTCACATAAATCAGGCCCATCTGCACGGCGCCCAGCGGGTTCTCGAGCTCGCGGTCGCCGGTGTAGCGCTCGTCGCCCATCCACTCGGATTCGGGGCCCCAGTAAATTTCTTCCGGTTCCCACACATCGGCACGGCCGCCGGCAAAGCCGAAGGTCTTCAGACCCATGGAGTCCAGCGCCACGTTACCGGCGAGGATCATCAGGTCGGCCCACGAGAGCTTGTTGCCGTACTTCTGCTTGATCGGCCACAGCAGGCGGCGCGCCTTGTCGAGGTTGCCGTTGTCGGGCCAGCTGTTGAGCGGTGCAAAACGCTGGGTGCCGGCGCCTGCACCGCCGCGGCCGTCGGCGATGCGGTAGGTGCCGGCGCTGTGCCAGGCCATGCGGATGAAGAAGGGGCCGTAGTGGCCGTAGTCGGCGGGCCACCAGTCTTGCGAGTCGGTCATCAAGGCATGCAGGTCCTTGATCACGGCGTCCAGCTCCAGGCTCTTGAAGGCTTCGGCGTAGTCGAAGTCTTCACCCATGGGGTTGGTCAGCGGGGAATGCTGGTTGAGCAGCTTCACGTTGAGCTGGTTGGGCCACCAGTCGGCGTTGGTGGCGGAACCGGCCACGGCATTTTTCGGCGTGCCACTGGAAAACGGGCATTTGGCTTGGTCTGACAAGGTGAGCTCCTTCGGTGTTGTTGGGTCGGGTGAGCAGTGACTTTAGGCAATGAAGATGAAAGCTTCAATGCAATTCTCCCAATGAAACCCATAGCCACCGGGCCGATGGGCCCTCCGGTTCAACGGGGCTGTGAGCCGGGCAGCAGCGCCTTGGCGGCCTCGATGCGCAGCGCCATGGGCACGGCGGTGTCGTTCATCACGGCCAGCAAAAAGCTGCGCGGATCTTGGGGTGTGAGGCGGGTCTCTGCCGATGGAGCGCTGGCGGGCGGCAAAGCTTCTTCGGGCTGCAAACGCTGCAGCGCTGCCTCCAGCTCGGCGGGCTGGATGCTTTTGAGACGCGACAACAGGTCGGCCTGGTTGTCCTCGCCGGGCGGCAAGTCCAGCGACGGGTCGTCGGCGAACACGGCCGCCAGGTCGGAGCTCACGAACGCAGACCATTGGCCCGTGTCGGTTTGCAGCGCCGGCACCAGGCGTGTGTGTCCTGTCTGCGTGGGCGAGAGCGTGACGCGCCGGTGCGCCACAGCACCGAGGTAGCGCGAGCGAAGCAGCTCCAGGATCGCTTGCGCCTGCGCCACCGGCACCGGTTGCGCGAGCGAGAACCACAGCTGGTAGCCGTCGGCACCACACACGGCGATGGCCGGCGCGGGCAGCTCCAGGTCGGCCTGCACGCCTTGCCACACGCGGCTCATGGCGTCCCAGTCGGCGGGCCTCGCCAGACCCAGCACCAGGGTGCGCGTGAGGCCGTGGGCGTCGATCAGGCGCGACTGGTCAACGGCGTTCCCGCCCTCGACCGTTGGGCCGAGGTAGAGGCGTGAAAGCTCGGTGTGCAGGCGGCCCATGGTGTCAGCGGCGGATGCGGTGGCCGGTCTTGAACACCCACCACACCACGCCCAGGCAGGCGAACATGAACGCCAGCGTCATGCCGGTGCTCACGGCGATGTGCACGTCGGCCGCGCCGTAGAAGGCCCAGCGCAGGCCGCTGATGAGGTAGACCACGGGGTTGAAAAGCGACACCGTCTGCCACAGCGGTGGCAGCATGTTGATGCTGTAGAACGCACCGCCCAGAAAGGTCAGCGGCGTGATGATGAGCAGCGGAATCACCTGCAGTTTCTGGAAGCTGTCGGCCCACAGGCCGATGATGAAACCGAACAGGCAGAAGGTGATGGCGGTGAGGATGAGGAAGCCCACCATCCACACCGGGTGCGCCACCTCATAGGGCACAAACACGCGCGCTGTGATCAGGATCAGCAGGCCCAGCGTGAGGCTCTTGGTGGCAGCCGCGCCCACGTAGCCCAGCAGTACCTCGACCCAGTTCACCGGTGCGCTGAGCAGCTCGTAGATGGTGCCCGACCATTTGGGCATGTAGATGCCGAAGGCCGCGTTGGAAATGCTTTCGCTCAGCAGCGAGAGCATGAGCAGGCCCGGGATGATGTAAGCGCCGTAGCTCACGCCGTCGATGTCGCCCATGCGCGAGCCGATGGCCGAGCCGAAGACGATGAAGTACAGCGAGGTGCTGAGCACCGGCGCGATGATGCTTTGTGCCCAGGTGCGCAGGGCGCGGTTCATCTCGAACTGGTAGATCGCACGCACCGCGTGAATGTTCAACCCCATCATGCTGCCACTCCCTTCTTTTCATGGACCAGGCTGACAAAGATGTCTTCCAGCGAACTCTCGCTGGAGCGCAGGTCCTTGAAGTGGATGTTGTTGTCGGCCAGCGCGCGCAGCAGCTCGGCGATGCCGGTGTCGTCCTTCTGCGCGTCGAAGGTGTAGGTGAGGGCGTGACCGCCCTCGGTGATCTCCAGCGCCCAGGGCGCCAGCGCCTCAGGAACCGTCTCGATGGTTTGCTGCAGCGTGAGCGTGAGCTGCTTCTTGCCCAGCTTGCGCATGAGCACGTGCTTGTCTTCCACCAGGATCAGCTCGCCCTTGCGGATCACGCCGATGCGGTCGGCCATGTCTTCGGCTTCTTCGATGTAGTGGGTGGTGAGGATGATGGTGGTGCCCGCTTCGCGCAGCGCCCGCACCATGCGCCACATGTCGTGGCGCAGTTCCACGTCCACACCCGCGCTGGGTTCGTCCAGAAACAGGATCTTCGGCTCGTGCGAGAGCGCCTTGGCGATCAGCACACGGCGTTTCATGCCGCCCGAGAGCGCCATGATCTTGCTGTCCTTCTTGTCCCAGAGCGAGAGGTCCTTGAGGATCTTCTCGATGTAGGCCGGGTCGGGGGCCTTGCCGAAGAGGCCGCGGCTGAAGCTCACCGTGGCCCACACGGTTTCAAACGAATCGGTGTGCAACTCTTGCGGTACCAGGCCGATGGCGGCACGCGCAGCGCGGTAGTCGCGCACGGTGTCGTGACCGTCGGCCAGCACCGTTCCTTCGGTGGCGTTGACCATGCCGCAAATGACGCTGATCAGCGTGGTCTTGCCGGCGCCGTTGGGGCCGAGCAGGGCAAAGATCTCGCCGCGGCGAATGTCGAGGTCGACCCGCTTGAGGGCCTGGAAACCACTGGCGTAGGTCTTGCTGACGCCGCGCACGGAGACGATGGCCGCGCGGTCGGCGGTGGCAGGGGATGGGGACATGGGATCTCCACGGAGGGTGGATGAAAAAGAGGCTGGATTCTAGGCTGTATCTGTGTACAGTGTTTGAACCATGTCCACTGTCCACATTCCGCTGCAGGCCATCAAGGGTCGCGGCCTGGCCCAGCACCAACCGCACCGCTTCGAGCGCGACGCCCGGGAAGCGTTTGACGATGGGTGGGGCGCGTTCGACGATGCGGTGCAGGCGCGTGACGAAGCGCCGCCGCCGGCCACCGAGGTGAGCTTTGAAGACGCGAAGAGCGCCATCACCCACAACGACTCGCCCGACATCGGCTTTCGCCTCGGACTCAATCCGTACCGGGGCTGCGAGCACGGCTGCGTGTACTGCTATGCGCGGCCCAGCCACAGTTACCTCAACCTCTCGCCGGGCATCGACTTTGAAACGAAGCTGATCGCCAAACGCAACATCGCGCAAGTGCTCCAGCGCGAACTGGCCAGCCCGCGCCACGTGCCCGAGCTGCTGGCCATCGGCACCGTGACCGACGCTTACCAGCCTGTCGAGCGCGAACTGCGCCTCATGCGCGGTGTGTTGCAGGTGCTGAGCGACACACGCCACCCGCTGGCCATCGTCACCAAGGGCAGCGGCGTGGAGCGCGACATCGACCTGCTCGCGCCCATGGCCGCGCAGGGTCTGGCAGCGGTGTACGTGACCATCACCTCGCTCGACGCGAAGCTCACCCGGCTGCTGGAGCCGCGCGCCTCCGCACCGCATCGCCG
>PNMH01000050.1 GCA_013823505.1 Polaromonas sp. | reverse complement strand
TGCCAGCACCGAGAGGCCGCTCTGGGCGCGGGCAGTGAAGTCGTCCACGCTCTTGCGCAGCGAGCGCTCCACCCAGTCGCTCACGTCCAGGCTGTCGTGCAGCTGGCGCTGTGGCGGCGAGCCGTTGTGGCCGTCCTTGTGCAGGATGTGGCGGGTCGATTCACGGCCTTCCAGGGCCACGGCGCGAAACGGGTTGCCTTCGGGCGAGCCCAGTTTGTCCAGGCCTTCGGCGAAATCGGCGCTGTGCCAGAAGCCCTCGACGCCCTTGGCTTGGGCGCGCTGGGCGCGCTGGTCCAGTGCTTTCCACAGGATGATGATCCAGGTGGCCAACGACATGATCAGCAGCACGATGGCCACCGAGCGGGTGACCCAGTCGCCCTGGGTCCAGACGTGGGCGATGCCCGATGTTGCGAGTTGCGGTTCCATGATGCTTCTGACTCCTGCTGACGGGGTTTATTCCAAGACGAAATTGATGGGCACGTTGAACCACATGGGTTCGGGTACACCGGCGCGTTTGCCCGGCACGTAGCGCCAGCGCAGCACGGTTTGCACAGCTGTCTGGTCCAGGCGCTCGAATCCACTGGACTGGCGAACCTCGGCGCGCGACGCGGTGCCGTCCACGTCGATGTAGACGCGCACCACGACCTTGCCTTGTTCGCCCAGGCGCTTGGACAGCGGCGGGTACGGTGGGCGCGGGTTGTTGAGGTAGTCGGCACTGCTTGAAGGCAGTTCGATGCGGGGTGGCGCCGGGGGCGCGGGTGGGGAAGGCGGTGCTGCAGCCAACACCGGTTCGGCGGGAGCCGGCGGCGCGGGTGGACTGGGCGGGACCACCGGGGCCAACGTGGACGGCTCGGGTGTGGGCGTGGCCACCGGCTGCGGCAAGGGTTGAGGCACCGGCCGCGGCCTTGGCTTGGGCGGTGTGGGGGTGGCCACCGGCGGGGCCGGTGGTGGCGGCTCGATCTGTGGCTGCGGCGGTTCGACGAACTCGGCCAGCACCTGGACCGGAATCACCAGCTCCACGGCGCGTTTGAGCAGGCCGCTTTGCAGGGCCCAGAGAGCGCCAACGTGGAACACCACCACCGCCAGCACGATGGCCAGACGGCGTTGCAGCTGGGTGGGCAGGGCGTCAGGCATGGAAGAGGGGGGCGGCGCCAGGGTGGCGCTGAAGGAGCTCATCAGTTTAGCGGCGTGGTCGTTGCGTGCATCAGGCGCGAAAGATCCACCACACCGCGCACAACATCAGGAACAGGCCAGTGCCCAGGGCAACGAGTCCGGTGGTCATGGTGTCTCCTTTGGGAGGTGAGAAGGGATGGGTCATTTCGATAACTGATTCTAAACGAGAATGCTTCGTATTTGCATAAAAACGCAAAAATAAGAGCGGTCAGTGCCCGCCGGCCCGTGACCACAGCACCCCGGGCGCATCGGCCAGGGTGCGGCAGCCGGTCAGCGCCATCGCCACCTCGAGTTCGTCGCGCAGCAGTCGCAACACATGCGCCACGCCGGTGGCGCCGGCATTGGCCAAGCCGTGCAGGACCGGGCGGCCGATCAGCACGGCCGAGGCGCCCAGCCCCATGGCCTTGAGCACGTCGGTGCCTCGGCGAATGCCGCCGTCCACCAGCACCGGGGCATCTCCCGCCACAGCCTGGAGCACGCGCGGCAGCAGCGCGGCGGTGGCGGGCACGGTGTCGAGCGTGCGCCCGCCGTGGTTGGACACGATCAGTCCGGCCGCACCGCAGCCCAAGGCCTGTCGGGCATCGTCGGGGTGAACCACGCCTTTGAGCAGCACGGGCAAGCGGGTGATGGAGCGCAGCCAGGCCACGTCTTCCCAGGTGGGGGCGTGGGCGAGCAGACCATCGAACAGGGCGCTGTGCCCCGGTGAGGACGTCGGTGCAAGCGCCTGTGGCATGCCCTGCAGATTGACGGCGGACACATGCGGTGGAAGCAGAAAACCCGCGCGGCGCTCCGCGTCTCGCGCGCCGCTGACGGGTGCGTCGACGGTGAGCACGAGGGCTTCAAACCCGGCGCTCTCGGCGCGTTGGACGAGTTCCTGGGTGAAGCCGCGGTCGGGTTGCAGGTAGAGCTGGAACCACAGTGGTCCCCGCCCCGGGTCGGGCAGGTAGGCCCGTGCCACGTGTTCGAGGCGTGTGCTGGCCTGTGTGCTCAGCACCAGCCCGGCGCCGAGTGCGGCGGCCGCGAGCGCCGTGGCCAACTCGCCCAGCGGGTGGGCCAGCGACTGGTAAGCCATGGGAGCCACGAGCACAGGGTGGGCGAGGGTGCGGCCCAGCAGTTCGATGCGCGTGTGGCCCCCGGCGAGCGGGCGCATCACGCGCGGCAGCAGCTCCAGGCCTTGCCAGGCCCGTGCATTGGCGTGCAGGGTGATCTCGTCGGCCGCACCGCCGTTGAAGTAAGCCCAGACCGCTTCGCTGATTTTTTCGCGCGCGTGGTGTTCGTGGTCGGCCAGCGAGAACACGCCTTCTGGCAAGGCGTCGGGCAAAGCGGACGGTCTCATGTGTTGGCCCACAGGCGCAGCAGGTTGTGGTACGTGCCGGTGAGCGCGGTGGTCTCGGGGGTTTCGCCATGCTGCTTTCGCAGCGCGAGCAGGTTCATGTCGAGATCGAACAGCAGGCGGCGGTGCTCGTCGCTGCGCACCATGCTCTCGACCCAGAAGAAGCTGGCCACGCGTGCACCGCGCGTGACCGGTTCGACCCGGTGCACGCTGGTGCCGGGGTAGATCACCATGTCGCCCGCCGGCAGCTTGATGCGCTGGTCGCCAAAGGTGTCCTTCACGACGAGTTCTCCGCCGTCGTAGCTGGCGGGGTCGCTCAAGAAAAGGGTGCAGGAAATGTCGGTGCGCACCCATTGCTGGGTGGCTTTGGAATGCAGCACCGCGCCGTCCACGTGGGCGCCATACGCATTGGAGGCGCCGCTGTAGCGGTTGAACAGCGGATTGAATGTCTTGCGCGGCAGTGCCGCGGAGAAGAACAGCGCATCGCGCTGGACGGCGTTCAGCACCAGTGCCTGCAATGTGCGTGCTGCCTCGCTGTCCTGGGCGAGCTGTTCGTTGTTCTTCTGGGTCTGGGCCTGGGCGCCCGCACTGTGGCGACCGTCGATCCATGCCGCCTGATCGCCGAGCAGCGATCGGGCTGTCTTCAGTTCATCGTTGGAGAGGATGTTCTTCAGGTGCAGGAGCATGGTGTTTCAGTGCGGGCAGGCCCGGTTCAGAAGAGTTTCTTCAGCGTCAGCTGGACGGTGCGCGCAGCGCCCGGTGTGTAAAAACCGGTGTACAGCGAGTCGGCGTAGAGCTTGTCGGTCAGGTTGGTGACGTTGAGCTTGAGGGTGGTGGTCTCGGTGATCGTGTACTCGGCCATCGCATCCAGCGTGACGAAGCTCTCCGCCACGAGGTGGCGCGCGTTCTGCGGACTTTGTTCCCCGCGGTAGTTCAGGCCGCCACCGATGCGCAGTTTGGGCATGACCATGTACGTGGTCCACAGGCTCGCACTGTGCTTGGGCGTGAGGCCCGGGCGGTCGCCCTGAACCTGCGAACCTGTGCCGTTGGCATTGCGCACCACATTGCTCTTGTCGATCTTCGCGCTGGGGATCCAGGTGTGGTTGTAGAAGATGTCCCACTTGGGCGTGATGCGCCCGGCCAGGTTGAACTCCATGCCCGCGGCGTGGCGCTTGCCGGAGAGCAATTGCTGTGTGCTCGCCGTGTCCGGGTCGGTGTTGCGCTCGTTGTACTTCTCCGAATAAAACAGCGCAGCGCCGAGCGAGGCACGCTTCTCGAAGAGTTCGAACTTGCCGCCAATCTCCAGGTTGCGGCTCTTCTCGGGCGGCGTGTTGGCATCCTTGGTGTTGGGCGCCCCCGGGGAGAACTGGTAGGTGTCGCCCGACGTGTTGAACGAGGTGCCGAACGAGACGTAGTACGAGGTGTTCTCGTCGGGCTGGAAGGTCGCGCCCACACGAGGGCTCCAGAGGTTCGCCGTCACGTCGTTGGCCACGCCGGTGCTGGTCACGTAGGTGGCGTTGAAGTTGTCGTAGCGCAAGCCGCCGATGAGCTTGACGGTGGAACTCAGGCTGACCGTGTCCTGCACGTACAGGCCGATGTTGCGTGCATCGAAGGTGTTGAACGGCACAGCACCGCGTGCGTCGGCAAACGTGTCGCCGTCGTTGGGGGTGCCCACGGTGGTGGTGAGTCCGCTCGAGGGGCCCGGGAAGTTGTTCGCGCGTTTGGCGCCTTCCTGGTAGATGTCCACGCCTGCGAGCAGATCGTGTTTCTTGCCCAGGCCGTTGAACGTTCCCACAAAGTCGCTCTGGATCTGGGTGGTGTCACTCACGCCGATGCGGCCCTTGGGCGAGCGTGTGAGGATGGTGTTGGGACCCAGGTTGTTGATGGTGGTGGCTGCGCCGCCTGTGGTCCCGAAGCGGATCACGCTGGCCAGAAGGTCTCGCTCGTAGCGGCCGTGGCGCACGCGGGTGGTCAGCGAGTTCTCGCGGTCGAACCGGTGGGTGTGGCTGAGCGTCACGTAGTCGGCCGAAGTGTCGAGGTGGTCGCTGGCCAGGCCGTAATAGTTGCGCGCCGGCAGCACGGGTTTGATGACGCCGTTCTGCGTGAACCAGGGGTGGTTGTAGTTCGGCGTGCCTTCGGATTCGAGGTGGTACAGGCCGACCGAGAATTCGTTGCGCGTACCGATGCCCCAGCGGTAGGTGGGCGCAATGCCGCGCTTGCTCACCTCGGCACCGTAATTGTTTTCCTCATGCACCATGGCATTGAGGCGGAAGGCCGAGTCTTCGCCTGTATGGAAGTTGAAGTCGCCGGTCAGGCGCGCTTCGCGGCCGGTGCCCACCGTGGTGGTCACCTCGTGCTGGTCCAGCAAGAAGGGCTGCTTGCTGACCTGGTTGACCACACCGCCGGTGGAGCCCTTGCCGAACAGCATGGACGCCGAGCCTTTGAGAACTTCCACCCGATCGTTGTTGAAGGTGTCGCGCTCGTAGAGCGCGCCGTCGCGAATGCCGTCGGTGTAGATGTCGCCCGCCTGGCTCAGCGAGAAGCCGCGCAGGCGAACGTCTTCCTCGCCGGTTTCACCGGCCAGGAAAGTCACGCCGGCGGTGGTGCGCAGCACTTCGCGGAAATCGTCGAGGTTGCGGTCGTCGATCAGGCGTTCGGTCATCACCGTCACCGATTGCGGGATGTCGCGCAGTGACTGGTTGCCCTTCCCGATGCTGCTTTGGGTGGTGCGCAGGTTGTTTTTGGTTTGTGGCACGTCGGCCTGCTCACGAACCGTCACTGTGGGCAGCGTGTCGGACGGTGTCGTTTGCGCCATGGCGCTCAGGGACCCGGCCAGGAGCATGGCGCCCAGGGGCAGCATGGCGGCAGAGGGTGCGGTGGAAGAGGAGCGAAGGCGAGCTGGGCGCGGATGGGTTTTCCGTTTGGACATGGTGGCAACGAGCTGAAAGGGTTTTCGGCTGGCTGCACGCGGTGGCGTCCTGGCTGGCTGGAAGGCTGGATTGTATATCGAACGAGAACGATTCGCATTAAAATGTAACGCCATGGTCGATTCTGGTGGTGCGCTGCAACACTCCAGCTATCGACCGGATAGAGACTATCAATAAAGATTCTCGATAGACCTGCGCTATAGTTCAAGGCATCGCTGCGCTGGCAGCACCCCGTTCACCATCCCCGCAACCTCACCTCCAAGGAAATCACCATGTCTTTGATCAACACCACCGTTCAGCCCTTCCAGGCCCAAGCCTTCCACAACGGCAAGTTCGTGCCCGTGTCCGACGCCAGCCTCCGCGGCGAGTGGTCGGTCCTGATCTTCATGCCCGCTGCTTTCACCTTCAACTGCCCGACCGAAGTGGAAGACGCTGCCGACAACTACGCCGAGTTCCAGAAAGCCGGTGCCGAGGTCTACATCGTTACCACCGACACCCACTTCGCGCACAAGGTTTGGCACGAAACCTCGCCCGCCGTGGGCAAGGCCAAGTTCCCGCTGATCGGTGACCCGACCCACACGCTGACCCGCGCGTTCGGCGTGCACATTGAAGAAGAAGGCTTGGCACTGCGCGGCACCTTCATCATCAACCCCGAAGGTGTGATCAAGACCGCCGAAATCCACGACAACGCGATCGCTCGCGATGTGAAGGAAACCCTGCGCAAGCTCAAGGCCGCCCAGTTCGTGGCCAACAACCCAGGCCAGGTCTGCCCTGCCAAGTGGAACGAAGGCGCCAAGACCATCACGCCTTCGCTGGACCTCGTCGGCAAGATCTGATCGTCCCCCGCAGTCTTTAGTACCGCAGACCGATGGGCCTTTGGGCCCATCCACCGGCGGCATTGATGCCTCAACCCCATTCAGGAGAACTTCATGCTCGACACCAACCTCAAGACCCAGTTGCAGGCCTACCTCGGCAAGCTGCAGCGCCCGATCCGTTTGATCGCTTCGCTGGACACCAGCGCCGGTGCGGCCGAGATGAAGGAGCTGCTGCTGGAAGTGGCTGAGCTCTCCGATCTGGTGAGCTTCGACGAGACCGGTACCGATGCGCGCAAGCCGTCGTTCGTGATTGCCCGCGAAGGCGAAACCACCGGGGTGCGCTTCGCTGCCATTCCGCTGGGCCACGAGTTCACCTCACTGGTGCTGGCGCTGCTGTGGACGGGTGGTCATCCGCCCAAGGTCGAAGCCGCCGTGATCGATCAGATCAAGGGCTTGGAAGGCGACTTCAACTTCGAGATGTACATGAGCCTCTCGTGCCACAACTGCCCTGACGTGGTGCAGGCACTCACGCTGATGTCCATCCTCAACCCGGCCGTGAAAGCCACGGTGATCGACGGCGGCTTGTACCAGGCCGAAGTGGAAGAGCGCCAGATCCTGGCCGTGCCCATGGTCTTCCTCAATGGTGAGTTGTTCGGCTCGGGCCGCATGCTGCTCGAAGAGATCGTGGCCAAGCTGGACGTGAAGTCCGACGAACGCGAAGCCGCCAAGCTCAACGCCAAGGACCCCTACGACGTGCTGATCGTCGGGGGTGGCCCGGCCGGAGCAGCCGCCGCTGTGTACGCCGCCCGCAAAGGCATTCGCGTGGGCGTGGCCGCTGAGCGTTTCGGTGGCCAGACCAACGACACCATGGCGATCGAGAACTACATCAGCGTGCTGGAGACCGACGGTCCCAAGTTCGCCGCCGCGCTCGAAGCCCAGGTGCGCCACTACGACGTGGACATCATGAACCTGCAGCGCGCCGACAAGATCATTCCGGCCAGCGAAGCGGGTGGCATGGTGCAGGTGCAAATGGCCAACGGTGGGGTGTTGCAGGCGCGCAGCGTGATCCTGTCCACCGGTGCCCGCTGGCGCAACGTGAATGTGCCCGGCGAAGCCGAGTACAAAAACAAGGGCGTGGCCTACTGCCCGCACTGCGACGGGCCGCTCTTCAAGGGCGAGGACGTGGCGGTGATCGGTGGTGGCAACTCCGGTGTGGAAGCGGCCATCGACCTGGCCGGCATCGTGAAACACGTGACCCTGGTCGAATTTGCCGATGCGCTCAAGGCCGACGCGGTGCTGGTGAGCAAGCTGAAAAGCCTGCCCAACGTGACCATCAACGTGAACGCTCAGACCACCGAGATCACTGGGGCTGGTGGCAAGGTCAACGGCATGTCGTTCAAGGACCGTGTCAGCGGCGAGGTGAAACACGTCGCGCTGGAAGGCGTGTTCGTGCAAATCGGCCTCGTGCCCAACACCGAGTGGCTCAAGGGCACGGTGGACCTGAGCCGCTACGGCGAGATCGAGGTCGATGCCAAGGGACACACCAACGTGCACGGCGTGTTTGCGGCCGGCGACTGCACGACGGTGCCTTACAAGCAGATCGTGATCGCTGCCGGCGAAGGCTCCAAGGCCGCACTCAGCGCCTTCGACTACCTGATCCGCCAGCCGGTGGTGGCGGCCAAGGTCGAGGAAGCCGTCGCGGCCTGAACGCGATCTGCGGATGAGCAAAGGCTTCGGGCGACCGAAGCCTTTGTTGTTTCCGGCAGGTGCAAGACGCGTCAGCCCTTGCGCACCTTCACCGAATAGTTGCCCATGCCGCTGGCCTTGTTGTAGTGGCGCACCTGCACGTAGTAGCGGCCCGGGATGAGGTTGGCGCGGATCAACGCGTTGGTGCTCACACCGCTGTCGTCGTCCTCGGCGATCAGGGCGGTGGGGCTGTCGGGGCCGAAGAGCTTCATCACCACGTCGGTCGGGCCCAGCGTGTCCACGGTGTGTGCGCCGCCAGTCTTCACGGTGAACTGGAACAGGTCTTCTTCACCCACCTTGCCAATGGCGGCCGAGGTGCGGCGCGAGGCACCGATCGTCAGTTCGGTGGCATCCACCAGTGTGGGGGCCGCCTTGGGGTAGGCCTTGGCGCCGCCGATGAAGGCCTTGTCCAGCGCCGAGAGCACCGGGTTCGCGCGCGTGCCCACGCCGCTCTGCACCCAGCTGCCCGGAAAAAAGTACAGCATCACCGAGTCGGGGTCGAAGGTGGTGCCGTTGATCTGGTCAGCGCTGTACTTGTTCAGCACGTTGTGGCGGATGGTGGTCTCGCTCCAGTTGTTGGGCGAGCCCGAGAGGTCGCGGATCACCGCCGCCTCGTTCCACTGGATGCCGCCCGCCGGGTTCTGGTGCTCGTGCATGAGCCCGATGGCGTGGCCAAACTCGTGCGCGACCGTGCCGCCGTCCATGAAGCCCAGGTTCATGGTGGGCTGGTCCAGCGGGATGCTGCGGTTGTCGGTGCCCACGTACGACCACGCGCCCTTGGCCGGGTCGAAGCTGATGCGGATCTCGGCGTCGGCCGCGTTGTTGAAATCGAACTTCAGGTTGGCGTGTTCCGTCCACCACGACGCCTGCTCGCGCACCTTGGCCTGCTGTGTGGCGGTGCCGCCAATGAAGCGCACGCGCAGCGTGCTGCCGTTCATCCAGAGTTTGCCCAGCGGCATGATCGCGCGCGTGCGCCCGCGGCTGCGCACCACAGGCTGAAACTGCATGAGTTCGGCGGGCAGCAGGCGCTGGGTGCAGACATGAACGAGTTTGCTCATGGGGATCTCCTCGGGTCTTGGTGGTGGGTTGTGGGTGATGGGTCAGGGTTGGCGCACGAGCCGCAGCGGGGTGTCGGCCTGCTCGCCGTTGCTCCAGAGCTGGCCGGTGAGTTCGCGTCCGTCGGCGCTGGCGGTGAGCACCACGCTGCCGGTGTCCAGTGGTCCGCGGCCGTCGCCGGTGACGGCCTGGACGGGGATCTCGATGCGCGGGATGCCCATCACATCGGAGAGCACGCCCTGGCCGACGTAGCGCACGTCGTTGACGATGAGGCCCATGTCCCGAACGCTCAGGGCGTAGGCCTGCCAGCGGGGGTACCAGGCGATCGGGAAGGCGTCGGTCTGCAGCTGGATCGCACCGTTGTTCACGGTGAACTGCACCCGCAGGCGCCGGTTGTCTTCGTCGATCGACCACCACAGGCCCGAAACGTCCCGGTTGGGCAAGGCTGGCGCAGCCGCGGTCGGCGGCGGCGAAGCCACCATGCCGGGTGGTGGGACATCGGGGGTGTCGTCTTCGGGAAACAGAAGACCGATCACCACCAGCCCCACGAAGATGCCGCCGATCCACATGAAACCGCGCTGCAGGCGATGCACCCAGCCGCGTCTGGTGGGATCGTCTTTCGGCTTGGGTTGCACCAGTGGCTTGATGCCGTGTGTGGCGAGGTCGGCCACGATCTTGTCGAGGTCGTCGGCCCAGTCTTCGGTGCGCAGCTTGAGCGCGTGCGACTCCTTCAGAAAACGCAAGGGCTCCGGTATGTCGGCGGTGGCCGGCATCACCATGCCCTCGGTCAGCAGCGGGACGATGGTGGCGCCGTGGGTCTGTGCGGTCAGCACCTCGCCGCGGATCGGATCGTCTTCCCGGTCGATGCGGCGCCCACCCTCGGGGTGCACCATGCCCAGCAGTTCGGGCGTGACCAGCAACAGCACCACCGGCCTTGTGCCCAGCGCCGCCATGATGGCGCTGCGCCACGAGTGCCCACCCTGCAGGTCCTGCTTGTCGAAGAACACCTGGTCGGCGCCATAGAGCCGGCTGAGGTCGGCGCACAGCCTGTCGGCGTCCTTCTTGCCGTCCGAAGACCGGTAGCTGATGAAGATGCGGTTCATGGGGCGGCGTAGCTGCGCAGCACGTCCAGCAGTTCGTCCGCGGCCTGCCGGTCGGTGGCCGACATGCCGCGCAAGTGCGCCACCACGAAGGCGAGCTGGTCGGCCACCGAGGCCCACATCCATGGGGTGCCGGCGCGCTGGTGCATGTCGTCAAAGCTGGCCAGCACGCCGGGCAAGTGCTGCGCCAGCGTGTGGCTGGCCAGGGCCTCGTACACACTGAGTTCGGGCAGGCCCACCACGCTCCAGAAATCCGGGTCTTCGCGCCGTTTCCGTTCCAGGCTCTGGCGCACGCGCTGAAGGCGGGCTGGCTCGAAGCCCGACCAGCGCTGATCGGTGGCACGCGCCAGCAACTCGGCTGCCACCAGGTTCAGGGCCGGGTAGAACAGGTCGGACTGACCGGTCTGCAGCGCCAGCGCCTCGGCCCGGCGGTAGTGGGCGGCCATGTGGCCGATGGCTTGCTCGACGGCCAGCGCCTGGGTGGCTGAAGGCGCCCCCCCAGCGGCCACACCTTCGAGCCGGACCAGGCGCTTCCAGGTCGAACCGAGCAGGCTCTCGCGCTCCACCGTGGGCGACAAGGCCACCAGCGCGTCCAGCACCCGAACCGCTTCGACGATCTCGGCGCGGCTTTGCAGCGTCAGCGCCTGCACGGCGGCGGGTTTGGCACCCTGGTTGATGGCGTTTTGCAGCCGCGTCCAGGCCTGCCGGGCGCCCAGGTTGGCGAGCTGTTCATTGGCCTTCACCGAGGCGCTGCCGTCGTTGGCCGCCACAGCGCGGCGGTACCAGTGCAGTGCGCGGTCGATGTCGCGCGCCGCGGCCCACGCCACGCCATAGGCCTCGGCCACCGCGCCCATGCTGCCCCATTCGCCCTCGAAGCGGGCCTCCAGGTAGCGGATCTTCTCGCGCTGCGACTCGGGTGCCGCGCCCTGAGTGGCGCTTTGCACCGCCAGCGTTTCCAGCGCCAGCGCCAGTGCCACAGGCGACGCAGTGCCGCCATAGACCTTGGCCAGCGACGGTGGGGAGCGGCGCGTGTCGATCTCGTTGCGTTGCCACACCCAGTCGGGGTCGCCGTAGCACTGGTAGGCGGCCCAGGTGTTGCCCTGCGGGCTGGCGTTGTAGGCCGCGAGCCGGCCGGCATGCACCGCGTCCATGAAGCGCTGGCCGGAGAGCAGCGCGCGGTAGAACGCGGTGGCGAACTGGTTGGCCGGCTCGTCTTCCACCGCCCAGCCCGCTGCCACCACACAGCGCACGCCGATGCGGATCAGCTGCTTGGCCACCCCGGCGGCGAACAGGGCTCGGTCGTAGCCGCCCTTGAGCAGTTTGTCGGGGTCGGCCGCCAGGTGGCAGCAGTTGAGGAACACCAGCTCGGGCACGACCCGCATGGCCTGCACCTCGCGCGGGCCCAGGAAGGTGTTGTCGCTGAGCACCACGCCGCGCAGCAAGGGTGGCTTGCCGGGGCGCGGCAGCTCGGGCTCGCCGTGGCCGGCGATGTGCACCACGCGGTAGCGCCGTGCCAGCAGCGCGGTGGTCACGGCGGCCGCATCGGGCCCCAGGTGGTCGCCGGGTGCGATCAGACCGTGCACCCGGGAGGCATCCAGCCCGAGCTGGCCGCTGAGCGCTTCGACCACCGCCTCCGCCTCGGCGCGTGCGGCCGGCAGCGGCGGGTAGAGCGCCGGGTCGCACAGCGGCTCACCGATCACCAGCACGCAGTCGTCCGGCCGGGCGTCGCTGACCTGGGTGCGAAACGCAGCGGTGCGCAGCCGGCGCAGCAGCTTGTTGCGGATGGCCCAGGGTGCATCGGGTCCACCCCGGCCGTCATCGGGCGCGTCCAGCAGCTCCCATGGGATGGCGGCGGTGCCGTCGTCGAGTTCGAGCAGCAGCTCGGTGGTGCCACCCAGGCTGGCCTCCATTTCCACGGGAACCAGCAGCTGGAAGAGCGTGCGGCCGATGTTGCGGTCGCGGTTGGCCTCGTTCGAGGCGCGGCGCACCAGCTCGCCCACCAGCCGCGCCTGCGTGGCCTGCGCCCGGACCTCGGCGCGGGCGCGCTGGGTGTCCAGCGTGTAGATGATGCTGGGCTCACCGCTGTCGTCGCTCTCCGTCACGGCGCTGATGAAGTCGTAGGCGGTGCCTCGGTAGCCGCTGTCCAGCGGCCTGCGCAGCGCGCCCACGCCCGAGACGATGGTGGGTGTGAGCGTGAAGTGGTCCGGCGCGCTGGCGCACAGCAGCGTCAAGGCGTTCCAGGCGTCGGTGGCGCGATCCAGGTAGAGCTCCACGATGTGCAGGTGGCTCACCCGCGGCCAGCCGCCCGCGTCCAGCTTTTCGTTGGCCTCGCGCACGCCCTGGGCCAGCGCCTGCGCCGAGGTACTCACGCTGATGCCGGTGCCGCCGCTGCCAATCAGAGTGGCCGCCAGTTCGAACTGGGTCGGGCCTCCGCCCGGCGCCTCGGCGACGCGCTGGGCCCAGGCCAGCGTGGCCTGCCGGACGGTCTGGGTGATCGACGTGCTCTTGAGCTTGCCCTCCGAACCCAGCCCGACCACCACCACATGGGGTGGGCGCGGCAGGGCCAGCGGGCTGTCCGGGTCCTGCCGGTTGTTGATGAAGACCTGGTGCGTGCCGGGCGCTTCCGGGTAGAGGCCGGCGGCGAGCGACGCCGACATCACGCCGCCGATGAAATGGTCGACCACCGCCTCGGTGCCGCTCAGCGTGGACGCAACGTAGTGGCCCACCATCAGCGGCTTGCTGGTGAACTTGAGGTTGGTGTTGTGCACGCTGACGTGCAGCGCGCTGCGGGGTTGTTCGGTCGCGGTGGACGGCTCGGCCGCGGGGGCCAGCAGCTCGGCGAGCCCGGTGGGTGGCACCACCACCGGGCTGCGCTGGCGGGACGGGCGGCTGCGCACCAGCGCTGTGGCGGGTGCAGTGCCACCGCGCAAGCCCGGCCCGGCACCCACCAGCGGCAAGCGTTGTGTGTCGCCGTTCTGCAGCAGTTCCAGGTAGGCTTCAAACGCGGCCTCCACATCGGGCAGGTCGCCGTGGGAGCTGTCGACCCGCCACGCCCGCACGCCGGGCAGCAAGGCGCTCTCCAGCGTGACGCGGCCATCGCCGCCCTCGGGTTGGTCGAGGTAGACCAGACCCTCTCGCGGATCGACCGTGAAGCCCGCTGGCGTGAAACGGTCGTGGCCGACCACCATCACCAACCGGTCGCGAAAGCCGGGCAGGGCGGTGTCGCGCTGCTGGTCCAGGCGGCGGCGCAGCGCCACGGCCTGGTCGAGCACGTCTTGCGGCGGCACGCCCCAGCGGTAGATGGCGCGCTGGCTGCCGGGGTCGTGCCAGAAGTTGGCCTCCAGCAGTGCTTTCATGTCCTGATCGGCCAGGGCCTGCCAGCGCTCGCTCTGCGCCAGCCCCAGCGCCGGGTCCAGCAGGCCGGTCTGCAACTGCAGGAAACCCGGCATCGCCGCCATGATGCGCCGCGCCTTGTGGTCCTGGAACGGCAGACCGAAGGCAGACAGCGCGTTGCCCATGGTGTCGTCGCCCGAGAGCACCTGCATGGGTGCAAACGACCCACCGTTGGGTGTGCCCAGCATCAGCAGGCGCGACCCAGGGCGCTCCTGCCACCGCTGCCACACGGCGGGCTGCACCAGCTGCACCGTGCGCGCCACCAGGCCGCCCATGGAGTGCGCAACCAGGCGCACCGGTTGGCCGCTGGCCGAGCGAACGGTGAGGGCCTGATCCATCACCTCCGCCAGCCGGGCCGCTTCCTCCTCGATGGGGCGGCGCCAGTCGAACGAAAACTCGATCACCTCGTGCGAGGCCGAGAGGAAGCCAGCCAGGTCGTCGTAGACGCTGCCGATCGCGCCATCGGGCAGCACGCGCCCGCCGCTGTCGGGGTAGGCCAGCCGGGCCAGCCCCCCCAGGATGCGCGCGCTCAGCCAGATGCGCTTGCCGTCCACCGCGAGGTGGCTGCCCAGGATGCCCGGCAACAAGATCACGGCCGGGCGGTCGGAGGCCGGTGGTGCGGTGGACGAGCGGGGCAGGCCGCGCAGCCCGTCGCTCGAACTCCCGGCCCACGACATCGGACCGATCGGCAGGAAGCCCGCCGGTGCGTCCTGCACCAGCGCGTTGCAGATGGCCTCGGCCGAGCGCGGCTCGCTGAAGTAGCTGAAGTGCGTGACCTTGCCGCCGCGCTCCAGCACGAAGGTGGCCGCCGCGTGCCCTCCCGCCGGCGAGCGCGGTGCGCCGCCGTACATCGAGCGGGTCTGCACGACCAGGTCGTTGTCGGTCCAGTAGAACGCGTCGGCCAGCAGCGTCTTCACCCATGAGGTGATGGAGTCGCCCTGAATGTCGCCCGCCACCACCCGAAGCTGGCCCGGCACCGGCCCGGCGTCGCTGCCCTCGCTGGCGTGAAGCCATTGCACGAGGGGGCTCTCGGGCATCATGCATTCGAGGCCCGGCATCAGCGTCGGGTCGCAGCGCTGGCTGGCCACTTCGCCAATGAAGTCGATCAGCGTGGGCGCCACCGGGATGGCCGCGAGTTCGAGCGACCACTTCAGCACCGACACATAGGCATCGAGCCGTTTGGAGGCCAGCAGCGTGCCGCGCGCCGGACAGGCCACGCGCACCACCCGCGCCACACGGATGTTGCGTCCCTGCACCTCGGCGGCCAGCTCGCGCAGCGCCTTGAGCTGGTTGCGGTGCGCGGGCGTCTTGAACGGTGCGAGCGACTTCTCGTCCAGCTCGGGCTTCCCGCACACGCGCGCCAGCACCTCGGCCACGAGGCCACCGCGCGAATGCGTCAGCAGGTGCACGCGCGCGCCATCGGGCAGCGCGCGGGCCAGCATCAGCGCGTTGTCGATCGGGCTGGCCATGAGCGTGGGGTGGTCAAACCCGTACACGCGGTCGCCATGGCGTGCAAACAGCTCGCGCACCTTTTGCGGGTGGTGTTGCCACAGCTTGCCGAAGGTGCCGTGCGTGTTGGAGAAGGTGCCGTGCAGCAGCACCAGCAAGGGTTCGTCCGGACCGGCGGCAGGCGGAAGCTTCGCAAGGGGCTTTCCGCTGCCCTTGAGCGGGGCAGCGAAGCTGTGTGCCGAGAGGGCGTACAGACCAGCGTCCACCTGATCGTCGACGCGTGCGGCGATTTTTGCGGCCGTGATGCGGGAGGCCGGCTCCAGCAGCAGACCGGTGACCACCTCCACGGCCGAGAGCAGCACATCGCCCAGCCGCCCGCGCGTCGCACCGCGCGTGGCGCCGGCCCGCTCCAGCCCCTGCCAGCCGAGTTGCGCAGGCACCTGGACCTCGGTGGTTGCGCTGTCGGCGGAGCGGCTGCGCGGGGGTGACGGCGCGCCGCTGCGCGTGGGTCCCGACTGCGCCAGCATCAGGTCGCGCGCGGTCTCGGGGTGCAGCATGAGCGAGGGGCCGTTGCTGATGTGCAGCACCACCGCATCCAGACCGGGTCGCGCGGTGAGCCGCACGGTGTCGCTGCTGCCGCGGGTGGCCCCGACCAGCACGCGTTGCACGGTCTGCCCGCGCCCGCCGAAAGCCACAGCGGCGCCGCTAGCCCCGCCGCGTGTGGCGCCCGCAGCGGCTTGCGGCTGGCCGCGAACGATGAAGGTGATCGGTGCGGCGGCGGCGGTGCTCATGGGGGTCTTTCCGTGGCGGCGGTGCGGTGGTGTTCAGCGCGCGGCGCGCGTGGTGCTTTTCTTCGCCGGTGCCGCGCGTTTTCTGGGCGTGGCTGCGGTGGTGGCGCGGCTTCGTGTGGGCAGCGGCACGGCGCGTTGCGTGCGTGAGAGCACCGTGGGGCCGGCCCGCGGGGTGGCCTGGCGTGTCACGAAGTCGTTGCAAACCCAGCCCTCCAGATCGGTGGCACCCACCACCGCCACGCGGCTCCAGCGGTCTTGCGGCTCCAGCAGAACGAGCTCGGCGCCGCGCTTGAGCGCGGGCGCCACCTTCGGGAACTCGGCGGCCGGGCCGCTGCGGATGTTCAGGCTGGCGGCGTTCACCACGAGGCGCACCGACACATCGGCCCCGCGGCCCAGCGCGCGGCTGCGCACGGCGGCCAGCGGAAACGCAGGGCCCGGGTCGACCTTGCGTCCGCGTGCGATGTCTTCGTGGCCCAGCACATCCTGCAGACCGTAGTGCGCCACCAGCACCTCGCACAGCTGCAATGCCCGCTCGATCTGCACCTCGGTGAAGTGGTGCCAGGGCCGAACACCACCACCGTGCCGGTGTTCGGCCATCACCACTTCGTTGTCGGGGTAGGTTTTGCCGAACCACGACACGCAGCGTTCTCCTTCGCGGTGCAGCAGGCCGGCGTTGTCCATCTCGATCCCGATGGCGTGGTGGTTCAAACCATCGAGCCCGTTCCACTGGCTCACTCCGGCGTGCCAGGTCACGGCGTTGAACGGCGCGAGCTGCACGATGCGACCGTCCCGCCCGAGCACGATGTGGGCCGATGCATTGCCCTGCGGCTTTTTCGTGCAAAGCGACTCCACCGAACTCTCCAATGTGCGCCCGGCCGTGTAGTGCAGCACCACGTAGCGCGGGCGCAGGGCGCCACCCACGTTGGGCGTGGCGCGAAAGCTCACGTCGGGGCCGGTGAGGCGGTGGTTCTGGATGCCGAGCATGTGAAACCCTCCCTTGGGTTGCCGATGCAAACAAGGCGCCAGCCGGGGCGCCAACCGGTCAGACGCTGAACGGCGCCTGTTTGAGAAACGCAGCTGCTGACCCGAGCGTGAACAGGTTGGGCGACTGGCTCGGTGGCAGGCCCGCGCGGACGAGCGCATGCAGGCGCGCGTAGCTGCCGGTGAAGGCGCCGTTGTTCCACACGCGCAGCAGTTGTTCGGTGAAGGCGCCGTTGTGATCGCCGTCCATGGAGAACTGGTTGTCCTGGCAGCCCGAGATCAGGATGAGGGCGGGCTTGAAGTCCTTGACGATGCCGGTGAGCCGGTTGCTCACGGTCACGTTGGCCAGCGCGGTGTCGGGGTCGGTCACACGCCCGCCGGCCACCTTGGCCACATCGTTCTGCAGCTGGTCGTAGAAGGCCTTGTGCGCCGCATACACACGCATGCCCACGGCCGGCGGCATGATGCGCGGGCGTTGGGAAGGGGAGCCGGGCTGGGGCCGCGCGGCGCGCACCACGGTGCCGCTGTGGCAACTGTCCGAGACCACGAAGATGCGCACACCGGCCTTGAACTTGCTGAGCTCGAAGTAGAGCTCGTCGTCGATGAGCTGGCCGTCATACAGGCACCAGGTTTCGTCCTGTTTGTCGTCTTCTTCACCGCTCACGTCGGGCACCTGTCCGCCGTGACCGGAAAAACTCATGAAGAAGAAATCGCCATCGCCCAACGCCTTGGCCGCCTTGCGCAGGGCTGCCAGCAGGTTGGCTCGGGTGGCCTTTTTCGTGATCAGGAGGCTGCTCTTGATGCCCCGGGATTGCGCGAGTGCCGCCATGTCGTGTGCGTCGAATTCGCACGCGGCCAAAGGTCCGGTCCAGCCCTCGTAGTGGGCCGCGCTCACCTCGTTGATGCCGATGTGCAGCGAATGGGCCTGGGGCTTCTTCGCAGCGGAGACAGACGCTTTGCTGGCCATGTGAACTCCCCCGGGTGGCTGTTTCAATTTGTGCGAACTGTGCAATCTGTCACAAATTTTGGGCGCTTTGTCCTTATGAAGCAAATCTCAAGTTGTAAGCGAATGTCCAGATTGGGAGCTTTCGGGCTACTCAGGGCGCCGTCGGATGTACGCCGTCATTCGCGGTGGCGGCGGCCGCCACGGCGCGAAACAGTCCCCACATTTCTGCATCGCTGCCGGCGCCGATCTGCACGATGTTCAAGCACGGCTGTGGTCCCGTGGCCGGGCGCAGGTGGGCCACGGACCGCCAGATGTCCGCGATGCCGGCCTGGATCTGCGGCAGCTTTTCGTGCGGCCCCACGACCAGCAGCACCTTGTGCAACGGTGCGCGGCGCAGCAGTTCTTCGAGCTCGAAGTGCGTGCCTGCCCGCTCGGGGGTGTACTCGCGCAGATCGAGCATGACCACACCGGCGCGCTCGATCAGTGCCAGCACGGTGGCTTGCCACGTGGTGTTGGCGCAGAAGAGTTCGTTCACGCGAAAACGACCGTCGGGATCCCGCGCGTTGTCCATGGCGGCCAGCGCCTGCGGTAATTGGTCGGCGCGGGTGATGAAGCGCTCGTGCAGCCGGCGGCGCAAGAAAGCGAAGAACTCGTCGGGCTCCATGTAGGCGCCCGCGAGATCGGGGCCGGCGATCATCCACACGGGTGCGGCAAAGCGCCAGCGCGCCAGAAAACGGTCGGTGAAGGCTTCGGAGCGGTTCGACGGTTTGAACACGCGCAGCAGCAGCAAAGGACCCAGCGGCGCGGGCGCCCGGCGCAGCGCCACCCACAAGGCCATGCGTTGCAGCCAGCGCCACGCCACCCACACGATCAAGATGGCCAGACCGAGCCACTCCATGCTGGCGCCGGTGCGCTCTTCGAACGAGAGCAGCAGCACGAGGGTGAGCGAGAAGGCGGTGATGAGCGCCCAGTAGGCGCCCAGCGCCAGTTGCAGTTCGCTGAAGCGTTTGTCGGCGTAACGGCGCGCCAGGCGCAGCAGCATGCGCCACGACGCGAAGGCCGCAACACCCAGCAAGACCGCCAGGACGAGCAGGGCGAGCAGCCAGTCGGTCCAGCCCACCAGCTCGTCGTCGGGCGACGAGTCGAGCAAGGTGCCCAGCCACATCAGCGCACTGAAGCTCAGCAAGCCCACCGTGAAGGCCGCCACCAGCGGCGGCCCGGCACCCCTCACTGCGGGACGGATGAAGGTGGCGAGCATCAGGGCGAGCAGGGCACAGAGGCCTGCAAATCCGAGGCCGATCAGCCAGCCCGCGCCGCTGAACGCCATGCCCACCGAGAACGCAACGAGCGCGATGCCGGTCGCTGCCCACACCCGGCGCTCGGGCAAGCCGGCCTGAAATGCCCAGGCCAGGGCAACCGGCAGGAAAAGCAGCGGCCACAGCAGGAGGTGCATCACGAAGGCCGGCAGGGCCTCGGTGGTCTTGGTGGGCTCGCTCGTCACGCTGTCCAGGTAGGCGAATGCGATGCCCACCACCAGCAGCAGCGTCCACCAGTACATCAACCCCGCAACGAACTGCAGCAACAGCACGCGCCGCCGCAATCGGCGAGCGGGGTCGGTGGGGTCCCGGTCTGGGGTTGCTGGCGCCATGGCGCCGGCGGGCAGCACCCGCATGACGAGCTCGGGTATGGCCACCCTTTCGTCTGGCACCAGATCCGGCTCGGGCATGGGCGCATGTGCGGGCGCTTCATGCGTGACGGTGGTGGACTGCAGCCGCACCACCGCTCGCGCGTAGCGTTTCTTGAACCACACGGCCAGCAGCACCGCCAGCGGCACCAGCAGTGCGAGCATGAGGGCGATGGCGGCCGCCCACTGCGTGGTGTTGAGTTCGTCGTCGGGCGTCACTCCGCTCGCTCCCTGTGCGTTGATGCCGGGCAATCGAGGCGATCGTACGAAAAAAAGGCCGCCAGAGGAAACCTGGCGGCCTGGGGGTGGGGCGGTGCAACCTGTGGGCGCACCGCCTGCAGCGTGGCGCTCAGTGCCCCGACGCGCCCGATGCGCCAATGCCGGTTTCCGAGCGCACCTGCTGTGCGAGGAAGCCCGCCCGGTCCACCTTGGCGCGCTGGCTGTTGTCCAGGATGGAAAAGAGCCAGATGCCCACGAAGCCGATGGTCATGGAGAAGAGGGCGGGCGAGGTGTAGGGGAACAGCGCCGAGCCTTTGGGGTTGCCCAGCGTCACTTCCCACACCGAGGGCGACACCACGGTGAGGGCCACCGACGAGATGAGACCCAGGAAGCCACCGATCACCGCGCCCTTGGTGGTGCAGTCTTTCCACAGCACGCTCATGAACAGCACGGGGAAGTTGGCCGAGGCCGCGATCGCAAAAGCCAGCGACACCATGAAGGCGATGTTCTGCTTCTCGAACGCGATGCCCAGCACCACCGCCACCACGCCGAGCGCGATGGTGGTCATCTTGGACACGCGCAGCTCGGAGGCGCTGTCGGCCTTGCCCTTTTTGATGACGGTGGCATAGAGGTCGTGCGAGACGGCCGAGGCGCCCGAGAGCGTGAGACCGGCCACCACCGCGAGGATGGTGGCAAAGGCCACCGCCGAGATGAAGCCCAGGAACACGTTGCCGCCGACCGCGTTGGACAGGTGCACCGCCGCCATGTTGTTGCCACCCAGCAGCGCGCCCTTGGCGTCGAGGAACTGCGGGTTGGTCAGCACGAAGGTGATGGCACCGAAGCCGATGATGAAGGTCAGCAGGTAGAAGTAGCCGATCCAGCCGGTGGCCCACATCACTGACTTGCGCGCTTCCTTGGCGCTGGGCACGGTGAAGAAGCGCATGAGGATGTGCGGCAGGCCGGCGGTGCCGAACATCAGCGCCATGCCGAAGCTGATGGCCGAGATCGGGTCTTTCACGAAGTTGCCCGGCCCCATGATGGATTGCCCGAGCGACGCGGCCACCTCGGCGGTCTTGCCGTCTTTCAGGGCGAGGTCGGTCTTGATCTTCACCGCACCGGCGAACATGGCCTCCGGGCTGAAGCCGAAGTGCCAGAGCACCGAGAGCGCCATGAATGAGGCACCACCCAGCAGCAGGCACGCCTTGATGATCTGCACCCAGGTGGTGGCCGTCATGCCGCCGAACAGCACATACACCATCATGAGCGCGCCCACGATCACCACCGCGATCCAGTACTCCAGACCGAACAGCAGCTTGATCAGCTGGCCCGCACCCACCATCTGCGCGATCAAGTAGAACGCCACCACCACCAGCGTGCCCGAGGCCGCAAAGATGCGGATCGGGGTCTGCTCGAAGCGGAAAGCCGCCACGTCGGCAAAGGTGAACTTGCCCAGGTTGCGCAGGCGCTCGGCCATCAGGAAGGTGATGACGGGCCAGCCCACCAGGAAGCCGATGGAGTAGATGAGCCCGTCGAAGCCGCTGGCCATCACCGCCGCAGAGATACCGAGGAAAGACGCTGCCGACATGTAGTCGCCCGCGATCGCCAGGCCGTTCTGAAAGCCGGTGATGCCGCCGCCGGCGGTGTAGAAGTCCGACGCCGACTTGGTCTTGGCCGCGGCCCATTTGGTGATGAACAGCGTGAACAGCACGAAGGCGCCGAACATGCCGATGGCGGTCCAGTTGGTGGCCTGCTTCTCGGACTGACCGAGGTCGGCGCCAGCGGCCCAGACAGCGGCCGACACCCCGAATAGGGCCAGCAGTGTGAGGGTGCGACGAATGGTTGGCGTGAGGTGCTTCATTTCGTCACCGCCTGTGCCACTGCGTTGGAGAGTTCGTCGAACTCGGTGTTGGCGCGCTTCACGTAGATCGCCGTGATGACGATGGTGAACACGATCACGCCGAAGCCGATCGGTATGCCGATCGTCATCACGCCCTCTCCCAGGCGCTGCGAGAGGAATTCCTTGTTGAAGGCCACCAGCAGGATGAAGCCGTAGTACACGACCATCATCGCCAGGGTCAGCCACCAGCCAAAGCTGGATCGTTTCGCCTTGAGCTCCTGGTATTTCGGATGGCTCAGGATGCGTTGGACCATGTCGTCTTGCATGGGGTCTCCTCGTTGTGAAGTGGAGCCACCAGCGTAGGCCTGGGCTCTTACCAAGCACTGACCCGAATATGAAGCGGCGCTGACACAGCGTCTGTCCGGTGGCCCACAGAGCAGGGGCACTTGCTCTCATTTTGAAAGCTTCGCGTCAGCTTCGGCACTATCTCCTAGGGGCTTTCCCTAGATTCGAATCGCCGCTCGCCGCTTGCAATTTTTCAGTAAGAAACCGTTAACACACTCGCCGCCGGAGACACAGAACTGATCCGCAGCCGACTGCGGGTGAGAACCGTCGGGCCCTCGTGCCGGACATACATGGAGCAAGCAAAAATGGCATCTGCTGACATCACCAACAACGTGCGGGAACGGTCACGGCCGATGACCCGCGAAGAGAAGAAGGTCATCATGGCCTCTTCCGCCGGCACCATCTTCGAGTGGTACGACTTCTACCTTTACGGTTCGCTGGCCGCCATCATTGGTGCGCAGTTTTTCACCGCATTCCCCGAGAGCACGCGCAACGTGTTTGCCCTGCTGGCCTTTGCGGCCGGCTTCATCGTGCGCCCGTTCGGCGCGCTGGTGTTCGGCATGCTGGGCGACATGATCGGCCGCAAGTACACCTTCCTGATGACCATCGTCATCATGGGCGTGTCGACCTTTCTCGTGGGCATCCTGCCCAACTATGAAAGCATCGGCACGGCCGCGCCCATCATCCTGATCCTGCTGCGCATGGCGCAGGGCCTGGCACTGGGCGGCGAGTACGGTGGCGCAGCCATCTATGTGGCCGAACACGCACCCGCCAACCAGCGTGGTTACTTCACCGCCTTCATCCAGACCACGGCGACGCTGGGTCTGCTGTTGTCGCTGATCGTCATTCTGTCGGTGCAGGGCTATGTCAACGGCGCTTATCCCGACGTGCCGCTGCTGAAAGACGGTGTGGCTGTGCTGATGGCCGACGGCAATCCGACGATGGTCAAGGCGTTCAACGCCTGGGGCTGGCGCATTCCGTTCATTGGCTCGATCTTCCTGCTGGCCATCTCGCTCTACATCCGCCTGCAGATGAACGAGAGCCCAGCCTTCAAGAAAATGAAGGAAGAAGGCCGCACGTCCAAGGCACCGCTGAGCGAAGCCTTCGGCAACTGGAAGAACGGCAAGATCGCCCTGCTGGCGCTGCTGGGTCTGGTCGCGGGTCAGGCCGTGGTCTGGTACACGGGCCAGTTCTACGCGCTGTTCTTCATGCAGAACGTGATCAAGGTCGACAGCTTCACCGCCAACGTCATGGTGGCCTGGTCGCTGATCCTCGGCACCGGTGGCTTCCTGGTCTTCGGCGCGCTGTCTGACCGCATCGGCCGCAAGCCGATCATCCTGACCGGCTGCCTGCTGGGTGCGCTCACCTTCCTGCCGGTGTTCACGCTCCTGACCAAGACCGCCAACCCGGCGCTCTACACCGCACACCAGACCCCGGTCACGGTGACGGTGTCGCCGACCGACTGCTCGTTCCAGTTCAACCCGACCGGCACGGTGAAGTTCACGTCGTCCTGCGACATTGCCAAGGCACAGTTGGCCCGCACCTCGGTGAACTACGAGACCATCGTGAGCGCAGAGGGCACCTCGGCGGTGGTGAAAGTGGGTGAAACCGCGATCCCGTCGTACGACGCGAGCAAGCTGACCGGCGACGAGTTGAAGAAGGCGAAGGCCACTTTCGACGGCAGCCTGAATGCCGCGCTGAAACAAGCGGGTTACCCGCTCGTGCCGGCCGACAACACCTCCATCGCCAAGGCCAAGCACTTCTTCGACATCTTCTCGTCGCAGAAGCTCACCATCGTCGCCATCCTGACCTACCTGGTCATTCTGGTGACCATGGTGTACGGCCCCATCGCCGCCATGCTGGTTGAAATGTTCCCGACCCGCATCCGTTACTCCGGTCTGTCGCTGCCGTATCACATCGGCAACGGCTGGTTCGGTGGTCTGATGCCTGCGACGGCGTTTGCGATCTCTGCGCAGACCGGCAACATCTACTCGGGCCTCTGGTACGCCATCGTGATCGCGGTCATGACGGTCGTCATCGGCACGCTGTTCGTGCCGGGTGGCACGCACAAGAAGGACATCTTCGCCGGCGACTCCGCCGCTCGATAATTCCGACTCGATGTCCGGGCTTGGGTCTTCCCGGAGACCCAAGCCCGTTCTTTTTTGAGGTGCGGACATGGCGGGCTTGATGCCCGCTTCAGCCCAAAGGAAACGCCCCCGTGATTGATCTCGTCTTCTCGCAATTGACCGACGTGTTTCGCATCGGTCTGATCATTGCCCTGGTGGTGACCATGCTCAGGACCGCCCCCGTGACCGGGCAGATCCTCCCGTTGGTCGCCGGTGTGGTGTTCGTGGCCGTGATATTGCCCACCACCATGCCAGGCGGTGAGGCCAGCCTCACGCACGCCATCCTCGCCGGGCTCGTCTCGAACGTGATCATTCTGGTGCTGGTGCTGGCGGTCGCCAGACTGGTGGCCCGGCTGCGCCGCTGAAGCTGCCCGCCCTGCTGGGCGCGCCCGAGACGCCTCAGTACTCCAGGCGTTCCGGGCGGATTTCCTGAAGGATCGTCGTCGCGATCTCTTCGATCGACTTGGTTGTCGTCGACAGCCAGCGGATGCCCTCGCGCCGCATCATGCCCTCAGCCTCACTCACTTCCATGCGGCAGTTGTCCAGGCTCGCATAGCGCGAGTTCGGGCGGCGCTCGTTGCGGATCTCGCTCAGGCGCTCGGGTCCGATCGTCAGGCCGAAGATCTTTTTGCGGTGGGGCACCAGCGCGGGCGGGAGCTGCCGACGTTCGAAATCCTCGGGGATCAACGGGTAGTTCGATGCCTTCAGGCCGTACTGCATGGCCAGGTAGAGCGACGTGGGTGTCTTGCCGCTGCGGCTCACCCCCACCAGGATCACGTCAGAGCCTTGCAGATCCTTGTGGCTCTGGCCGTCGTCGTGCGCCAGCGAGAAGTTGATCGCCTCGATGCGGGCGTTGTAGGCCTGGCTCTTGGAGGCGTCCGAGAAGCGGCCCACGCGGTGGTTGGACTTGATGCCCAACTCGTGTTCCAGCGGCGCGATGAAGGTGCCGAACATGTCCAGCAAGACGCCTTTGCACTGGGTGCGGAACACGTTGAGCACCTCCATGTCGACCACGGTGGTGAACACGAGCGGTCGGTTGCCCTCCAGATCGGCGGCGTGGTTGATCTGGCGCACCGCCTGGTGTGCCTTGTCGACATCGTCCAGAAACGGCAGACGAACCCGGCGCATGGGCGTCTCGAACTGGTTCAGGATGGCGTTGCCGAAAGTTTCAGCGGTGATGCCGGTGCCATCGGAGATGAAGAAGACCGTTCGGTTGGGCATGGGGCGCGTCCTTACAATACCGGATGTTGTGTCGGGGTCATTATCAATGGCCCTGCCGTCTCATTTGCCTTCCTGCCCGGTGCCAGACCCACAACAGAACAACAGGTCACCAGCCCCCCGCATGGAACCCCCGGTTTTTCAACCTTAGGAGTTTTCCCATGTCCCACCTGTTTGGAGCGACCGATCTGGTCGTGCCGTTCGAGCACCTGCGCATGACCGACGTCGAGTCGGTCGGCGGCAAGAACGCCAGCCTCGGCGAGATGATTTCGCAGCTGCCCACCGGCGTGAAAGTGCCCACCGGCTTTGCCACCACGGCGCACGCATTTCGCGAGTTCCTCAAATACGACGGCCTGACCGAGCGCATCAACGCGCGCCTGGACGCGCTGGACACCGAAGACGTGCGCGCCCTGGCGCAGGCCGGCGCCGAGATCCGCGCCATGGTGGAGAACCAGCCGTTCCCGGCGGATCTGGAAAAGGCCATCCGCGAAGCGTTTGTGACGCTCACCCACGGCAACGACACGGCCTCGTTTGCGGTGCGCTCCTCGGCCACCGCTGAAGACCTGCCCGACGCGTCTTTTGCCGGCCAGCAGGAAACCTTCCTCAACGTGATCGGCATTGAAGAAGTGCTGCACAAGATGAAAGAAGTGTTTGCTTCCCTCTACAACGACCGCGCCATCAGCTACCGCGTGCACAAGGGCTTTGCCCATGCCGACGTGGCGCTGAGCGCTGGCGTGCAGCGCATGGTGCGCTCCGACCTGGGTGCCGCCGGCGTGATGTTCACCATCGACACCGAGAGCGGCTTTGAAGACGTGGTCTTCATCACCAGCAGCTACGGCCTGGGCGAGACCGTGGTGCAGGGCGCCGTGAACCCCGACGAGTTTTACGTGCACAAGCCCATGCTCAAGGCCGGCAAGCGCGCGCTGATCCGCCGCAACCTGGGCAGCAAGTTGATCCAGATGGGCTTCACGTCCGGAAGCGAGAAAGCCGGCGACGGCATCCACAAGGGCAAGCTGGTGAAGACCACCGACGTGCCGGTGGAATTGCGCAACCGCTACAGCCTGACCGATGCGGATGTGGAGCAGCTCGCGCGCTACGCGATGGTGATCGAGCAGCACTACGGCCGCCCGATGGACATCGAGTGGGGCAAGGACGGCGTTGATGGCGAGCTCTACATCCTGCAGGCCCGCCCCGAGACGGTGAAGAGCCAGAGCGCGGGCAAGACCGAGGTGCGCTACAAGCTCAAGGGCAAGGGTGCCGTGCTGGCCAGTGGCCGCGCGATCGGCCAGAAGGTGGGCACCGGCCCAGTGCGCCTGGTGCACAACATCAGCGAGATGGACAAGGTGCAGCCCGGCGACGTGCTGGTGACCGACATGACCGACCCGAACTGGGAGCCCGTGATGAAACGGGCCAGCGCGATCGTGACCAACCGGGGCGGTCGCACCTGCCACGCGGCCATCATCGCGCGCGAGCTGGGCATTCCGGCGGTGGTGGGCTGTGGCGACGCCACCGAACACCTCAAGGACGGCACGCTGGTCACCGTGAGCTGCGCCGAGGGCGACACCGGCCACATCTACGACGGCCTGCTGGAGACCGAGATCACCGAAGTGCAGCGCGGCGAGATGCCTCCGCTGGACGTGAAGATCATGATGAACGTGGGCAACCCGCAACTGGCCTTTGACTTCTGCCAGATCCCCAACGGAGGGGTGGGCCTGGCGCGCCTGGAATTCATCATCAACAACAACATCGGCGTGCACCCCAAGGCGATCCTGGACTACCCCGCGGTCGACGCCGACCTGAAGAAGGCGGTGGAGTCCGTGGCCCGCGGCCACGCATCGCCCCGCGCGTTCTACGTCGACAAGGTCGCCGAAGGCGTGGCCACCATCGCGGCGGCCTTCTGGCCCAAGCCGGTGATCGTTCGCCTGTCGGACTTCAAGAGCAATGAGTACCGCAAGCTCGTGGGTGGTTCGCGCTACGAGCCCGACGAAGAGAACCCGATGCTGGGCTTCCGCGGTGCGGCGCGCTACATCAGCGAAGACTTCCGCGAAGCCTTTGCGATGGAATGCGAGGCGCTCAAGCGCGTGCGCGAGGACATGGGCCTGGACAACGTGCAGGTGATGGTGCCTTTCGTGCGCACGCTGGCGCAGGCCAAACGCGTGACCGAGCTCATGGCAGACAAGGGCTTGAAGCGCGGCGAGAACGGTCTCAAGG
>PNMH01000049.1 GCA_013823505.1 Polaromonas sp. | reverse complement strand
TCGGTGGCGATCTCGATCATGCTTTGCGTCATTTCGGGCGTGACCACCCCTGGAAATGGCTTGCGCTTGAGCAACTCCAGCAGGTCGTTGGCGCTGCTGGAAAGGTCGAGGTCGTAGGTGTTGACGAGCTGCAGTTCGAGCTCCACACCCATGGTCAGCGAATCGGACGATTTGAAAACTTCCAACGGCATGGCTTATCCCTTCGTGACGTGGGTTTCGTGGGCGGTCATCAGCGCACGCTGCGTGACCACCGGCCCCAGCAACTCCTGCACCACCATCATCCCGGCCATGGCCGAGAGCACCTCCACCGCCGGCGCAAAGCCGTAGAGACGACTCTGCTCCAGCAACAGAATCGCAAACGCCGACATGGGCGTGAGCGCCAGACCGGTGAGCAGGCCCTTGCGCTCGGTGATGCCCGACAGACGCGCAGCCACGAGGTTGCAGCCCACCTTGGACGCCGTGCGCACCGCGATCAGCAGCAGGCCCATGAGCATGCCGGCGCCCACATCGGCCCAGTTCAGCAGCGAAGCGATGTAGACGAACAGGAACACCGAGAGCAGATCACCCGCCGTGCCGAAATCGCGCTGCGCGTTGGTGAGGTGCACCCGCCGCTCGCGCGCCACGATGCCGAACGAGAGCGCGGCCAGCAGCGGCGACAGCTTGAGGCCGTAGGCTGCGGTGGTGAGCAGCAACACGGCCAGCGCAAACACCACCGTGACGCCGCGCTCGTGTGTGTTTCGCTGGCGCAGCAGCCAGGGCACTGCGACACCGAGCAGCGCACCGATGGCCACCGACGTGGCCACCACGTACATGCTGCCGAATGCGGCCATCACCAGATCACCCGAGGTGCTGAGGTACCAGTAGCCCACCACCAGCTTGAGCGCCACCACCGACAGGATGCAGTTGATGGCACACAGGTGCAGAACCCGCTCGGTCACCTGGCCCGCGCTGCGCAGCTCGTTGGCCACGCGCACCACGCCGGCGGGTGAGGCCGAGATGGAGAGGGCCGCGATGATCAGGCGGTGGTCCACCGGGAGGTCAAACCAACCACTGACCCAGTAGATGGCGACGAAAGTGACGATGGATTCGACCACACCGAGCGCCAGCATCCAGGGGTTGTGGCGAAACCAGCGCAGGTTGATGCGGTAGCCCAGTTCGAACAGCACCAGCGAGAGCGCCACGTTGGCCAGGAACGGCAGGCCAGGCACATCGGTCGTGAGGCCCGGGAGGTTGACCAGCCCGCCGATCAGACCCACCGCCACGTAGCTGGTGACGCGCGGAATTTGCCAGCGTTCGAACAGGAGCTCGGCCAGAAACCAGGCCAGCAGCAGCACCAGCGGCCAGGCAATGGACTGGAGCAGGAAAGCAAAATCGGTGACCATGGGCAGGCTCTCCAGGATGGGGTCTGTGGGATGGCGCTCCCGGATGCAAGGCATCCTGGAACCACCGGGCAAACCGGCATCAGCGTGGCGCTGACTTGTACACCGGGAAGATGGCAGACAGGTGACCCGGGGGGTCGCCGCGAACAATCAAGACGTCACAGGGGACGCACCTGACTCGATCTCATCGACTGCAAAACGCGTCTTGAGTTCCGGCAGGCCCAGCTCATCGAGCACCTGCGTCAACCGCTGACGGGCCCGCTCGCGGGCACCGTGGCGGTCGTCGGTCATTCTACGGGCGAGGATCAGTTCGTTCTTCATGGAGTGCTCCCACCCCACCAGCTCGGTCACCGTGACGCTGTAGCCACTGGCTTCGAGCTGCAGGCAGCGCAACACATTCGTGATCTGGCTGCCGAACTCGCGCGTGTGCAGCGGGTGCCGCCACAGTTCAGCCAACGGCGAGCGCGACAGGCTCAGCGCCTTGTGCTGGCGCAGCACACTGGCCACTTCGGCCTGGCAACAGGGCACCAGCACCATGTGGCTGGCGTGTTTGGCCAAGCCAAACGCAATCGCATCGTCGGTGGCAGTGTCGCAGGCGTGCAGCGCGGTCACCACGTCGATGCGCGCGGGCAAGCCCGGGTGCGTGAGCGCTTCCTGCACCGTGGTGGCCAGAAAGTCCATGCGCTCGAAGCCCAGCTTGTTCGCCAGCGCGCGCGACTTCTCCACCAACTCGGCCCGGGTCTCCACGCCGATCACGCGGCCCACGGTTTTCGACTTGAAGAACAGGTCGTAGAGGATGAAGCCCAGGTAGGACTTGCCCGCGCCGTGGTCGGCCAGGGTCACGTCGCCGCGCGCGGCCAGCACCTCGGCCAGCAGCGGCTCGATGAACTGCACCAGGTGGTAGACCTGCTTGAGTTTGCGGCGTGTGTCCTGGTTGAGCTTGCCCTCGCGCGTGAGGATGTGCAACTCCTGCAACAAGGCCACCGACTGGCCTTCGCGCAGCTCCGGCAGTTGCTCCTGCAACGTGGGCGCCGGGCGGGGCGGTGATTTGTGTTTGACCATGTGGCGATGATAGGTGCGCGCAGCCGGTGCAAAGGTCAGCAACGGTGACAATGGACCATGACATCCGACCACCCCAGCACCCATCCCTACAGCGCCCTCACCCCCGACGTGGTGCAGGACGCGCTGGCCAGCATCGGCCTGTGGGGCGACGGGCGCATGGCCGCGCTCAACAGCTTCGAGAACCGCGTGTACCAGATCCACCTCGAATCGCCGGTGGACGGCCACGCGCAGGTGGTGGCCAAGTTCTATCGCCCCGCGCGGTGGAGCGATGCCCAGATTGCCGAAGAACACGCGTTCGCCGAAGAACTGGTGGCGGCCGAGATACCGGCCGTGCCACCCCTGCGCGTGCAAGGCGAAACGCTGCACCACTTCGGCGGTTTCAGCTTTGCGGTGAGCCCGCGCCGCGGCGGGCGCCGGCCCGAGCTCGACAACTTCGAGGTGCTGGAGTGGATCGGCCGCTTTCTCGGGCGCATCCACAGCGTGGGCGCCAGCGAGCCTTTCAAGGTGCGCCCGGCACTGGACGCCGCCAGCTTCGCCCACGAACCGCGCGACTGGTTGATGGAACACGCCGCCGTGGCGCCCGAGGTGCGCACCGCCTGGTCGGCCGCGCTGGCCGAAGCGCTGGCCTTGATCGAAGCCCACCCGGTGCTCAAACCCGGCGCGTTGCTGGACGAAGACAGCATCCGCCGCATCCGCCTGCACGGCGACTGCCATCCCGGCAACATCCTCTGGACGCCCGAGGGCCAACCCGGCGCAGGCCCGCATTTTGTGGACCTGGACGACGCCCGTACCGGCCCGGCGGTGCAAGACCTCTGGATGCTGCTCAGCGGCGACCGCCGCCAGCAGACGCAGCAGCTCGGCGCGCTGGTGGACGGCTACGAGCAGTTCCGCGCGTTCGACCGGCGCGAACTCGCCCTGATCGAACCCCTGCGCACGCTGCGCCTCATCCACTACAGCGCCTGGGTCGCGCGCCGCTGGGACGACCCGGCCTTCCCGATCAATTTCCCCTGGTTCGGCAGCCGCGATTACTGGCAGGGTCAGGTCGACATGCTGGTGGAGCAGATCGAAGAAATGCAGGCCGAGCCCTTGATGGCTTGACCCCCGGGATGTGTCGGAATCTTTGACAGCGCCGGGTCCGGTCCTGCCAAACGCCCGCGCAGGCGCTGTCCGATCGAGCGAGCCCGCGTGTGGTCGGTCACGGAACATCGATCCGCGTGACACTGACATCAGGCTTCGCGCGGCTTCCGTCCGAAAAGTCGACGCGCTGGCGCGATTCGTGCGGTGGAGTGTGTCGGTCACTTTCAACAACACAGATTCCCCGATGAAACTCTCCCACTTCGCTTCCGCCCTGGTGCTCACCGTCGGCGCCCTCACCCAGGTTCACGCAGCGCCTCTGGTGCTGGGTGACAAGGTCAACGTCGACAACAAGGCCGGTACCGTCTTCACGCCCGGCACCACCAGCGACGGGCTCTTCACCAACGTCTCGTTCACCCTCAACAACCGCACGAACGGCTCGGCAGCCGCCGGCCTGTTTGTGCTGGACTACAAACACGTGAGCGACGCCGTGGGCGCCAGCTGGACGCAGTTCCTGAGCTTCTGCCTGGAGCCCGACGCCATGCTGGAGCCGTTTGACAACCCTTACCAGGCCAAGTCCCTGCAAGGCGCCAGCTACAACACAGCCAGCAGCCTGATCGGTGAACTCTGGGGCCGCCACTTCGGCTCGGTCACCAACGACGTCACCGCGGCCGCCTTCCAGGTGGCGCTGTGGGAACTGGCCTTCGGCGAGAGCGACAAGAACCTGAGCAAGGGCGATTTCAAGCTCACCTCCGGCGGTGCGGTGCAATCCACCGCCCAGGGCTGGCTCGACAGCCTCAACGGCCAAGGCCCGATGGCCGAAGGCCTGCTGGTGCTGGTGGACAGCACGTCCGGCCGAAACAACCCGAACCGCCAGGATCTGCTGACCCAGGTCCGCGTTAACGACGTGCCCGAGCCCGCCATGCTGGCGCTGCTGGGCATCGGTCTGGCCGGCGTGGGCTTCGCCCGGCGTCGCCGCTCTTCGGCCCAGCCCACCGCCTGAAAACCAGACCCGGCCAGCCCGACCGGGTCTGCACAAAGTCCCCACCCGAGGGACTGTTATTTCACCAATTCAATTGCACACAATTTAATTGCTCGTCATACTTCAACCATGACGACGCGATTCTCACCGACAGCCGACCAAGCCCTGCAACTGGACCACCAGTTGTGCTTTGCCTTGTATTCGGCCTCGCTGGCCATGACCAAGCTCTACAAGCCCCTGCTCGACGAGATCGGCCTGACCTACCCGCAATACCTGGCCATGCTCGCCTTGTGGGAAGAAGACGGACTCACTGTGTCCGATCTGGGGCAACGCCTGCACCTGGATTCCGGCACCCTCACGCCACTGCTGAAGCGGCTGGAGGCGGCCGAGCTGCTGACCCGTTTGCGCGACGTGGACGACGAGCGTCGCGTATTGATCCGCCTCACCGCAGCGGGCCGCAAGCTCAAGACCCGCGCCGCCCGCATTCCGGCCTGCGTGCTAGACGCTTCGCAATGCAATCTGGCCGAAGCGATGGCGCTCACCCAGCAGGTGCAGGCCTTGCGCGACCGGCTCATGGCCTGACCCTCACACCCACTTCACCCTTCCTTTTTTCACAACCCGCTTGTTGCAAGCGATTCAACCAGGAGCCCTCATGCCCACCAACCTCGACAAAGTCGTCTACACCGCCCGCGCTCACACCACCGGAGGCCGCGAAGGCACTTCCCGCTCCGACGACGGCATGCTCGACGTCAAGCTCTCACCCCCCAAAGCCATGGGTGGTTCGGGTGCCGCCACCAACCCCGAGCAGCTGTTTGCCGCGGGCTATTCCGCCTGTTTCATGGGCGCCATGAAACACGTGGCCGGCATGAAAAAGGTGGCCGTGCCCGCCGACGCATCGATCGACGCGGAAGTGGACATCGGCCCGATCCCGGCCGGCTTCGGCATCGCTGCACGCCTGAACGTCAGCCTGCCCGGCATGGACCGCGCTGTGGCGCAAGACCTGGTGGACACCGCGCACCAGGTGTGCCCGTACTCGAACGCCACCCGCGGCAACATCAACGTGACCATCACGCTGGTCTGAGCCTCGGTTCGCCAGCAAAAAAGCCCGTCCGGCGCGAGCCGGACGGGCTTTTTGTTGGGCCCCAGGAGCGTTCAGCGGTGCTCGCGGTCCGGGTCGTAGATGGTGGTGCTGGTGCCCACACCCACGCCCACCCGGGCGTTGCTGTTGCCGATCGGGGTGCTGGTGCCCACGCCGGCGCCGGCGCTCACCGCGCCACGCTGGTTCACCCCGACGCCCACGCCCACCGGCCCGACACCGGTGCTCACACCAGCGCTCACACCGCCCGAGCCCAGGCCCACGCCGATGGAAAACGGACCGACGGGAATGCCGACACCCACGCCCGCCGAGCAGCCGCCGAGCAGCGCGCCCGCGCAGAGCAAGGCCGCCAGGCGTGAGGTACGTGCCAGCGGATGTCGAGATGGGCGAATGAAGAGGTTCATGGGATCTCCGACAGGTTCAGGGCCCGACAAACGTCAGGCCAGACTTGAATGACCGCATTGCGGCGCGGTGGTTCCTGCACACCGGCCAGACGGTCTCAAACCGGCTCCTTGCCCAGACGCTCCATGGCGTCGGCCAACCAATCCGCGCGCAGCGCTTGCGGCTCTGCCGATCGCACCAGCCAGCCGCCCTGGGCGGGCGACACGCGGGCCCGACCGCCCTGCCACAGCAACCAGGCCAGCCACGCACATTGCGGCGCGGTGGGGGCCTGGCCCGCGGGCGACACCAGCAAGGCGGTGAACACCGCCGCGTCGGCCACCAGCACGCCGTCGTCCTGGGCCTCGCCCCCCACCGACCTGGCCAACGCCTGCATGGCCTCGGCGGCGTCCACACGCGCGCCCAAGGCCTGAACCCCGTCGCGCAAGAGCGCCGCGATGGCCGCGCCCCGCAAGGCTTCGGCCTGCAACAGGTCGGCGTGGTCCCAGCGGTTCCAGTCCACCTGCGGCTCGGCCCCGCCCACCGCGCGCGCCGCCTCGGCGAAGCGGTGGATCGCCTGATCGTGCGCGCCCACATGCACCGCGGAGCCCACCATCAACAAGGCGGCCAGCCGGTTGGCCAGCAAGCGGCTTTGCTGGGCCAGCAAGCGGTCCCGCATCAGGCTGTCGCGTTCGCTGCGCAACACCGCCAGCTCCAGCGCGTTCTTCAGGTCGGCGCGCAGGCTTTCCAGCTCCCAGGGTTTGTTGATGTAGCGGTAAATCTCGCCGGAGTTGATGGCCTCGATGGCGTCGCCCAGCTCGGAATAGGCGGTGGTCAACATGCGAACAACGCTCGGGTAGTACTCGCGGGCGTGGCGCAGCAGTTCATTGCCGCGTTCGCCGGGCATGCGCTGGTCGCACACCAGCACGGCCACGTCGGCTCCGTGCGCCAGCAGCATCGCGCGGCCCTCCTCCACCGAGCTGGCCGTGAGCACGGGCGCCAGCGGGCTGACGAGCCGTTCGAAATACTTCAAGGCCATGGCCTCGTCGTCCACATACAGAATTTTTGTCGGTGTCATCGGGTCTCCTCGACCGGTGTTTCGTCTGACGACGGTGGGAAATAGAGGGTGACGGTGGTGCCCTGGCCCTGAAGGGAGTGCACGGCAATCTCGCCGCCCAGGGTGGTCATCACGCGTTGGCAGAACAGCAGGCCCATGCCGCTGCCGCCGCTCTCGGCGCGTGTGGTCACGGGCTCCCGCGTGAGGCGCTGCAACACCTCGGGCGCAATGCCTGGTCCATTGTCGATCACGCGCAGGGCCGGCTGCGGACTCAACCCGGGAACCATTGCAACCCGCTGCAACGCCATGCGCACGCGAGGCTGCTCAGGTGGCTCGGCCCGCAAGGCGTTCTTCACCAGCGTGCAGAGCACCAGATAGAGCAGATCGCGCCGGCCGGGCAGCGTGAAATCGGCCTCCAGCTCGACCGACAGCCAACCGGACTCGCCGGGGTCGAAGGGGTACTCGTCCTGCACCGCGCGCACGAGTTCGCTGGCGCGCAGGCTGGCGGAAGTGTCACCCCGGCTCGCGTCGCGCGCGGTCTGCACGAACGTGGACACCAGCGACTGGGCATATTCCGCGCGCCGCTGTGCCGCTTCGATCATGAACAGCACATCGCCCGGCTTCTGCTGGGCAATGTAGGCCATGCCACCGCTGGCGTCGGGCTGGTCGCGGTGGTTCTCGCGCATGGCCGAGAGGTAGCCGCGCACGGTGGCCAGGGGCGAGGTGACCTCGTGTGCCAGGAAGCCCAACGTCTCGCGCAAGGCCGACTCGCGACGCGCGATCAGCGACTGGTCGCGCGTGCGCCGCACGCTGCTCTCCAGCGCCTCACGCAGCGCTTGCCGCGTCAGCGCGTCGTCCAGTGGCTTCTCCAGAATTTTCTCGACGTGGCCCTGGTTGACCGCCGACATGGCCACGTCCTTGTCGGCGTAGGCCGACACCAGAAGACGCGCCACATGGGGGTAGAGCCGCCGGACTTCGCCCAGCAACGCCACACCGTCGCGCGCCGGCATGGCGAAGTCGGTGAGCAGCACCGCCACCTCGTGGCTGCGCGTGCTCAGCAAAGCCAGGGCGTCGTCCACACTGGCAGCGGTCAGCACCGTGAACTCGGTGCCGTACAGACGGGCAAACCATTTGCAGGCCTGCGGTTCGTCGTCCACCATCAGGATCGCGTGCGGGCCTCTCAGGCCGCGAGCCGCAGGGGTGTCGTCAGCGTTCATGGGGGCCTCGGCAGATCAAAGGTGAACTCGGTCCAGGCGCCCGGCTCGCTGTCCACCGCGAGGGTGCCGCCATGGCGCTGCACGATGCCGTAGCTCACGCTCAGGCCCAGCCCGAGGCCGGCGCCGACATCGCGCGTGGTGAAGAAAGGCTCGAACACCCGCCCCAGGTTCTCGGGCGCAATGCCGGTGCCGTTGTCGCGCACCGACACCACCAGGCGCTGGCCTTGCACGGCCACGGTCACCGCAATGCGCGGCTGCTCGCGCTGGGCGGCCTGCAGGGCATGTGCGGCGTTGCTGAGCAAATTGATCAGCACGCCGATGATGGCGGGCTCGTCGCCCAGCACGTGTGTGTCTTGCGGCAGATCCACCGGCACATCGATGCCCTTGAGCTCGTAGCCGGCCAGCCGCAAGGCCGAGCGCAGCGCATTGCCCAGCAGAAAGGGGCGCTGCGCATCCTGCCCCGGCTTCTGATACGCAAAGGTCTTGAGGTCGGAGACGATGTTCTGGATGCGCTGCATGCCCTCGCGCGCATCGCCCAGGCTTTCCTTGAGCATGGCATCGCTCTCCACCCCCGGGCAGGTCATGCCCATGTCGATGGCCATCAGGCTGTAGTTCACCGGGTTGTTGAGCTCGTGCAACAGACCGGCCGAGAGCGTGCCGATGGCGGCCATCTTCTCGCGCTGGATCAGCTGGCCCTTGACCTCGGCCAGCGTGGTGTTGATCTCGCGCAGCGAGGCGTTTTTCTCCGACACCTCGTGCTGCAACGAGAACAGCCGGATGCGGGCCTTTTCGTTGAACCAGGTGCACACCGCGCTGGCGGCCGCCGAGAACAGAATGAACAGCGAGTTCGTCACCACGCGCGACGTGTCCTCGGCGGCGTCCGGGTGCAAGGCACAGGCCGCCATGTACAGGCCCAGCGTGAGCGCGCCAAAGCCCACACCTTCGAAAAAGCTGATCGGCAGGATGATGCCCACCGCGTACAGCGCCAGATGCAGCCCCACGAAATAGATCGACTCGGCACCATCGGTCTCGAAGATCATGAAAGCAATCATGATCTGCGGCAGCAACAGCCACAGCATGGTGAGCGCTCGCACGTGCCGGCGCCCGAACGGCGCAAACAGCACGAAGAACACACCCAGCGTGAGCAGCGCCACCAGCAGGCGCAGCAGCGAGAATTCGACCAGGCGCTCCGGGTACGAAAAATAGTCGAGGCCCACACCGGCGAGCACCAGCACGATGGAGGTGATGCTGCCGGCCTTGCTGTAGGTGAGCCGGAAGTCCGAGAGCTGTTGCTCGTAAGGCGAACTCGGACGGCTAACCATTTTCAAGGGCCATCGCTTTCAAGCGCGCGTTGACCACCAGCTCCGCAAAGATGTTCACCCCGGTGGGGTCGGTGTAGAGCGTGACCGGTGCATCCACCTCTTCCAGCACCAGGCGCATCTGTGCTTCGTCGCGGTAGATCAGGTGCCACTCCAGCAGGTGCTCCATGCCGAAGCGCTCCGGGTTGTCCGAATGCACGTTGGTCACCAGCAGCTGGGCGCCCGGGTTGCTGCGCGACATGAAGTAACGGATCAGCCGCGAGCAGACCTTGTCCGACAAGTAATCAAACAGGCCGGCGCAGTAAATGGTGTCGAAGCCCTCGCCGTCCGCCGGCGCGGTGTCGCGCGTGGCTCGCTTGAGCAGTTCATGCACCGACTCCTGCACGTAGCTGACATCGACTTTCACCCGGTGCTCGGCCGCGGCTTCCTCGATCTTCTGCTGCGTGTACTTCAGCGTTTCCAGGCTGAAATCGATCAGGGTGAACTTCAGCCGCGACAGGTCCACGCCGGTGGCGATCAGCTTCTGGATTTCCACACCGGGACCACAGCCCACATTGAGCACCCGTATGACACGTTCTTCTGCGGCCGCCCGGTCCGCCGCGCGCTTGAGAAATTCCACCAGGATGTCGATCCGGTTGCGGTGCGCCACCGCCACCGCCGCCTTGAGAAACATCGCGTTGATCAGCTGGATGTAGGTGGAGCCGCCCTGGCGCGGGTCGCCCAGGATCTGGTTGACCATCTCGTAGTCGCCGGCGTAGCCCAGCGGCTTGGCGAAGGTGCGGTAGACGAACGGCGCGCGCAGCAGCAGCGGGTGCAACGCCGTCTGGGCATAGGCGCGGTGCAGCAGCGAATCCTCTTCGGGCAGGCGCGAGGCCTCGTCCTCCAGGCGCACCAGAAACTCCTTGCCCTTGACCATCAGGGGCTCGGCGATGGCGCCGAACACGTCGTCGGTCAGGCGCCCGGTGGTGTCGCGCGGCAGGGAATCGACCATGTCGGCCTGGTCGATCCAGCGCGCGGTCTCCGACAGGAAGGCCCGGAACTCACTGATGGTGACCTGGTAGCTCTGCTTGATCTTGAAGCGGGCTTCCCAGTCGGCCACGAAGCGGGCCGCCTCCTCGCGCACTTGGCGCACGTCGCCGCGGATGGCGTTCAAGTCGGACCACTCATCAATGAGTGCCACCGACACCACCGCCATCAGGCCGGTGTTGAGCAAGCTCACCACCACCGCCTTGCCCTTGTAGATGATGCGGTCGCCAGAGCGGATGGTCAGCTCCCCGAGCACCTCGCTGACCTGCACGATGGAGTACGGGTTGTAGATCTCCATCACCAGGGAGCGGCGCTGGAGGCTCGTCAGAGTGCCGCGGGCACTCTCCCCCTGGCTGTTGCGAAAGGTGACGACGTGGTCGAATGGGCGCTGAAGGTACACGGTGTGAGCGGTTGAGTGTGGGGGGGACCAGGTTCGGAGCCCTGTTCCGGAATAAACCCTCCGGGGCACAGTGTAGTCATCCGCTCAGCGCCTCAGGCGCCACAGTCATGGGCTCACAACAACAGTGAATTCACACGCTTGACATAAGCCGCAGGATCGTCCGGCAATCCACCCTCGGCCAGCAGCGCCTGGTCGAACAGGATGTGGGCCAGATCGTCGAAGTGCGCACTGCTCTCCAGCTTCTTCACCAGCGCATGTTCGGCGTTCACTTCCAGGATGGGCTTCACATCGGGGGCGGGCTGGCCGGCTTGCTTGAGCATGCGGGCCAGCTGGGTGGACAGGTCACCGTCTTCCACCACCAGGCAGGCCGGTGAATCCACCAGCCGCGAGGTCACGCGCACGTCCTTGGCCTTGTCTTTCAGGCTTTCCTTCAGGCGCTCCAGCACCGGCTTGAAGACCTCTGCAGCGGCTTCGGCGGCCTTCTTTTCTTCCTCGTCCTGCAGGCTGCCCAGATCCACCGCGCCTTTGGCCACGCTCTGCAGCGGCGTGCCGTCGAACTCGGTGAGGAAGCTCAAGGCCCACTCGTCCACGCGGTCGGTCATCAAGAGCACCTCGATGCCCTTCTTGCGGAACACCTCGAGTTGCGGGCTGTTCTTTGCAGCGGACAGGCTGTCGGCGGTGATGAAGTAGATCGTGGCCTGACCTTCCTTCATGCGGGCCTTGTAGTCGGCCAGCGAGGTCAGCTCGCTGCCGGCGGTGCTGGCAAAGCGCAGCAGCTTGGCGAGCTTGTCGCGGTTGGCAAAGTCTTCGCCCAGGCCTTCTTTCAGCACCGCGCCGAACTCGGCGTAGAAGCCGGTGTACTTCTCCGCGTCCTTGCTCATCTCGTCCAGCAAGGCCAGCACGCGGCGCGTGTTGCCTTCGCGGATCGCCTTCACGTCGCGGCTCTCCTGCAGCAGCTCGCGGCTCACGTTGAGCGGCAGGTCGGCCGAGTCCACCACACCCTTGACCCAGCGCAGGTAAGCCGGCATGAGCGCTTCGGCCTCGTCCATGATGAAGACGCGCTTCACATACAGCTTGATACCGGCCTTGCGGTCGCGGTTCCAGAGGTCTTGCGGCGCCTTGGCCGGGATGTAGAGCAACTGCGTGTACTCGGTGCTGCCCTCCACGCGGTTGTGGCTCCAGGCCAGCGGGGCCTGGGTGTCGTAGCTCAGGTTTTTGTAGAACTCGGCGTACTGCTCGTCGCTGATGTCTTTCTTGCTGCGCGCCCACAGCGCGTTGGCCGAGTTCACGGCCTCCCACTCGTCCTGTTTCACATACGCGCTTTTCTCGGCGTCCCACTCCTCTTTCTGCATGAGGATGGGCAGGCTGATGTGGTCCGAGTACTTGGCGATGATGGACTTGAGCTTCCAGCGGTCGAGGTAGTCGCCGGCGTCGTCCCGCAGGTGCAGCGTGACGCTGGTGCCGCGCGCGGCGCGCTCGATGGTCTCCACTTCAAAATCGCCCGTGCCGCCACTGACCCAGCGCACGCCCTCGGCCGCGGGCAGGCCGGCGCGGCGGCTTTCCACGGTGATCTTGTCGGCCACGATGAAGCCCGAATAGAAGCCCACGCCGAACTGGCCAATGAGCTGCGCGTCCTGCTTCTGGTCGCCACTGAGGCGGCCCATGAAGTCCTTGGTGCCGCTCTTGGCAATGGTGCCCAGGTGGTCGATCGCCTCCTGGGAACTCATGCCGATGCCGTTGTCGGTGATGGTGATGGTGCGGGCCTCGGTGTCGAAGGCCACGCGCACGTCCAGGTTGGGTGCGTCTTCGAACATGGCCGCGTTGTTCAGGCCCTCGAAGCGCAGCTTGTCGCAGGCGTCCGATGCGTTGGACACCAGCTCGCGCAAAAAGATGTCGGGGTTGGAGTACAGCGAATGGGTGACCAGGTGCAGCAGCTGCGCCACTTCGGCCTGGAACGACAGGGTTTGTTTGCTCATGGGATTTCGTTGGAAAAGAAAACGGGGGGAGCTCCCGGGGCGGGAGCGTTCGCGAGGCGGAATTATGGGCGGCGGCGGCGATTTCAAGCCGCACGATGGGCTGACGTCAGTCGAGGTTCACCGCCACCGGCGCCAGCCAATCCACCAGCTGCTGCGCCACCACCGGGCTGGACAGCAACTCCAGGTGCCCGGTGCGGTAGACCGTGCGCTGGCTGTCCTTGGCAAACACCAGCCTTCGCGCGGGCTCGTCGTGTTGCCCCAGAGCGCTGCGCAGTGGCACCAGGCCGTCGCCGGTGAGGCGGTCGGCCAGCAGGCCGCGCTGGGGCGCCAGCGTGGCGCCCACGGTGAAGCAGGCCACACCCTCGGGCAGGGGCAAGGGGGCGCGGTGGTCGTGGGGGGAATCAAACCGTCCCCGTCCCTGCCAGTCGTCGTCCAGCACATGGCCGTGGCGCAGGTCGGTGATGCCGGCGCTGCGCAGCATGCCCAGGCGCGTGAACGGCAGGGTGAAGGGCGAGGCCGCGAGCAACACGTCCACCCCATGCCCGGCGCGCTCCAGCGGCGCGCCGTGGTGCGGCGTGCCCAGAAACACCAGGTGCCTGAGCTGCGCCGGCCACCGGTGACCCATCTGGCGGCCATAAAACACGGCGGCGCGCGCCAGCAGCCCGCCCATGCTGTGGCCCAGCACGGTGATGGATTCGATGGCGGGCCACTGCGCGACCAGGCGCTCCAGCTGGCCGGCGAGTTCGCGACCGTTGATGGAAGTGTGCAGGCCGCTGTTGTAGCGCGCGTAAACCGGTGTGCAACCCAGCGCCTGGGCCAGGAAGGCACCGTGATCGTGGCCGTTGCGCAGCCACTGCGTGTCGTTCATGCACAGGCCGTGCACCAGCAGCAGCAGGTGGGGCGAGGCGCCCGCGAGCCGCTCACGCAACGGTGCGGGTCGTTCCATGGGCAGGGCCTGCCCGGCCAGGCGCAGTTCCATGCGCTGGGCCAGGGGGTTGTCCTGCGCCAGCAGGCGGTCGCCCATCACGCCGTTGAGCGCGGCGAGCACGGCTTCACGCCCAGGTGAGGGCTCGGGATGGGTCGACGGGTCGTCCAGCAGCGGCAGCAAGGTCGCCAGCGCTCCGTCCAGCCCGTGACCGACCAGTTCGGTGACGCCACGGATGCCGCGGTAGATCTGGCCGGTGAGGCCACCGGTGCGGTCGGGCTCGGTGCCGGCCGACAGGCCCAGCTTGCGGCGCACCGACTGGTGCACGCCCTCGGCAATGCCGATGACGCCGGTGGTGGCTTGCGTGGCGAGCCTCACGGCGGCCTGAAGGTCGCTGGGCCGCAGGTGGCGCAGCACGGCCTGGCGGGTGGCGTTGGGTTTGGGGCGGGTCATGGGCCATTGTGGCCCTGGTGTCCCGCCTTTTGCGTGAAAGTGATCGGCTTGCTCGGGTTTCGCGCCGATGTCCTGGCAAGGTCTCGCGGCGAAACCTGACGGCTCAGAAGCCCTCGTCGGCCCGCAAGTACCGCCACTGCCCCACCGGCAGATTGCCCAGCACCACCTGCCCGATGCGCACGCGCTTCAGGCCCACCACGTGCAGCCCCACCTGCTCGCACATGCGGCGGATCTGGCGTTTCTTGCCCTCCACCAGCACAAAGCGCAGCTGCTCCGGGTTCTGCCAATCCACCTGCGCCGGCTTCAAAGGCTGGTCGTCCAGGCTCAGGCCGTGGCGCAACCGGGCCAGCTGGTGCGGCGGAAAGATGGCCTGCACGTTCTCGGCGATCACGCCTGCGCCCATCGGGCCGTTGGGCGCGAACTGCACGCGCACCAGGTATTCCTTCTCGACGCCACTGCTCTCGCCGATCAGCGTGCGCGCCACACGGCCGTCCTGCGTGAGCACCAGCAGGCCGGTGGAGTCGATGTCGAGGCGTCCGGCCGGGGCCAGGCCGCGTGTGTGCTCGGGCGCAAAACGGCGGCCATCGGCCGGGTTCTTGGCGTCGCCCCGCCACTGGCTGGGCGCGCCGATCAGCGTGGCGGCGGCCTCGTGCCCGTCTTCGGGCTGGCCGCTCACATAGCCCACCGGCTTGTTGAGCAGGATGGTGACCTGCCCGGCCTGCTGGTGGCGCGCCTGAGGCAGCACCTCCACCTGCGCATCGGGCGCCACCGGCATGCCCATCACGGCGGGTTCCCCGTTGACCATCACCCAGCCGCGCGCGATCCATTCGTCGGCTTCGCGGCGCGAACACAGGCCGAGGTCGGCCATGCGCTTGTTCAGGCGAATTTCGCCGCGCACGTTGCCCACGCGGGCCAGATCGGGCCGGTGGGCTTGCGGTGGGCGCGGGGCTGGGGCGGGACTGCGCTGTGGACGCTCAGGCGCTGCAAAGCGGTCGTCCGCGCGGCGCGGTGCGGGGCGTTCGCTCCAGCCACGGTCGTCGCCCCGCGGCGCAGCGGCAGGACCCGAGCGGGGGCGGTCTGCGCCGTAACGCGGGCGTTCGCCCTCGGGGCCACCGCGCTGTGCACCGTAGGGCTTCGAAGGTTCACGCGGCGGCTTGGGAGCCGAGGCCGACACGCTCTTGGCGCGGGCCGGGCCGGGCGGGCGCACGGGCGCGCGGCGCGGCGCGAACGGATCGGCGGGTTTTTTCTGTGCTGCGCCCGGGGTGAGCTTGAGCGTGCGGGCGGGTTTGTCGGTGGTCATGGGTCGATCATCCCAGATGGGCCGCTGCGCCGGGCTGCCCCCAAGCAAGGCCAGCCCCCGCGGGGGGGCAGCGACCCGCGCAGCGGTGGAGCGTGGGGGTCACGATTCATCGAGCTGGCCGGACCTGAGCGCAGCAAGATCGAGCACGCGCAAACCGCCGTATTCCACCCGGATCCAGCCCTTGGCCGCCAGCGTGGTGAGCGCTTCGTTGGTGCGCTGGCGGGACAGGCCCACCAGGTAGGCCAGCTCCTGCTGGGTGATGCGCAGCACCCCGGCCACGTTGGGTGAGAGCAGCGGGTGAAACAGCGAAGCCAGGTTGCGCGCCACGCGCAGGTCGGGGCTGTTGAGGCGGTCGATCTCGCGCGCGGCGATGAACTGGCCCAGGCGTTCGTTGAGCTGGTGCATCACAAACCGGTTGAAGCCGATCGAGTGGTCAAGCAGCCAGTCGAACGTCTCCACCGGCAGGCCGGCCACGCGGCTCTTGCGCAGCGCCTGGATGTTGTAGCGGTACTGCTCGTGCTTGAGCACCGTGCCCTCGCCAAACCAGCCGCCCGGCGCCACCCCGGTGAAAGTGACCACCGGGCCCTGTGACTCGTCGTTGCTCATCTTGAGCAGACCGTCCACGAGACCGAACCAGTACGTCACCGGCCGGCCGAAGCGGCAGATGGTGTCGCCCGCGTCGGCCTCGCCCACCACCAGGGCATCCACCGCGCGCTGGCGTTCGACCGGCGTGAGGCGTTGCAGCCAGGGGATTTCGGCCAGTTCGGCCTCGGTGGGCGCGCGCGCGCGGTCGCGCAGATCGCTGCCGGAACGGTGGGGCGCAAAGGGGTTCATGGCGGCGTGAAAGGTGCAAACCCGTACGGGAAAGTCCTAGGAGGGATGACCCGCAATTGTCGTCGCACTGACAACATGGCGTCAAACGAAGTCCTACGATGTGCTTCATCAACGGGTGTCCTCTGCGGGACATCCAGACACCGGCCAACCAGCCGGTCCAGGAGACAAACATGCAAACGACGTTCCCCCAGCTGCTGCTGGATCACGCCCAGCGCCGCCCCGACGCGCCGGCGATGCGCGAGAAGGAATACGGCATCTGGCAAACCACGACCTGGGCCAACATGGCCCGGCTCGTCGAGGCACTGGCCTGCGGTTTGCACCAGGCCGGCCTGAAGCGTGGCGAACACATGGTGGTGATCGGTGCCAACCGCCCGCGCCTGTATGCCACCATGCTGGCCGCGCAGTCGCTGGGTGCGATCCCGATCCCGCTCTACCAGGACGCGGTGGGTGGTGAATGCGTTTTTCCGATCAACAACGCCGACGTCCGGTTTTGTGTGGTCGAAGACCAGGAGCAGGTCGACAAGATGCTGGAGATCCGCGAGCAGTGCCCGCAGCTCTCCAACATCTACTACGACGACCCGCGTGGCCTGCGCAACTACGACCAGCCCGGCCTGGGCGGGGTTGAAGAACTGATCGCGGCCGGCCAGGCACACGCCAAGGTCCACCCGCAGCTGTTTCGCGACCACGTCGCCGCCTGCCATCCCGATGACGTGGCCGCGATGTTCTTCACCAGCGGCACCACCGGCAACCCCAAGGGTGTGGTGCACACCCACCACACGCTGATCAACCGCGCCGACGTGGGCGCGCGCTTTGACAAACTGTCCCCCGCCGACGAGGTGCTGGCCTACATGCCGCCGGCCTGGATCGGCCAGAACATCTTTTCCTATGCGCAGTGGCTGGTGGCTGGCTACGTGGTGAATTGCCCCGAGTCCGGCGCCACGGTCACCATCGACCTGAAGGAAGTTGGCCCCACCTACTACTTCGCCCCCCCGCGCGTGTTTGAAGGCCTGCTCACCAGCGTGATGATCCGCATGGAAGATGCCGGGTCCCTCAAGCGCGGCATGTTCCATTACTTCATGGACGTGGCCCGTCGCGTGGGCCCCACCCGCATGGACGGCAAGTCCATCGGGCTGATGGACGCGATCAAATACAAGCTCGGTGACTGGCTGGTCTACGGCCCGCTTCGCAACAACCTCGGCATGAGCCGCGTGCGCGTGGCCTACACCGCCGGTGAAGCCATCGGCCCCGACCTCTTCAGCTTCTACCGCTCCATCGGCATCAACCTCAAGCAGCTCTATGGCTCCACCGAGACCGCCGTGTTCGTCTGCCTGCAGCCCGACCACGAAGCCCGCGCCGACACTGTGGGCGTGCCCTGCGAAGGCGTGGAGATCAAGCTCAGCGACAGCGGCGAGATCCTCGTGAAGTCGCCGGGGCTGCTCAAGGGCTACTACAAGAACCCGACCGCCACGGCCGAGGTGCTCACGGCCGACGGCTGGTACCACACGAGCGACGCCGGCTTCATCGACGCCTCAGGCCACCTCAAGATCATCGACCGCGTGAAAGACGTGGGCCGCATCATGGGCGGTGTTCACGACGGCGCCATGTTCGCGCCCAAGTATGTAGAGAACAAGCTGAAGTTCTTCAGCTACATCAAGGAAGCCGTGGCCCTGGGCGACAAGCGCGAGCGCGTGTGCGTGATGCTCAACATCGACTTCGAGGCCGTGGGCAACTGGGCCGAGCGGCGCAACCTGTCCTATGCCGGCTACACCGATCTGGCGCAAAAGCCCGAGGTGTACGAACTCATCCGCGACTGCGTGGAGAAGGTCAACGCCGACCTGAGCCGCGACGAGCTGCTCGCGGGCAGCCAGATCAGCCGCTTCCTGGTGTTGCACAAGGAGCTGGACGCCGACGACGGTGAACTCACCCGCACGAACAAGGTGCGCCGTGGCTTCATCAGCGAGCGCTACGCCGCGCTGGTGGACGCGCTCTACAGCGGCAAGACCGAGCAGTACATCGAAACCCAGGTGAAGTTCGAAGACGGGCGCAGCGGCTCGGTCAACGCGACCTTGAAGCTGGGCGATGCCAAGACCTTTGCCCCGGTGAAAGCCGCCGCCTGAAGCCCTACGCACACACACCATGAGCAAAAAGATCGGCGACGTCATCCTCGACGTCCACAACATCAGCCTGCGGTTCGGCGGCGTGAAAGCGCTCACCGACATCAGCTTCAACGTGCGCGAGCACGAGGTGCGCGCCATCATCGGCCCCAACGGCGCGGGCAAGAGCTCCATGCTCAACTGCATCAACGGCGTGTACCAGCCGCAGGAAGGCTCGATCAGCTTTCGCGGCCAGACCTTCAAGCACATGAACAGCCGCCAAGTGGCCGAGATGGGGATCGCGCGCACCTTCCAGAACCTGGCGCTGTTCAAGGGCATGAGCGTGATCGACAACATCATGACCGGGCGCAACCTGCGCATCAAGAGCAACCTCTTTGCGCAGGCGTTTCGCAACCCCTTCGGCATCGGTGGCGCGCAGAAAGAAGAAGAGCAGCACCGCGAGTTCGTCGAACACATCATCGACTTCCTGGAGATCCAGGCTTTCCGCAAGACCCCCGTGGGCACCCTGCCCTATGGTCTGCAGAAACGCGTGGACCTGGGCCGGGCGCTGGCCATGGAGCCGCAGGTGCTGCTGCTGGACGAGCCCATGGCCGGCATGAACGTGGAAGAGAAGCAGGACATGAGCCGCTTCATCCTCGACGTGAACGACGAGTTCGGCACCACCATCGTGCTGATCGAGCACGACATGGGCGTGGTGATGGACATCTCCGACCGCGTGGTGGTGCTCGACTACGGCAAGAAGATCGGCGACGGCACGCCCGAAGAAGTCCGCAACAACGAGGAGGTGATCAGCGCCTACCTCGGCACCAGCCACTGAGCGAGAAACACCATGGCATTTTTCCTTGAAGCGCTTCTCGGCGGCCTGATGGCCGGCATGCTGTATTCCCTGGTGGCCCTGGGCTTCGTGCTCATCTACAAGGCCTCGGGTGTCTTCAACTTCGCGCAGGGCGCCATGGTGCTGTTCGCAGCCCTGGCCATGGCGCGCTTCTCGGGCTGGGTGCCGGGCTGGCTGGGCATCGAGGACAAGTTCCTGGGCAACCTGATCGCCTTCCTCATGGCCGGTGCGCTCATGTTCGTGCTGGCCTGGCTCATCGAGCGCCTGGTGCTGCGCCACCTGGTCAACCAGGAAGGCGTGACGCTGCTCATGGCCACGCTGGGCATCACCTACTTCCTCGACGGTCTGGGCCAGACCATCTTCGGCTCGGACATTTACCAGATCGACGTGGGCATGCCCAAGGACCCGATCTTCCTGTTCGAGGGGGTCTTTGAAGGCGGCGTGCTGGTCAACCTGGAGGATGTGTACGCCGCCTGCGTGGCCGCCCTGCTGGTGATGGTGCTCTCGCTGTTCTTCCAGAAGACCTCCACCGGGCGCGCGCTGCGTGCCGTGGCTGACGACCACCAGGCCGCGCAATCCATCGGCATCCCGCTCAACCGCATCTGGGTCATCGTCTGGTTCGTGGCCGGCATCACCGCACTGGTGGCCGGGATCATCTGGGGCTCCAAGCTGGGTGTGCAGTTCTCGCTCACCACGGTGGCCCTGCGCGCCCTGCCCGTGATCATCCTCGGCGGCCTCACTTCGGTGCCCGGCGCCATCATCGGCGGCCTGATCATCGGCGTGGGCGAGAAGCTCTCCGAGGTCTACCTTGGCCCCTACGTGGGCGGGGGCATCGAGATCTGGTTTGCGTATGTGCTGGCGCTGGTGTTTCTGCTGTTCCGGCCTCAAGGGCTGTTCGGCGAAAAAATCATTGACCGGGTTTGAGATGAAGCACCCCCTGCGCCGCTTCGCGTCTTCCCCCTCTCTGGCCTTCGGCCGGAGGGGAACGCTCCCTGTGGCCCGGCAAAGCCGGTTCCACGGAAGCCCCGAGCAAAGCACTGCTCGCCGGACACATTGAACCCTTCAAGAAAAGAAAAGCATGTTCTATCGTGAAAACGGTCAATTCAAGACCTCGTACAGCGCCGACCAGCAGATCTTCCCGATCGCGCAGGACCGCTGGGTCATCCTCGCGTTCATCGCCTTCGCCTTCATCGGCGTGCCGATGCTGGTCGACGAGTACATGTTCCGCGCCATCCTGATTCCGTTCCTGATCCTGGCGCTGGCCGCGCTCGGCGTGAACATCCTGGTGGGTTACTGCGGCCAGATCAGCCTGGGCTCGGGCGCCTTCATGGCGGTGGGCGCCTACATGGCCTACAACACCTACGTGCGCATCGACGGCATGCCGGTGATCGTCGCCCTGCTCTCGGGCGGCCTCTTCGCCACGCTGGTGGGTATCTTCTTCGGCATCCCCAGCCTGCGTGTCAAAGGCCTCTATCTCGCGGTGGCCACGCTGGCCGCGCAGTTCTTCTGCGACTGGGCGTTCCTGCGCATCGGCTGGTTCACGAACAACACCGCCTCGGGCTCGGTCTCGGTCTCCAACCTCAACGTGCTGGGCTGGACCATCAACACCCCGATGGAGAAGTACCTCTTCTGCCTGGGCTTCCTGGTGGTCTTTGCGCTGCTGGCCAAGAACCTGGTGCGCTCGGCCATCGGGCGCGAGTGGATGGCCATCCGCGACATGGACGTGGCAGCCGCGGTGATCGGCATCCGCCCGATGTACGCCAAGCTCAGTGCGTTTGCCGTGAGCAGTTTCATCATCGGTGTGGCCGGTGGCCTGTGGGGCTTCGTGCACCTGGGCTCGTGGGAGCCGGCGGCCTTCTCCATCGACCGCAGCTTCCAACTGCTCTTCATGGTGATCATCGGCGGCATGGGCTCGATCATGGGCAGTTTCTTCGGCGCCGCCTTCATCGTCGTGCTGCCCATCTTCCTCAACCAGTTCCTGCCCGCGGTGGGTGCAATCTTCGGCGTGGAGATCTCCACCGCCACTGTGTCCCACACCGAGTTCATGATTTTCGGCGCGCTCATCGTCTGGTTCCTCATCGTGGAGCCCCACGGTCTGGCCAAGCTCTGGAGCATCGCCAAACAGAAGTTGCGGCTCTGGCCCTTTCCGCACTGAGCTCGGAACGGCGCGGGCCGTCCGACACCCAAGGGTCATGGTGTTTGTGTTGATCTGTGTGTTTGATTCTTACTTGGAGACAACGAAATGAAGCTGCGAAATCTGGTTCTGTCCGTGTCCATCGCCTGTGCCGGCTTGTCGGCCGCGTTGGTGACGCCCTCTGCCATGGCGCAAGCCAAGGAGCAGTTCTTCCCGGTGCTGGTGTATCGCACGGGTGCCTACGCGCCCAACGGCGTGCCGTTCGCCAACGGCTATGTGGACTACCTCAAGCTGGTCAACGAGCGCGGCGGCATCAACGGTGTGAAGGTGTCGTTTGAAGAATGCGAAACCGGCTACGCCACCGACCGCGGCGTGGAGTGCTACGAGCGCCTCAAAGGCAAGAATGGCGGCGCCACGGTGTTCCAGCCGCTGTCCACCGGCATCACCTTCGCGCTGACCGAAAAAGCCCCTGGCGACAAGATTCCCCTGATCACCGCCGGTTATGGCCGCAGCGAGTCTGCCGATGGTGGCGTGTTCAAGTGGAACTTCCCGCTCTCGGGCACCTACTGGGTGGCCGCCGACACATTGATCCAGCACATCGCCAAAAAGGAAGGCGGGCTGGACAAACTCAAGGGCAAGAAGATCGCGCTGGTCTACCACGACAGCCCGTTCGGCAAGGAACCCATTCCGCTGCTGCAGGAGCGCGCGTCCATGCACGGCTTCTCGCTGAGTCTGCTGCCGGTGACGCACCCCGGCGTGGAACAGAAGGCCACCTGGTTGCAGATCCGCCGCGACCGCCCGGACTACGTTCTCAACTGGGGCTGGGGTGTGATGAACTCCACCGCGCTGAAAGAAGCGCAGGCCACGGGTTACCCGCGCGAGAAGATGTACGGCGTGTGGTGGGCCGGTGCCGAGCCGGACGTGAAAGACGTGGGCGCGGGTGCCAAGGGCTACAACGCGATCATGATGCAGCACGGCTCGCAAGCCGACGCCGCCGTGGCGCAGGAAATCCTGACCAAGCTCCACGCCAAGGGCAATGGCACCGGACCGAAGGAAGAAGTGGGCCAGGTGCTGTACCTGCGTGGCGTGCAGGCTGCCATGTTCGCGGTGGAAGGTGTCCGTGCGGCGCAAGAGCGTTTCGGCAAGGGCAAGGTCATGACGGGTGAACAGGCCCGCTGGGGATACGAAAACCTGAACCTCACGCAAGCCAAGCTCGACGCGCTCGGCTTCAAAGGCGTGATGCGCCCGATCTCCACCAGCTGCCAGGACCACATGGGCGCTTCCTGGGCCCGCGTGCACACCTGGGATGGCACGAAGTTCGAGTGGACCTCCGACTGGCTGCAAGGCGATGAGCAGATCATCCGTCCGATGGTCAAGGCCGCGGCCGACAAATACGCCGCCGAGAAAAAGCTGACCCGCCGCACCGGCGCGGATTGCCAGAGCTGATCACTGGCTGAACCTGGCGGCTCGCGAGAGCCGCCAATTCAAAGACCCGCGCAACGCCGGTCTTTGAATTGGCCACACAGGACACTCCCATGACCACCCCAGAGAGCACCCCCACCAACGTCCTCAACGTCAACGGCATCGAGGTCATCTACAACCACGTGATCCTCGTACTCAAGGGCGTCTCGCTCAACGTGCCCGAAGGCAAGATTGCCGCCGTGCTCGGGGGCAACGGCGCGGGCAAGACCACCACCTTGCGCGCCATCTCCAACCTCCTGAAAGCCGAGCGTGGCGAGGTCACCAAGGGCAGCATCGAGCTGCGCGGCGAACGCATCGAAAACCTCAGCACCTCCGACCTCGTGCACCGCGGCGTGGTGCAGGTCATGGAAGGGCGGCACTGCTTCGCCCACCTCACCATTGAAGAAAACCTCATGACCGGCTCCTACACCCGCAAGGACAAGGCCGAGATCGCGCGCAACCTGGAGAAGGTCTACAACTACTTTCCGCGCCTGAAAACCCGGCGCACCAGCCAGGCGGCCTACACCTCGGGCGGCGAGCAGCAGATGTGCGCGATTGGACGGGCGCTGATGACCAACCCCAGCGTGATGCTGCTCGACGAGCCGTCCATGGGTCTCGCGCCGCAGATCGTGGAAGAGGTCTTCGAGATCGTGAAAGACCTCAACCAGAAAGAGAAGGTCACCTTCCTGCTGGCCGAGCAGAACACCAACATGGCACTGAAGTACGCCGACTACGGCTACATCATGGAAAGCGGCCGCATCGTCATGGACGGCCTGGCGGCCGACCTGCGCAACAACGAGGACGTGAAAGAGTTCTACCTCGGCATGGGCGGCGGCGAGCGCAAGAGCTTCAAGGATGTGAAGAGCTACAAGCGCAGAAAGCGCTGGCTGGCTTGACCGTCCTGTTCAACACACCGCACCAGACCCCCATGAACGACCACTTCGACACCCTCGAAACCCGATCGCCCGCCGAGCGCGAAGCGGCCCAGATGGCCGCGCTGCCCTCGCAGATCGCACACGCACAACACCACAGCGCAGCGTTTGCCGACATCCTGAAAGGCGTGGACGCGGCCAGCGTCGACAGCCGTGCCGCTCTGGCCCGCTTGCCGGTCACGCGCAAGAGCGAGCTGCTGGAGCGCCAGAAGGCCTCGCGCGCGCATGGCGGTGATGCCTTTGGCGGCTTTGCGGCCCTGGTGCGAGGCCCGGCCATGTCGCGCGTGTTCGCCAGCCCCGGTCCGATCTACGAACCCGAAGCCACCGGTCGCGACTACTGGCGCTCGGGCCGCGCCTTGTTCGCGGCGGGCTTTCGCGCCGGCGAGCTGGTGCACAACAGTTTCAGTTACCACATGACGCCCGGGGCCTTCATCCTGGAGTCCGGCGCCCACGCCGTGGGCTGCACCGTGTTCCCGGCCGGCACCGGCCAGACCGAACAACAGCTCGACGCCATGGTGGACCTCAAGCCCGCCGCCTACACCGGAACCCCCAGCTTTCTGCGCATCCTGCTGGAGAAGGCGAAGGAAACCGGCACCGACATCAGCAGTCTCACCAAGGCCTCGGTGGGTGGCGAAGCCTGCCCGCCCAGCCTCACGGCCTGGTTCAAGGAACAGGGCGTGAACGTGTACCAGACCTACGCCACGGCCGACCTGGGCCTGGTGGCCTACGAGACAGCGTCCCGCCAGGGGCTGGTGCTCGACGAAGGCGTGATCGTGGAGATCGTGCGCCCAGGCACGGGCGACCCGGTGCCCGAGGGCGAGGTGGGCGAGCTGGTGGTAACCACCCTCAACACCGCCTACCCGCTGATCCGTTTTGGGACCGGGGATCTGTCGGCCATCCTGCCCGGCACCTGCCCCACCGGCCGCACCGCTCCGCGCATCAAGGGCTGGATGGGCCGCGCCGATCAGACCACCAAGGTGCGGGGCATGTTCGTGCACGCCTCGCAGGTGGCCGACATCGCCCGGCGGTTTCCGCAAGTGCACAAGGCGCGTCTGGTGATCAGCGGTGAAATGGCCAACGACCAGATGTGCCTGAAGGTGGAGGCCAGCGAAAGCGGCGACGCCTTGCGCGGCTTGATCGAGACGGCGGTGCGCGACGTCACCAAACTGCGCAGCGACGTGCAACTGGTGCCGCCGGGCAGCCTGCCCAACGACGGCAAGGTGATCGAGGACGCGCGAAGCTACCAATGACCCGGCGCCCTGTGGGGGCTGGCTGCACTGCAGCAGAGGGTTTTCCCAGGCGACCGGCTAAGTAATTTCCGCGATTTCCTGCTGTCGCATGGGGGATAGGATCTCTGGGTTCACTCAACCTCGACGGAGATCTCCATGAAAAAACTGCTTGCTGTCGCCCTGGCGGCCACCGTATCGGCCGGCGCCTTTGCGCAGGCTTTCCCTGCAAAGCCCATCACGTTCGTGGTGCCTTTTGCTGCCGGCGGCCCCACCGACCTGGTGGCCCGTCGTCTGGCCGAAGCCATGCGCAAGCCCCTGGGCGGCGCCAACATCGTGGTGGAAAACGCGGCCGGCGCTGGCGGCACGATCGCCGGCACCAAGGTGGCCCGCGCCAACCCGGACGGCTACACCCTGCTGGTCTGGCACATCGGCATGGCCGCCACCACCAGCCTGTACCGCAAGCAGCAGTTCAAGCCGCTGGAGGACTTCGAGTACCTGGGCATGATCAACGACGTGCCCATGACCCTGCTGGGCACCAACAAGCTCAACGCCAACACCTACCGCGACTTCGAGTCCTACATCCGCGCCAACGGCGGCAAGCTCAACCTGGCCCACGCCGGTCTGGGTTCAGCTTCCCACATCTGCGGCCTGATGTGGCAGTCGGCGGTGAAGCTCGACAAGTCCATGACCACCATCGCCTACCGCGGCACCGGCCCGGCCATGAACGACCTGATCGGCGGCCAGGTGGACGTGATGTGCGACCAGACCACCAACACCACCTCGCAGATCGAGGGTGGCCGCGTGAAAGCCTTTGCCGTCACCACCGCCAAGCGACTGGAGAGCCACAAACTGCTCAAGGACTACCCGTCGCTGCAGGAAATGGGCCTCAAGGGCTTCAACCTGACCATCTGGCACGGCCTGTACGCACCCAAGGGCACGCCTCCCGAAATCACCAAGCGCCTGAACGACGCGCTGCTGGTGGCCTTGAAGGACCCCGAGTTCATCAAGAGCCAGGAAGAGCTGGGCGCCATCGTCGTGACCGACAACCGCGTGACCCCCGCCGGCCACAAGGCCTTTGTGGCCAACGAGATCGTCAAGCTGAAAGCTGCCATCGACGCCGCTGGCCAGTTCGCCGACTGAGCGTCAACCACCCCTGAATACAGCCCGCCAACGCGGGCTGTATTTGTTTGTGCGGTGCGTTGTCTCCCACGGGAACACACGCTTCGCAGGCAACCGGTACATTGGCCAGCACAACCACAACAGGAGACAACCATGACCCTTTCACGCCGCACCCTCATCGCATTCGCTGTCGCCACCACCACCCTGCCCGGTCTGGTGGCCGCCCAGGCCGCCTGGCCCGGCAAACCCATCCGCATCGTTGTGCCGTTTGCACCCGGCGGCACCACGGACATCCTCGCCCGCACGCTGGCACCCGAACTCAGCAAGGTGCTGGGCCAACCCGTGGTGGTGGACAACCGCGCGGGCGCGGGCGGCAACATCGGGGCCGACCTGGTGGCCAAAGCCCCCAACGACGGCTACACACTGCTCATGGGCACGGTGGGCACGCACGGCATCAACAAGTCGCTGTATTCGAAGCTGCCCTACGACCCGCAAAAGGACTTTGCGCCCATCACGCTGGTGGCGGGCGTGCCCAACGTGATGGTGATGAACAGCAAGCGCGCGCAGGAGCTGGGCATCAACAACGTGGCCGACTTCGTGAAGTACGCCAAGTCCCACCCCGGCAAGCTGAACATGGCCTCCAGCGGCAACGGCACCTCCATTCACCTGGCGGGCGAGCTGTTCAAGTCGCGCACCGGCATCTTCATGACGCACATTCCCTACCGCGGATCGGGCCCGGCCATCACCGACCTGCTGGTGGGCGCGGTGGACGTGATGTTCGACAACCTGCCCTCGGCCATGCCGCACATCCAGTCGGGTGGCCTGAAGGCCTTCGCGGTCACCAGCGCCGTGCGCTCCAGCGCCCTGCCCGACACCCCCACCGTGGCCGAAGCCGGCGCACTCGCCGGCTTTGAAGCCAGCTCCTGGTTCGGTCTGCTGGCTCCCGCCGGCACGCCACCCGAGGTGGTGAACCGCCTGCAACAGGAAACCGCCAAGGCACTGAACCTGCCCAACGTGAAAGAACGCCTGGTGGCCCAAGGCGCCATCCCCAGCGGCAACACGCCAGCGGAATTCACCAAGCTGATCGAAGCTGAGATCGCGAAGTGGGCGCCGGTGGTCAAAGCGTCAGGCGCAAAAGTCGACTGACTCCCGCCGCGCTTCGCGCGACCCCCTGAAGGGGGCGATGCCTGCGGCCCGGCGGAGCCGGTTCCGCGGCATCCTGGGTTCGGCCATCGCGCTCCGGAGCAGAGCATCGCCACCCACTGTCGACACAAACAAGCGCTCCGGCGCGCGTGCCCCACCCCAGGGACACCGAGGGTCCGGCTCCGCCGGCCCCAGGTGTCGCCCCCCTCCCGCCGAAGGCGAGAGAGGGGGGAGCGGCGAAGCCGCGCGGGGGGTGCTTCTTTCCTGGCGGGGGTGCTTCTTCTAGACCCCCCAGACGATGTCCACGCCCGCCTTTTCGCAGCGCTCCAGCATCTCGATGAACGGCGCGCTGCGCATGCGCAGACTCACCTGATCGAACACGGGCGCCGCGTCGCCACGGGCCGCCGCGTCTTCGATCTGCTTTTTCTGATCGGCTTCTTCGAGCACGATCGCATCGCGAATGGCCTGGATGGCGGCAGGCATCTGCTGGTGCATCACCACACCCGGACCCGACGGATCCTTGCTCAGGATTTCCAGGAGGCGCTTGCCGTGTTGCGCCAGCATCACCAGGTCGCCGGTTTCACGGGATTTGAATCGGTACAGGGACATGTTGTCTCCTTGGGTGGTTTCGTTGTTGCCCCAGCGTACTCCATACCGGTTGGGGTACGCACAAATGCGGGTAAACCCGATTGAAGCTGAATAATTCAAGTCTAAACTAATTAGACATGAACACTCCAGACTCGGCGCTCCAAAGAATCCTGTGCATCGGCGGGGGCCCAGCCGGCCTGTACTTCGCCTTGCTGATGAAGCGGCGCGATCCCTCGCTCACCGTGACGGTGGTCGAACGCAACCGACCCTACGACACCTTCGGCTGGGGCGTCGTGCTCTCTGACCAGACGCTGGGCAACCTGCACGCGGCCGACCCCGAATCGGCCACGCTGATCGGTGAAGCCTTCAACCACTGGGACGACATCGAGGTCTTCTACAAGGGCGGGCGCGTGCGCTCGGGTGGCCATGGCTTCTGCGGCATCGGACGCAAGAAGCTGCTCAACATCCTGCAGGACCGTTGCATCGCCCTGGGTGTGAACCTCGTGTTCGAGACCGATGTGGCCGACGACCAGGC
>PNMH01000048.1 GCA_013823505.1 Polaromonas sp. | reverse complement strand
CCACGTCGATCGGGCCGTTGTTGCTGATGATGCCCACCGCGTGGCCGTGGATGCGCGCCTGCACGCACAGCGTGGCCGCACCGAAGAGGGCCTTGAATTCGAGCAGCTCGGAGCCGTCGACGATGCGGGCGATGATTTCGCGCATGTCCACCGGCTCGCGGTGGTGCGGGGGCATGAGGGCGAGGAGTTCGTCCACGCTGTGCGCTGGTTCCACCACGACAGGCCCGGGCCGGACGGCGCCCGAGGTCCGGGGGCGAATGGAAGCGAGGACCCGCCGCGCCACCCCCAGCGCCTCCCGGTCATCTTCCGCCAGGTACTCACCCAGCCCCGACACGCCGGTGTGCATTTCCGCGCCGCCCAACTCCTCTTCGGTGGCCACTTCGCCCGTGGCGGCCATGAGCAAAGGCGGCCCAGCCAGGAAGGCCCGCGAGCGACCCCGCACCATGATCACCAGGTCGCTCAAGCCCGGCATGTAAGCCCCGCCCGCCGTGCCCGAACCGTGCTGCACCGTGATCACCGGCAAGCCCGCGGCCGAGTGGCGCGCGAGGTTGCGAAACAGCGAGCCGCCGTGCACGAAACCTTCCACCTGGTACTTCATCAGGTTGGCGCCCGCGCTCTCCACCAGGTGCACAAACGGCAGCTTGTTTTGCAACGCGATGTCCTGCACGCGCAGGATCTTCTCCAGCCCGCGCGGCTGGATGGCGCCGGCCTCAATGCCCGAGTCGCTCGCCACCACCATGCAGCGCACACCGGAAATGAAGCCGATGCCTGCGACCATGCCGCCGCCGGGCACCGACTTCGCCGGGTCTTTGCTGTCTTGCAGAAAACCGGCCAGCGAACACAGCGGCAAGTACGGCGCGCCGGGGTCGAGCAGCAGCGCCACGCGCTCGCGCGGCAGCAACTGGCCGCGTTTGTCAAAGACGGGTTTTGACTTGGCCGATGCCTGCGCAGCGCGGTCTTCGAGCGCACGCAGCTGGCTGATGCGCGCGAGCATCGCGTCGCGCCGCTGCTGCGTCTGCGGGCTCTGGGGGTTGAAGCTGGACTCAAACATCCTGGAACACCCTCGGCGTCACGTAGCGGTGAAAACCATCGAAGGGTTTCACCGCGTCCCGGTCCTGTACCTCCAAAGGTGCCGCCACCTGGCCCCAGCCCATGCGCACCTGGGGCCGCGCGCCGTCCACGCGGAGCACGCTGCCGCTGATGAAGCTGGCAGCCGGGCTGAGCAGAAAAACAATGGCTGCCGACGTCTCCGCCTCGTTGCCGAAGCGCCCGGCCGGCACCGTGGCGCGCATCTCGCGCAGCATGGGCCCGGCCTCGGCGGGGTAGTGGTCCATGCCGCTGGAGGCGATGTAGCCCGGCGCTACCGCGTTCACACGCACGCCGCTGCGCGCCCACTCTAGTGCCGCGGTCTCGGTGAAGTTCACCATGCCCGCGCGCGCTGCACCGCTGTGGCCCATGCCGGGCATGGAGCCCCACATGTCGGCCACGATGTTGACGATGGAGCCGCCCTGCGCCTGCATGCTCTGCACATAACATTCGCGCGCCATGAGGAAGCCGCCGGTGAGGTTGGTGTCGATCACCGCCTGCCAGCCTTTGGCGCTGATGTTCTCCAGCGGCGTGATGTACTGGCCGCCCGCGTTGTTCACCAGGCCGTCGATGCGGCCGTGGGCGGCGACGATGGCGGTGACCACGGTGCGCACCGTGTCCTCTTGGCGGATGTCGCAGGCGTGGAAGCTCGCGCGCCCCCCGTCGGCCACGATCTCGCCGGCCGTGTCCTGCAGCTTCTCCAGCTTGCGCCCGATCAGCACCACGTGGGCGCCCAGGCTCGCGAGTTCGTGAGCGGTGCAGCGGCCAATGCCGGAGCCACCGCCCGTGACCACGACCACGCGGCCGTGCAGCAAGCCGGGGGCAAAGGCGGACCGGTAGTGGGTGTGTGCCGTGGTGGATGGGGTGCTCATGTCGGCTCCTTCAAAAAGAGTTGCAAGGCCGAGGTGGTGAGGTCGTCGAGCGAAGCTCGCGCGCGCGCCTTGGCGCTGCGGCCCGAGGGTGGTGCGTACCACTGCACCGACCAGTTCAGCGCGCCAAAGATCATGAGCCGCGCCAGCACCGGATCGCCCGCCAGCTGACCGGTGGCGTGCAGCGCTTCCAGCACCGGCACCCACGCGGCCTCGTACTCGTCCTTGAGGCGGTTGACTTCGCTGCGCTGTGTGGCGTCGAGCGAGCGCCATTCGTACAGCATCACGGGAATGAAGTCGCTGTCGGGGCCGAGCAGCACGTCGAAGTGGTTGCGCACCAGCACCCTAAGGCGCTCGCGCACATCGGCCTGCGGCGGCAGACCGGCCAGCGCGGCGTTCTGCCGCTGCAGCGCGCCCTGCATGCCCTCCAGCATCACCGCCGTGAGCAGGGCTTCCTTGCTCTCGAAATGGTAGAAGGGCGAGCCCGAGCGCATGCCCACAGCGGTGGCAATGTCGCGCGTGCTGGTGCCGGCAAAACCCTGCGCCCTGAACAGCTTCGCGGCACCACTGACCAGCTCGCGCCGCCGGTTGCCGTCGTCGCGCTCATCGGCGGTCTTGCGCGGCCGCCCACGCGAGCGGCGCGGGGCTTCGGCGGCCACCTCGGCGGCCAGGGATTCGGGAATGTCCAGGTTCATGGCGGCACCATAGCAGCGCCGCTGAATTTCAACAAGCACTTGCTTTGTGAAAATGTGAGCAGCTGTCTCCGGCTCGACATCGCAGCCCCGTGCATACCCTGAGGCCAGCCATGCGCACCCCCGTTTCTGCGACCATGCCGCATGCACAAATCCTTCGACATCATCGTGTTCGGTGCCACGGGCTTCACGGGCCGGCTGGTGGCCGAGTACCTGCACAAGACATACGGTACCGACGGCGGCGTGGCCTGGGCCATGGCCGGGCGCAGCCTGGAGAAGCTGACCCGGGTGCGCGATGAACTCGGCATCGGCACCGCCCTGCCCCTGCTGGTGGCCGACGCCACCGACACGCAGGCGCTGGCGCAGCTGGTGGCACAGGCCCGCGTGGTCATCACCACCGTGGGGCCGTACCAGCAGCATGGCCAGCCGCTGGTGGACGCGTGCGCGAAGGCCGGCACCGACTACGTGGACCTGTGCGGCGAGCCGGGCTGGATGGCGCAGATGATTCCGCGCCTGCAGGGTACGGCCGCGGCCAGTGGCGCGCGCATCGTGTTCTCGTGCGGCTTCGACTCGATTCCCTTCGACCTGGGTGTGGTCTACCTGCAGCACGAAGCCCAGCAGCGGCTGGGCGCGCCGCTGGTGCGGGTGCACGGCCGGGTGAAGGTGATGAAGGGCGGCTTCTCCGGGGGCACCGCAGCCAGCCTGATCGCCACGCTGGAGAACGCCGGGCGCAACCCGACCCTGGCGCGCACGCTGGCCGACCCGTTTGCGCTCACGCCCGGCTTTCGCGGCCCGAAGCAGCCCGACGACAACACCGCCGCGTTCGACGACCTCGCGCAGTCGTGGACCGGCCCGTTCGTGATGGCACCCATCAACACCAAGAACGTGCACCGCACCCACGCGCTGCGCGGCCACCCCTGGGGCGCCGATTTTGTCTACAGCGAACGCATGCTCACCGGCGGCGGCGCGGGCGGCGAAAAACGCGCGAGGGCCTTGGCGCGCAACACGCGGGTGCAGAACGCGCTGCTGGCGTTTGGCCCCACACGCGCGCTCATCCGCCGCTTCGCCTTGCCGCAGCCCGGGCAAGGGCCGACCCTGGAACAACGCGAGAAGGGTCGCTACGAGGTGCTGTTCATCGGGCAGACCGCCGACGGCCGCACCATGCGCGCCAGTGTGAAGGGCGACCGCGACCCGGGCTACGGCTCCACCTGCAAACTCATCAGCGAGACCGCGCTCTGCCTGGCGCGCGAGATCGACCCGGACATGACGCCCGGCGGTGTGTGGACGCCGGGTGCGGCCATGGGCCTCACGCTGGTGCGCCGGCTGCAGGAGCGCGCGGGCCTCTCGTTCGTGATCATCGACGAAACGGCAAAGCGCTGAGCCATGCCCGAACAACGCATTGCCATCGGTCACGCCCGCGAAATCCCGCCCGCCTGGGGCGCGCTGCGCACGGCGTCGCGCCGCTTCACCGTGGCCATTCGGGAGCCGCACGGGACCGAGACTTTTTCGGTGGCTTGGGGCGAGCTCACCGCCCACCCCGGCGTGGACTGGGTGGTGATGCAGGACGACGGCTCGGCGTACCCGATCAAGAAGGACCTGTTCGCACGCACCTACGAAGCGGCCGGGCCCGGACGTTACCGCAAGGTGGAGCGCAGCCGACTGGTGCAGGTGCCGCCCGACACCGTGGCGCTGCTGGCCACGCTGGAGGGCCCGCTTGAAGTGCGCCACCCCGACTACGTGGTCGTGGGCTCGCAAGGCGAGGTCTATGCCAACGCGGCCAACTGGGTGCGCGAACACCTGGCCTTCGACCCGGTGGGCAGCACCTGAAGCCAGCACCACACCCTTTCCCTCCCATTCAAGGATCCCCCGTGAGCCAGCTGTTTTCGCCTTTTGACCTTGGTCCGCTGCGGCTGAAAAACCGCATCGTGATCGCGCCCATGTGCCAGTACTCGGCAGACCATGGCAACGCCACCGACTGGCACCTGATCCACCTCGGCCACCTCGCGCTCTCGGGCGCGGGCCTCATGATCCTGGAGGCCACGGCCGTCACGCCCGAAGGCCGGATCTCGCCCACCGACCTGGGCCTGTGGAACGAGGCGAACGAACAGGCGCTGGCCGAGGTGCTGACCAAGGTGCGCCAACACTCGGCCATGCCGATCGCCATCCAGCTCTCGCACTCGGGACGCAAGGCGTCGAGCCACGTACCCTGGGAAGGCGGGCAGCTCATCGCGCCTCAAGACGGCGGCTGGGAAACGCTGGCGCCCTCGGCGATTCCGCACCTGGCGCACGAGTCACCGCCACACGCGCTCGACGCCTCGGGACTCGACCGCATCAAACAGGCGTTCGTGGACGCGGCCCTGCGCGCGCAACGCATCGGCATCGACGCGATCGAGCTCCACGCTGCCCACGGCTACCTGCTGCACCAGTTCCTCTCCCCCATTTCCAACCAGCGCACCGACGAATACGGCGGCTCACTGGAGAACCGCATGCGTTTCCCGCTGGCGGTGTTCGACGCGGTGGCTGCCGTGCTGCCGGCCAACATGGCGCTGGGTATGCGCCTGTCGGGCACCGACTGGGTGGACGGCGGCTGGGACGCGGAGCAGAGCGTGCTGCTCGGCCACGAGCTCAAAAAACGCGGCTGCCATTTCATGCACATCTCCAGCGCGGGCATTTCGCCCTTGCAGCAGATTCCGCTGGGCCCCAACTACCAGGTGCCGCTGGCCGAGCAGGTGAAACGCGAGGTGGGTCTGCCCACCATCGCCGTCGGCCTGGTGACCGAGCCCGAACAGGCCGAAGCCATCATCGCCAGCGGCCAGGCCGACCTGGTGGCGATGGCGCGCGCCATGCTGTACGACCCGCGCTGGCCCTGGCACGCCGCCGCGCAGCTGGGTGCGCAGGTGGACGCCCCGCCGCAGTACTGGCGCAGCCAGCCGCGCGGCATGAACCAGCTGTTTGGTGACGTGAAGATCGGTCAGCGCTGATCGAGGGGTCAGGCGGCGCGGCGCTTCGACGCTTGGTATGCCTCGATGAGAGGCAGCAGCGCCTTGCGACGCTCAAGGCTGGCCGATGGCCAGACCTGCTCTCGTTCGTAGAACTCAGGGAAGGCATGGGCGCCCGCGGGCAACTGAACCCAGGGCTGTTTGGACGCGGTGAATATGTGGACGTCTGGCGGCAGCAGGTTCGGGTTGTCGAGTGTGCCGACGCGCACGAACTTAACGGCCGGGCCCGAGCCCGAGTAGTTGCTCCAGACGGCCACCTTGCAGACCGGGCACCGAGCCACGCGCTGCCCGGAACCGCTTTCCGACGGGGTGTCGATGACTTCTGGGTCAACGCCCAAGGAAGCGACACGATCGGCCTCGATCATGGCGTTGAGCGCAAACGATGCGCCGGACTCCCTCTGGCACCAGCGGCAGTGGCAGCAGTGAACGACCAGGGGCGCTGACTCCATGCGATAGCGCACTGCGCGACAGTCACAACCGCCTTCAGCAGGAAACGGGGTGGAGAGTGCCATGGTGGGTGAGTGGTGCCCTTTAACGCAATTTTGCCAGCGTCCTCTTTGCTTTGGTTCCTTGCATGACCGGCAAGAGCCCCTTGCGGTCCTTCAAGATGGTTCGCAAAGCGGTCACCTCAAAGCAGGGGTAGTGGCTTCAGCGGACTGGAGTTGTCTGCGGCCTTGCTAAACTGTGAGCCTTTCGTGGGTACCGCTCCACCGCACTGCTCGTGTCACTCGGTACAAGTGACAAGCGAGCAAGTACGGCAGAGGTGCCCCATGAACCCAAGCCTGTTGGCCTGGCTGCTCGTTGCAACCAGCGTCATCGCAGAAGTTGTCGGAACGGTTGCGCTCAAGCACTCCGATGGCTTCTCCAAACTCTTCCCATCTGCCGCAGCGGCTGCTTGTTACGCGCTTGCCATCTGGCTCATGGCCGTTGCCATGCGGCACCTCGACATGGGAATCACTTATGCAGTCTGGGCCGCAAGCGGTACTGCGGCAACGGCTCTGGTCGGAATCGCGGTCTTCGGCGAGCAAGTGGGCATCCTCAAGGCGCTGGGCTTGGTCTGCATCGTTGGCGGCGTCGCCATGCTCCAGCTCGGCAACCAGCAATGATGCGTGACAGGCCTGAAGCCGTCCCACACCATCAAGCGTTGTTTTGCCAGCCTTCTTCAGAACTTGGGGATGCGCAGCGTCTTGCTGATCATGGCTGTGCCCGACAGCGCGAACAGCAGGCTCATGGGATGCAGCTGCCAGGGCCCGAGTTGCCACCATCCGCCCCACAGTTGCGCACCCAACGCGCCTTGCCAAGCGGCCCATGCCAGCACCGCAGTGAGGATCACGCTGGTGGGGATCGGCGTGCCTTCAAAGTAGGCCACTTTGCCCGAGTCGGTGGTCAGTTGTTCGGCCGTGACGTTGAAACGCGCCAATCGGCTCACGCCGCAGCAGACGAAGTAGCACAGGATGACGATGTCCCAACCACTCTGCAACCCCGCGGCGAAGCCCAGGGCGGCCGGGCCGACGCCGAAGGAGACGATGTCGGCCAGCGAATCGAGCTCGCGGCCCAGCGGCGAATGCTGGTGGCGCCAGCGCGCAACCTTGCCGTCGAAGACGTCGAAGACGAAGGCCAGCGGTGTCATGGCGGCCGACAGCAGGAAGTGCGTGATCGAGCCGCTGGCCATGTACATCATGGCCAGGAACACCGACAAGACGCCGCAGGCGGCATTGCCCAGTGTGATGAAGTCGGCCAGATGAAAGCCGCGGATCATCGTGAAGCGGCGTGGCGGTGGGGTAAGGGGCGTCATGCCAGAGTCTCCGTCGTTGACCGTGATTAAACAAGGAATGCGACTTCAAGCAACGCTGCCGCGGATACAACCGGTCGACTCAACACACCAACCAGCGCGCAAGCAAAAGCAGCGCGCGCACATTCAACACAGAAGCGCTTGGTCCAGGCGCTTTCAGACGGACGTGCCCGGGGGTGGCTGGGGTGTGCGTTGTGCCGGGTCGTAAAAGAATTGCTCCTGCACGATGAATTCGCCTTCCCAACGCTGGTGTGCGAGCTCTTCCATTTCGGTGACCGAATCGTCCTGCCAGACAAAACGGAACTTCCAACGGATCACGACGTGGTCACCGTTGACTAACACCGGGCGAACGCAGCGCGATTCGATGGCGCTTGCGCGCGCCATCACCTTGCGTTCGCCAGCGAGCAACACGTCGCGACCCACGCGCGGTGGTGCCTGGTTTTCCTGCATGGAGGCGTGCGGCGCGTAAAAGTCTTCAATCGCCCGGTCGTGCGCGTTGCTTTCCACCAAGGCAATGAAGCGTTCGAGGGTGTCGGTGCTGGGCATGGTTGCGATGGGAAGGTGGATCGAAATCAGGGGGAGTTACGGGATGCCCCGGCAATGTGGTACGCCACGCGCTGCGCCTGCGCGGCAATCGCACGCAGCAATCCACCAGGCTGGCGCACGTCGAACCCGACGAAATACACACCGGTCAACGCGCCCTGCCCCACCACTTCGGTGGGCATGCCGCGTGCGTCGAGCGACAAGGGTGTGGCTGGAAACAGCTCGCACAAGGCTGGGTCGTAACCAGTGGCCAGCAGCACGGTGTCAAACGGGTGTTCGGTGTTGTCGGTGAAGCGCACACCGCCGTGCAGCAGGGTCTGGATGCCGGGGTAGACCTGGATGTCGCCTTTTCTGATGCGCGCCACCGTGCCCACGTCGATCACCGGCGTCTTGCCGTCTTCGCGCAGCTGGCGCAGCGGTGACACCGTCGCTGTGTGCAGGCCGTAGCGGCCGAGGTCGCCCACACTCAGGTTGCGCAGCAGCGTGGCGGCCGCATCGCCCAGGGCGGGCGGCAGGCGGCTGAGCAGGATGCTGGAGAGTTGGGTCGGACGGCCCAGCACGTCGCGGTACACGATGTTGAGAGGCGAGCGCACCGACAGCGCGGCGCGCACGCCGTGTTCCACCAGGTCCAGCGCGATCTCGGCGCCGGTGTTGCCCATGCCCACCACCAGCACACGCTGGTGGGCAAACGGCGTGGCGTTGCGGTACTCGCGGCTGTGCAGCACGCGCCCGCCAAAGTGGCTTTGACCCGGCAGCACGGGTGCACGTGGGCGGCGGTTGGCGCCGGTGGCCACCACCACTTGGCGGGAGGCGATCAGCCGCCCGCTGGCGGTGAGAGTGATCCAGCCTGCGCCCGGCGCTGCGGGCTCGATGCCCACCACGGCTTCCCCCAGGTCGGGTTGGATGCCGTGGTGATCGGCGTACCGCGTGAGGTAGTCCACCACGCCCTGGCGTGGCACATAGCGGGGCGCGTTGTCTGGAAAAGGCAAACCCGGCAGCGCCGAATGGGTCTTGACGGTGTGCAGGTGCAGGCGCTCGTAGTGGTGGCGCCAGCTCGACGCCACTTCGCGCGCCTGATCGATCACCAGAGCTCGCTCGCCGTGTTGGGCCAGGCAGGCGGCGGTGGCCAGTCCGGCGGGGCCGGCACCGATGACGAGCGTGTCGACCTCGGTGCGCCTGGTGGGTTTGGAATCCATGAACACTCGTTGTTTTTGACGAGTGTGGGGGGCGTGCGCGTGGCACGCCATGAGGGCTTGTACCCGGGCAAAAGGACCACAGATCAGCGCAGACTGTGTGCCCGTTCCAGCAGGAAAGTTCGCTCCCGTTCGTTGCCGGCCAGGCCAGCCGCCCGCTCGAACTCGGCGCAAGCCTCTGAACGGCGCCCGAGCCGGGCCAGCAGATCGCCGCGCACGCTGGGCAGCCAGTGGTAGTCGCGCAGGGCCTTGTGCTGCAGCAAGGCGTCAACGATCAACAGGCCTGCAGCGGGTCCGGCGTGCATGGCCACGGCCACCGCCCAGTTGAGTTCCACCACCGGCGAGGGCGCCACGCGCGCCAGCTCGCCATAGAGCGCGGCGATGCGCGCCCAGTCGGTGTCTTGTGCTCGCACCGCGCGCGCGTGGCAGGCGGCCATGCTGGCCTGCAGCTGGTACGGCCCCGCCCTGGGCGCCAGGGACTCGGCGCGCGCCAGGGCCGCCAGTCCCCGGCGGATGAGCAAGGCATCCCAGCGGCTGCGGTCCTGGTCGGCCAGCAGCACCGGGCGACCCTGCGCATCGGTGCGCGCGGCGGTGCGCGAGGACTGGATCTCCATCAGCGCCAGCAGCCCATGCACTTCGGCCTGCCCGGGCGCAATGCCGGCCAGCATGCGCCCCAGGCGCAAGGCTTCGTCGCACAAGGCCGGGCGCATCCAGTCGCCGCCGCTGGTGGCGGTGTAGCCCTCGTTGAACACGAGGTACACCACCTCCAGCACCGAAGCCAGTCGATCGGCCAGCGCCTCGCCGCGCGGCACTTCAAACGGCACACCGGCCTCGCTGAGCGTCTTTTTGGCGCGCACGATGCGCTGCGCGACGGTGGCCTCGGGCACGAGAAAGGCGCGTGCGATCTCGTGCGTGGTCAGCCCTCCCAGCAGCTTGAGCGTGAGTGCCACACGGGCTTCGGTCGAGAGCACGGGGTGGCAGGCGGTGAACACCAGGCGCAGCAGGTCGTCGCCGATGTCGTCCTGCCGCGCCTCGTCGAGCGCGTCCACAAAATCGGGCACGTGGTCGGCGCCCAATGCTTCGAGGTCGGCGGCGATGTCATCGTGCCGCGACTCGGCCATCTGGCGATGGCGCAGGTGGTCGAGCGCGCGGCGCTTGGCAGTGGTCATGAGCCAGGCGGCGGGGTTCTCGGGCACGCCTTGCGTGGGCCAATGTTCGAGCGCGGCCACCAGCGCGTCCTGCGCCAGCTCTTCGGCCACGCCCACGTCGCGCACCACCCGCGCCACGTGCGCGGTGATGCGCGCGGACTCGAGGCGCCACACGGTGGCGATGGCCTGGTGGACACCGGAATGCATCAGGTCAGGTCACATCTGCGCGGGCGCGGCGTTCTCATCCATCCAGAACACCTCCCACTGATGGCCGTCCAGATCGGCAAAGCCGTGCTGGAGCATGAAGCCGTGGTCCATGGGTGCATTGGGCGTGGTGGCACCAGCGGCCACCGCCTTGGCCACCAGCTCGTCCACCTCGGCACGGCTGTCGCACGAGAGCGCGATCAGCACCTCGGTGGTCTTCTTGGCATCGGCGATCGGCAGCTTGGTGAAGCCCTGGAAGAAGGGCTCGACCAGCAGCATGGCGTGGATGTTGGGCGCGATCTCCAGGCAGGCGCCCTGCTCGTTGGTGAACCGGGGGTTGAAGCTCAGACCCAGGGCCTTGAAGAACGCCTGCGAGCGGGCCATGTCCTGAATGGGCAGGTTGACGAAAATCTGGCGCAGCATGGTGGCTCTCCGGTTCAGTTTTTCAGGGTGGTGTCGAGCTTCTTGAAGTCTTCCAGCGGCTGGCTGGGCGGGAAGTCGTCCAGCTCGTAGAGCTGGCGCAGCTCGACCACGGCATCCTTGCCGCGGCCGGCCGGGTTGGGGAAGCGGCGGCTCCACTCCAGGGCTTCCTCGCGTGAGCGCACCTGGATCAGCGTGTAGCCGGCGATCAGCTCTTTGGCCTCGGCAAAAGGGCCGTCAACGATGTGCTGGCTGCCATCGGCCCCGTGGTGCACGCGCCAGCCCTGGCGGCTGGGGTGCAGACCCGAGCCGTCGAGCAACACGCCGGCCTGGGCCATCTCCTCGTGGAAGCGAACCATTTCGGCCATGAGCGCCTCGTCGGGCGCGGGTGTGGTCTCGGCTTCGAACTCTTCACAAGATTTGACGATGATCATGAATCGCATGGGCTTCTCCGGGTGTCAGTGGGTCGGTGGTGGGGTCTCAACCGGTACGACGAAACAGCGGCCGCGTTTTCGACATGCTCACGCGTAACACGGTCCCAGGGCCCGCACCTCCACCGTGGCCCACTCGGCCGCCGGGCAGGCGTGGGCAATGGCCACCGCTTCATCCAGGCTGTCGCAGTCGAGCAGAAAGAAGCCGCCCACCATTTCCTTGGCTTCGGCAAACGGGCCATCCACTACCTTGGCCTGCCCGGCGGCGGTGGACACACGCACCGCGCTGGCCTGCGAGGCGAGCGACTCGGACGCCTTGAGCTTGCCCTGCGCCTGCAGGGCTTCGCCAAAGCGCTGCATGCGGCCATACACCTCGCGGCCTTCGGCTTCGGTGCGCGTGGCGCGCTGCGTGGTGGGTTCGATGATCAACAGCATGTACGACATAAGGGACTCCAGGCGGGGTTGGCAACAGGCAGAACATCCTACACAGCACAGGGTTTCTTGGACACCTGCGTTGGGGTCTTGGCGCGCGGCGCTGCAGCGCCAGGCCGGCGCCGATACGATGGATCCCATGACAGACACCACCCCTGCCCAGAGCTGCATGACCGTGCTGTACGACGGCGACTGTCCCCTGTGCCGGCGCGAGATCGCCGTCTACCAGGGCCTGGCAGCGCGCGAGCCGGTGCGCTGGGTCGATGTGAGCGCGCCCGGCACCGACCTGCCCGATGAACGCAGCACGCTGATGGCGCGCTTTCATGTGCAGCGCGAAGACGGCAGCCTGCTCAGCGGTGCCGAGGCGTTTCTGGCGCTGTGGGCGCGGCTGCCGGGTTGGCGCTGGCTCGCCTTCCTGGGCCGAATCCCTGGCGCGGCCTGGCTGATGGAGCGCGCCTACGTGGGCTTTCTGCGCGTGCGCCCGGCCATGCAGCAGGTGGCGCGCGGGCTCGATGCGCCCGCCGTGCCCGACGACATGCTGGCCGAACTGCGATCGGACCACGCGGGCGAAACCGGAGCGGTCTGGATCTACCGCGGGATTGCGCTGGTGACGCGCGACGCCGAGCTGAAGGCCTTTGCGCTGCGGCACGGCGCCACAGAACAAGACCACCTGCGGCGCGTGTGCGAGGTGTTGCCCTGGGCACGGCGCAGCTGGCTGCTGCCGGCCTGGCGCGTGGCGGGTTTCCTGACCGGCGCCCTGCCCGCGCTGGTGGGGCCGCGCGCGGTGCACGCCACCATCGCGTCGGTGGAGACCTTCGTGGACCACCACTACCAGCAACAGATCGACCGCATCGAAGGCCGCGCTGGTGTGGAGCACCTGCGCGCCCTGCTGGTGGAATGCCAGGCCGACGAGGTGGCGCACCGCGACGAAGCCATGGCCCTGCAGACCCGCCCGCCCGGGGCCTTGCTGCGCGCCTGGTGCGCCCTGGTGGGCAGCGGCTCGGCCCAGGCGGTGAAACTTGCCCGTCTCATCTGAGGGCGCTGCGTCGCCCATTGGCTTGACCTCGTGCTCGCGTTGCGGAGAATCCGGCCGATGAACACCACCACCTTCGAAGCCTTCCGCCAGCAACGCCTCACCGAGGGCTTTGACGAGGTACTGGAGCGCGAGTGGGCACCGCTCACCGTGCTCGACACCCACAGCCACCCCTTTGCCGCCAACGCGCTGGTGGCGCGCGGCGAGATGTGGCTCACGGTGGGCGAGCACACGCGCCACCTGCTCGCCGGCGACACCTTCGAGCTGGACGCGCACGTGCCGCACGCCGAGCGCTACGGCGCCGAGGGCGCGGCCTACTGGGTGGCACGGCGCAGCGCCTGAGCCGCCGGGCGCTTTCCCCCATCCGGGGGGTGGCGTTGTCACACAGCCGGTGCACAGTGGGGATCACCATCCTGAGGAGGTATCGCCATGAATCTCAAGCAGCTCAGTATCGCCTCGTTCAACCTGTACAACCTGAACGAGCCAGGCCTGCCGATGTACACCGACCAGACGGGTTGGACCCAGGCCGAGTACGACCGCAAGATCGGCTGGACCGCGCACCAGCTCCAGTCACTCGACGCCGATGTGTTCGGCTTGCAGGAGATGTGGAACCCGGTGTCGGTGCAGCGCGCGCTCACCTCGGCCGGTGTGGCCGACAGCTACGACCTGCTCGCACCACCCAACTCCAACGGCAAACGCATCGACTGCGGGGCCCTCGTGCGCAAGGGCTTGCTCACGGGCCAGCCCGAGTGGATCACCAAGTTCCCGCCCGGCTTCGTGCTGCGCTCCACTGGCGACGATCCGCAAACGCCCAGCATCAGCGTGAACATCCAGGGCTACTCCCGGCCCGTGCTGCACTTCACCATCCAGCCGCGCAACCCGGGCCCCGAGGTGCATGTGTACGTGTGCCACTTCAAGTCCAAAGGGCCGACCCAGGTGTTCAATGAAAAGTGGTTCAAGGCCGACAAGGCGCTCTACGGCAAACACGCCACCGGCCTGGGTTCGGCCCTCTCCACCATCCGCCGCACGGCCGAGGCCACGGCACTGCGCTTTCTGCTGTCTGAACAGATGAAGGAGAACGACACCCCGGTGATCGTGCTCGGCGACATCAACGACGGCCAGCACAGCAACACCGCCAACATCCTCACCGAGCAGCCGCGGTATCTGGTGGGCGAGAGCAAAGGCGGCGGCGACACCTCGCTCTACACCGCACAGACCCTGCAGGAATACCGCGACACACGCGACGTGTACTACACCCACGTGCACCAGGACATCCGCGAGTCGCTCGACCACATCCTGGTGAGCCAGGAGTTCTACGACAACAGCAAGAAGCGGCTCTGGATGTTTGATGGCCTGGTGATCAACAACGACCACCTGAACTTCGAAGACCACAAGGCCCTGGGCACCGGCGACCACGGCGTCATCCGGGCGACGTTCAGGTACAGCCCGGCGAAGGTGGTTTGAGTCTCGGCTGCCGTCAGGCGCTGGCCACCGGCTCCAGCAGCACGTACAGGCCCATCACCGGCTTTTGCTGATCTTCGCGCAGCGGGGCCTGCCAGCTCTGGCGCACGCGAAAGCCGTTGAGTGCGGCGAGGCGGTCGATGTACGCGGGTGAGTGCGCGTAGCGCAGGCTGGGCAGGAGTTTGAGTTCGCTGCCGTCGGTGGCCAGCTCCACCGAAAACGCAAAACACGCACCGGGCTGCAGGCGTTCGCGCACTGCTTCGAACACCGCGTCAAGCGCGCCCACGTAGATGAACACGTCGGCCGCCATCACGAGATCCACCGGCTCGGTGCTTTCGCGCAAAAACGCCAGCAGATCGCCATGCACCACGCGCCGGTACGCGCCACTGGCTCGGGTCTGCGCCGCCATGGCGGACGACAGGTCCACCCCATCCACCGCGCCGGCCTGCGCCTGGATGAGGCGGCCACACAGGCCGGTGCCGCAACCCAGATCGAGCACGCGCTCGAAGCGCTGGCCACCCGCGCGCAGCGGGGCCAGCAGGGTGTTGTGCGCCTGGTAGTTCAGCTGCTCGACCAGGTGGGACTGAAAGTCGTCGGCGTATTCGTCGAACAGGGCTTCCACGTAAAGGGCGGGCGGGTGGGCCGGCGCCGCGCCACCCTGTACCGACGACAAATAGAAGCGGTTGAGCGTTTCGTCGCCGCCGTTCGCCAGCGCCTGTTCGTAAGAGCGCGCTGCTTCAGCAAAGCGCCCGGTGTCGCGCATCAGGCTGCCGCGCTGGCTCCAGGCTTCGGCCAGGGTGGGCTCGATGGCGATCGCCTGGTCCAGCGCCTGCAAGGCCTCGTCGGGCTGCTGCAGGCGCATGCGGCACATGGCCAGCGACAGCCACAACTGCCCGGTGTTCGCGCCGAGCCGAATGCCGTGTTGCAGGGCCACCGCTGCCTCGCTCCAGTGCGACAGCGCCTCGTGCGAAAGACCGAGCGCCACCCAGGCGTCGCGTTGCGTGGGATCGGCCTCGGTGACTTGGTTGAGCGTGGCCACGGCATCCAGCCAACGCCGCAGACGGCACTGGGTCACGCCGAGGTTGGCGAGGATGGAGGGGCGCCCCGGCACCAGGGCCAGGGCGGCCTGGTATTGCGCCGCGGCGTCTTCGAGCCGGCCCGCTTCAAAGAGCGCGTTGCCCTCGAAGAAAAGGGCCTTGGCTTGTTCGGTGGGGTCGGTCATGGCGCGCCCATCACACCTTCGAAAAATCCGGCTTGCGGCGTTCCATGAACGCGCCAAAGGCCTCCTTGGCCGCGGGCTCGCCCAGCATGCGGCCGAAGCTCACGCCTTCTTCGGCCATCACCGCCATCACCTGTTTGAGCTGACCCTGCTTCATCAGGCGCTTGGTCTCGATGAGCGAGGTGATGGGTTTGGCGGCCATCTTGCGGGCCACGGTCTGGGCGTAGCCAGCCACTTCCAGCGGGGGCAGCACGCGGTTGACGAGGCCCACTTCCAGTGCGGCTTCGGCCATGAAGGGTTCACCCAGCAACAAGGCTTCGGCGGCGCGGTGGTAGCCCAGCATCTGCGGCACCAGCAGGCTGCTGGCGGCTTCGGGGCACAGACCGAGGTTCACAAAAGGCATGGAGAAAGCCGCGTTGTCACCGGCATAGACCAGGTCGCAATGGAACAGCATGGTGGTGCCCACGCCCACGGCCGGGCCGCACACCGCGGCGATCAACGGCTTGGGGAACTGCGCGATGCCGCGCAGGAAACGGAACACCGGCGAGTCGGTGGTGGCGGGCGGGTTGTTCAGGAAGTCGGCGATGTCGTTGCCAGCGGAGAAGATGGCCTCGTTGCCCTGGAACACGACACAGCGCACCAGCGCGTCGTCCTGCGCGACCTGCAGCGCGTCGGCCATGGCGCCGTACATGGCGGCGGTGATGGAGTTTTTCTTGTCGGGGCGGTTGAACGTGAGGGTGCAGACGCCGGCTTCGGTGTGGACGAGGATGTCGCTCATGGGGTGTCTCTCGGTGGGCAAAAGGGAAGCCGCAAATTACCACGAACGGGCGTGCTTTTCTGGGTCGCGCTCACCAGCCCTGACGGCTGCGTGACAGCGTGTATCGGCACCGGTTTTCAACGGGTGCCCGCCTACACTTGGCCGCATCCCGGCGCCTGGGCGCCGCCTCCGTTCACAGGTGTTGCATGCGTTCCCGTTTCATTCCCCTCGTCTTCGCCGCCGTGGCGACCTTGTTCGGGCCGCTGCCCTCGGCGGCCCAGGGCACGGTGGCCAGCGAACGCCCACGCGTGGCCCTGGTGCTCTCGGGCGGCGGCGCGCGCGGCTTTGCGCATGTGGGGGTGCTCAAGGCGCTGGAAGCCGCGCAGGTGCCGGTGGACATGATCGTGGGCACCTCGATGGGCGCCATCATCGGCGGCTTGTATGCCAGCGGCATGAAGGCCGACGACCTGGAGCGCGAGATCCTGGCGGTGGACTGGGGCGGCCTTTTCAACCGGAGTGAGCCGCGCCAGCTGCTCTCGCAGCGCCGCAAGGAAGAAGACTTCGAGCTCTCGCCGGTGTTGCAGCTCGGGTTTCGCAACGGCGAGTTCCGCCTGCCCACGGGCGCGGTCTCCAGCCGCTCGCTGGAGGTGCTGCTGCGCCGCTACACCTTGTCCACGCGGCACCTTGAATCGTTCGACCAGCTGCCCACGCCGTTTCGCGCGGTGGCCACCGACATGGAGACCGGCCGCGCGGTGGTGATGGACCGGGGCGACCTGGCAGCGGCCCTGCGCGCGAGCATGTCGGTGCCGGGCGTGTTCTCGCCGCTGGCCATCAACGACCGCATCCTGGGCGACGGCGGGCTGGTGAACAACCTGCCGGTGGACGTGGCGCGCGCCATGGGGGCCGAGGTGATCATCGCGGTGAACATCGGCACGCCGCTGGCCGGGCGCGACACGCTGGGCACGGTGCTGGGGGTGACGACGCAGATGGTCAACATCCTGACCGAGCAGAACGTGCAGGCGAGCATTGCCACGCTCACGCCCAAAGACCTGTTGCTCGCGCCGCCGCTGGGCAAGCTCACGTCGAGCGACTTCGACAAGGCCGAAGAACTGGTCAAGATCGGCAACGCATACGCCGGCACCGTGCGCGAGGCATTGGCGCTGTTTGCGGTGGACGAGGCCCGCTACACGGGCTGGGTGAAATCGCGCAGCGCGCAGGCCGTGGCCAACGCCGACCGGGTGGGCCGCATCGGTGCCATCCGTTTCGAAGGCGTGAGCGAAGAACGCGCGGCACTGCTGGGCCGGGCGCTGACGGCCGAGCCTGGCCAGCGGGTGGACGTGCCCAAGATCGAAGCCGATCTGCAGAAGCTCTCGGCCGCGGGTGACTACGAGCGCATCGACTACACCTTGACCCGGCGCGAAGACAACGGCACGGAAGACCTCACGATCAACCTGCGCGAGAACAACTGGGGCCCGAACTACCTGCGCGTGGGCCTGGACCTGCGCACCGACTTCCAGGGCGAAGGCGCGTTCAACCTGCGCATCAGCCACAACCGCCACTGGCTCAACGAGAGCGGGGCCGAGTGGCGCAACCGCGTGCAGCTGGGTGAGACGGTGGGGCTGTTTTCAGAGATTTACCAGCCGCTGGGCATGAACAGCGAGCGCTTCGTGGCGGCGTATGTGGACGGCAAGATCAACAAGGTCGAGCTGTTCAGCGACCAGGGGGATGCACTCGCACTGGTGCAACGGCAAGGCTTGAAGGTGGGTGCCGACGTCGGCTGGCCGATCGGTCTGCGGGGAACCGTCGGGGAGGCGCGACTGGGCGTGGTGGCCAGCGCGCGCCGCGCCACGCCGGAGCTGCTGTCGGCGGCGATTCCCGCCGGGGTGAGCACCGTGCGCTGGACCGAGCGCGGCCTGCGCGCGACCGTGATGGCCGACCAGCTGGACTTCGCCAACTTCCCCTCGCGCGGTTACCGCGGTCAGGCCGAAATCTCCTGGGGGCGGCGTCAGGTGGATGGCAGCGAGAGCAGCGAATTCACCCGACTGGAAAGCTCGTTCACCGCGGTGAAGAGCTGGGGCGCACACACCTTCAACGTCGGCGGTCGCCTGGCCTACACCAACCAGATCCCGCTGGCCGCCATCGACGAGTATTCGCTCGGTGGCTTCCAGAACCTCTCGGGCTACCGCACCGCGCAGGTGGCGGGCAACTACCTGCTGTTCGGCCGGCTCACCTACTACCAGCGCCTGGCCTCTTCGGTGGGGGTGGCGCGCGCCTTGTTTGTGGGCGGCTCGCTGGAAGCCGGCAACGCGTGGACCGAACGCAGCGACATCACGCTGCGGCAATTGCGTGGCGCGGGCAGCCTTTTTGTGGGCGCGGACACCGGCATCGGTCCGCTCTACCTGAGCATCGTGAGTGCGCCGCGCGGCTACACCGGGCTCTACCTGTTCTTGGGCCGGCCCTGAGGTTGCCTTACTCCTTGAAGTAAACGACCTGGTGGGTGGTGGCCAGCAACTGCCCCGCTTCGCTCCAGACCTGCGCGGTCTGGTCGAAGAAGCCGTTGCGAAACGCCTGCGCGCTCGCCTGCCCTTTCAACCAGCCTGTGCCGACAGCGGCGAGCTGTGCGCCACCGGCATGGAAGTACACCGTCATCGATACCGTGCCGGCCGGCACGCGCGTGGCGCGGCGCAGCCACACGCGTGGGTAGAACACGTCGGCCATGGCGGCGAGGCTGCAGAAATCGAGCGGCCGGGCGGGCTCGTCGCGCATCCACAGCGTGGTGCGGCTGGCGTCACCGCCGCCGTCCCACGCGGTGGGAATGGCGCCCTCGGTGATGCGGATGTCGTAGCGCTTCACCCACTCCACCAAGGCGGCCATGTTCGGCTTGCCCACCTCGTCGGGTGTGGGCATGTCGGGCGCGGCCAGTTCGTCCACGCTCCAGGTCTGGCGCCGCGCGGCCGTCACCGCCGTGGCGGTCAGCACGGTCTCACCCGCCTGCACGATCTCCACCACCCAGTGCTGGGTGGAGCGGTTGGTGCGCGCCGGGCGCGCCACCACCTCGAACGGCCCGTCAGCCAGCGCCGCCGCGTAGTTCACCGTGAGCGCCACCGGCTCACCCAGCAGCGCCGAGTGCCGCAGCACCGCGCCCAGCGCGGTGGCCGCCGTGACGCCGCCGAACGGGCCGACCATGTTGGCGTAGGCCGGCGAGGGAGCGCCTGCGAAGCGACCCTCGCCCAGCGGCTGCAGGGCGAGGGCTTGATCAAACACATGGAGCGTCATGGCGAAGTGTCTCCTTCCAGTGGCGCCGCGGAACCGGCTGTGCCGGGCCGCCAGCGCCGCCCCTGGGGGTGACGCGAAGCGGCGCGGGGGAAGCGTGTTTACACCCGCTCGATGATGCCGGCAGCCCCCTGGCCCATGCCCACGCACATCGTGACCATGCCGTAGCGCTTGTTGTGCCGCTTGAGCGCGTGCACCACGGTGGCCGCACGGATGGCGCCGGTGGCGCCCAGCGGGTGGCCCAGCGCAATGGCGCCGCCCATGGGGTTGACCTTGCTCGGGTCCAGGCCCAGCGTGTTCATGACCGCGAGCGACTGCGCGGCAAAGGCCTCGTTGAGCTCGAACCAGTCGATGTCGTCCTGCTTCAGGCCGGCGTATTTCAACGCGGCCGGAATGGCTTCGATCGGGCCCACGCCCATGATGTGCGGCGGCACGCCGCGCGAGGCGTAGCTGACGAAACGCGCCAGCGGCGTGAGGTTGTAGCGCTTCAGGGCGGCTTCGCTCACCAGGATGAGCGCGCCCGCGCCGTCGCTGGTTTGCGAGCTGTTGCCGGCGGTGACCGAACCGCGCGCAGCGAACACCGTGCGCAGCTTCGCCAGGCCTTCGAGCGAGGTGTCGGGCCGCGCGCCTTCGTCCAGGCTCACGGTGCGGGTGCTGGTGGTGACTTCAGCACTCTCCAAGTCCACGCTGCGCTCGGTGACTTCCACCGGCGTGATTTCGTCGGTGAATTCGCCGTTCTTCATGGCGAGCACGGCGCGCTGGTGCGACTGCACGGCAAACGCGTCCTGCGCGTCGCGCGACACCTTCCACTGCTGCGCCACCTTCTCGGCCGTGAGGCCCATGCCGTAGGCGATGCCGTAGCTCTCGACGTCGTCGGTGTTGGTGAAGATGGTGGGCGAGAGGCTGGGCGAGTTGCCCATCATGGGCACCATGCTCATGCTTTCGGTGCCCGCGGCAATCATCACGTCGGCCTCGCCCACACGGATGCGGTCGGCCGCCATCTGCAGGGCAGACAGGCCCGAGGCACAGAAACGGTTGACGGTGATGCCGCCCACGCTGTGCGGCAGGCCGGCCAGGATGGCGCCGATGCGCGCCACGTTCAGGCCCTGCTGCGCTTCGGGAATGGCGCAGCCGCAGATGATGTCTTCAATCGCCTTCGGGTCCAGCGAGGGCACTTGGCTGAGCGCGGAGCGCAGGGCGAGGGCCAGCAGGTCGTCCGGGCGCAGGTGCTTGAACGAGCCCTTGTGCGAACGGCCAATGGGGGTGCGGGTGGCGGCGACGATGTAGGCGTCTTGAATCTGTTTGCTCATGTCGTGTCCTTAGTTGCGAACGGGCTTGCCCGTGTTGAGCATGCCGAGGATGCGTTCTTGTGTCTTGGGATGCACGATCAGCGAGCAGAAGGCCCGGCGCTCCAGCGTCATGAGGTAGTCCTCGTTCACCAGCGTGCCCGGCTCCACGTCGCCACCGGTCACCACGTTGGCGATCAGCGATGCAATGTGGAAGTCGTGCTGGCTGATGAAGCCGCCGTCTCGCATGTTGACCAGGCTGCCCAAAATGGTGGCCTTGCCGTCGCGACCGGCCACCGGGAACAGGCGCTTGTGCGGTGCGCGGTAGCCCCCGTTGAACATGCCTTTCGCTTCGTTGATGGCCACAAACAGCAGCTCGTCCTTGTGCGGCACGATCACGTCGGAGTGCAGCACAAAGCCCAGCTTGCGCGACTCCAGCGCGCTGGTGCCCACCTTGGCCATCGCGGCGGCGGTGAAGCCTTCGGTGAGGAAGGGCAACAGGTCCTTGCCCGTGGAGGTCTCGGCGTTCTCGGCCGCGCGGCGTGCGATGTAGGTGAGGCCACCGGCGCCAGGCACGAGACCCACACCAACTTCCACCAGACCGATGTAGCTTTCCATGTGCACCACGCGACGCGCGCTGTACACGGCCAGCTCACAACCACCGCCCAGCGCCAGGCCACGCACGGCACTGACCACCGGCACGTTGGCGTAACGCAGGCGCAGCATGGTCTGCTGCATGAAGCCTTCGGCGTCTTCGATGGCGCTCACGCCCACCGCCATGAAAGCCGGCAGCATGGCCTGCAGATCGGCGCCGGCGCTGAAGGGCTCGTCGCCCGACCAGACCACCAGACCCTGGTATTCCTTCTCGGCCAGGTCCACGGCGGCCATCAGGCCTTCGCAGACCTCGGGGCTGATGGCGTGCATCTTGGTCTTGATGCTGGCGATCAACACCTGCTCGTCCAAGGTCCAGATGCGGATGGCATCGTTCTCTTCGATCGTCGTGCCGGCGGTCTCGAACTTCGGGCCGGCTTCGCCGAGCAAGAGCTCGGGGAAGTGCTGGCGCTGGTACACGGGCAACTGCAGGCGACCCTGGAACTCACCCTTCGTGGGGTTCCACGAACCTTGCGCGGTGTGCACGCCACCGGCCTCGGCCACCGGGCCCTTGAACACCCACTCGGGCAGCGGCGCCTTGGAGAGCGCCTTGCCGGCGTCGATGTCCTCCTGGACCATCTTCGCCACCTCCAGCCAGCCGGCCTCTTGCCAGAGCTCGAACGGGCCTTGCTTCATGCCGAAGCCCCAGCGCATGGCCTGGTCCACGTCGCGCGCGGTGTCGGCGATGGTGGCGAGGTGCACAGCGGCGTAGTGGAAGCTGTTGCGCAGAATCGCCCAGAGAAACTGGCCTTGCGGGCCTTCAGCGTTGCGAAGCAGTTTCAGTCGCTCGGCGGCCGGGCGCTTGAGCATGCGGCCGTAGACCTCGTCGGCCTTTTCACCGGCGGGCACGTAGTCCTCGCTGTCCAGATCGAAGCGCAGGATGTCGCGCCCCACCTTCTTGAAGAAACCGGCCTTGGTCTTCTGGCCCAGGTTCTTCAGTTCCAGCAGTTTGGCCAGCACGGGCGGTGTTCCGAAGCTGCCGTAGAACGGGTCGGTGTCGATGCTCAGGTTGTCCTGCAGTGTCTTGACCACGTGGGCCATGGTGTCCAGGCCCACCACATCGGCGGTGCGGAAGGTGCCGCTGCTCGCACGGCCCAGGCGCTTGCCGGTGAGGTCGTCGACCACGTCGTAGGTAAGGCCGAAATTCTCCACCTCTTTCATCGTGGCCAGCATGCCGGCAATGCCGATGCGGTTGGCAATGAAGTTGGGCGTGTCCTTGGCGCGCACGACACCCTTGCCCAAACCGCTGGTGACGAACGTCTCCAGATCGTTGAGGATCTGCGGTTCGGTCGTGGGCGTGGCGATCAGCTCCACCAGCGTCATGTAACGCGGCGGGTTGAAGAAGTGGATGCCGCAGAAGCGCGGCTTGATCGCCTCGGGCAGCACTTCGCTGAGCTTGGTGATCGACAGGCCCGAGGTGTTGGACGCGACGATGGCGTGCGGCGCGATGAAGGGCGCGATCTTGGTGTACAGGTCGAGCTTCCAGTCCATGCGCTCGGCGATGGCCTCGATGATCAGGTCGCAGTCCTTCAACTGCTCCATGTGCTCTTCGTAGTTGGCCTGGCCGATCAGGTCGGCATCGGACGCCACGCCCAGCGGCGAAGGCTTGAGCTTCTTGAGGTTCTCGATGGCGCGGGTGACGATGCCGTTCTTCGGGCCTTCCTTGGCAGGCAGGTCGAACAGCACCACCGGCACCTTGACGTTGACCAGGTGCGCAGCGATCTGCGCGCCCATCACGCCTGCGCCGAGCACGGCGACTTTTTTTACTTGAAATCGGTTCATTGTTTTTCCATGTTGACTGGATGAGGCGCGCTCACTCCACCCGGAGCCACACCTGTGTGCGATAGAACGGGCCGATGTAGCCGCGCATTTCCAGCTTCTTGCCGTCTTCCACCGGCTTGAGGCGCGTGCGGTAGAGCTTGCCGTTGTTCGGGTCGACGATGGTGCCGCCCTCGAACACGGTGGCGTCGCTGTCGCTGACTTTGAGACCACGCAGGATGGTCATGCCCAGCACCAGCTTGTCCTTGCGGTCGTCGGTGCACTTGTCGCACACCGAATCGGGCTTGGTGGCCGGATCGAGGAATTTCTCGATGGTGCCGCTGAAGACTCCGTTGGTCTCCTTGATGCGCACCAGGGACTTCTCTTTCTTCGAGTCGTCGTCGATCGTTTTCCACAGGCCCACGGGCGACATTTGCGCCAACGCAGACAGCGAGGCCAGCGACAGGGCGAGGGTGCCCACAACGGTCTTGATCATGGAAGTCTCCTGGTGTTGTCGGTCGGCGATGGCTTATGCCAGCGCAGCGTCCGTGTCCATCAGCACCTTGCTGCCCGAACGCGCGGTGCGCATCAGCGTCGCGGTTTCGGGGAAGAGCTTGGCAAAGTAGAAGCGTGCGGTCTGCAGCTTGGCCACGTAGAACGGGTCGGTGTTGCCAGCCGCGATCTCGCGCAGGGCCACCTGCGCCATGCGGGCCCAGAAATAGCCGAACACCAGGTGGCCGGCCACGCGCAAATAGTCCACCGCGGCAGCGCCCACTTCGTCGGCGTTCTGCAAGCCTTTGAAGCCGATCTCGGTGGTGAATTTGGTGATCTGCTCACCCAGCACCGCCAGAGGGTTGATGAATTCGGCCATCTTTTCGTTGACGCCTTCTTCCATCACCAGCGCGCCTACCAGCTTGCCGAACTTCTTGAGCGTGGCGCCGTTGTTGCCCAGCACCTTGCGGCCCAACAGGTCCAGGCTCTGGATCGTGTTGGTGCCTTCGTAGATCATGTTGATGCGGGCATCGCGCACGAACTGCTCCATGCCCCATTCCTTGATGTAGCCGTGGCCACCGAACACCTGCTGGCACTGTGTGGCAGCGTTGTAACCGTTGTCGGTCAGGAAGGCCTTGGTGATGGGTGTGAGCAGCGAGAGCATGTCATCGCTGTCCTTGCGCACCTTCTCGTCGGGGTGGTTGTGCACCTTTTCCAGCAGCACCGAGCAGAAGATCGCCAGCGCGCGGCCGCCTTCGGCGTAGGCCTTGGCGGTGAGCAGCATGCGGCGCACATCGGGGTGCACGATGATGGGGTCGGCTGGTTTGTCCTTGGCTTTGGGGCCCGTCAGGCTGCGCATCTGGATGCGGTCTTTCGCGTAGGCCAGTGCGTTCTGGTAAGCCACTTCAGTCAAGCCCAGCGACTGGTTGCCCACGCCCAGGCGCGCGGCGTTCATCATCACGAACATGCCCTGCATGCCCTTGTTGGGCTGGCCCACCATGGTGCCGATGGCGCCGTCCATCACGATCTGCGCGGTGGCGTTGCCGTGGATGCCCATCTTGTGCTCCAGGCCGCCGCAGTAGATGCCGTTGCGCTCGCCCAGCGTGCCGTCCTTGTTCACGTTGAACTTGGGCACGATGAACAGGCTCACGCCCTTGATGCCGGGAGGCGCGTCGGGCAGGCGGGCCAGCACCAGGTGGATGATGTTGTCGGCCATGTCGTGTTCACCGGCGCTGATGAAGATCTTGTTGCCGGTGAGCTTGTAGGTGCCGTCGGGCTGGGGCTCGGCCTTGGTGCGCATGAGGCCCAGGTCGGTGCCGCAATGCGGCTCGGTCAGGCACATGGTGCCGGTCCATTCACCGCTGGTCATCTTGTGCAGGTAGGTCGCCTTCTGCTCGTCGGTGCCGAAGGTGTGCAACGAGGCGTAGGCGCCGTGCGTCAAACCCGGGTACATGGTCCAGGCCTGGTTGGCCGAATTCATCATTTCGTACATGCACTGGTTCACCACCAGCGGCAAGCCCTGACCGCCGAACGCGGGGTCACACGAAAGCGCCGCCCAGCCACCGTCCACATAGGTCTTGTAGGCTTCCTTGAAGCCCTTGGGCGTGGTGACTTCGTGCGTCTTCTGGTCGAGCTTGCAGCCCTCGGTGTCGCCGCTGATGTTCAGCGGAAAGATCACCTGGGAGGCAAACTTGCCACCTTCTTCGAGCACCGCGTTGATGGTGTCGGCGTCGATGTCGGCATGGGCCGGAATGGCCTTCAGGTCATCGGTGACCTTGAGCACTTCGTGCATCACAAACTGCATGTCTCGCAGGGGTGGGTTGTAAACGGGCATGGGGAAACTCCTGTGCTGGGTTTGCGAAAAAACGAAACGGAAATCAGCCCTGCGAGCGTGCAGAGGCCGGGGTTTTGGTGGCTGTCTTGCGGGGCGCGCTCGCCGGCGTGTTGCCGAAGCGGGTGACGATGTTCTCGAAAGCACGCACTGCGCGGCTGGCTGAATCAGGGCTGCGCAGGAAGCGTGCCTCGTAATGCAGCGCAAGAATCAGCGCGTGGATCTCGAACGCCATCTGCGCGGCGTCGGTACCGGGCGCGAGATGGCCCTCTTCAATGGCGATCTCCACCGCGCGGCGCATGGCGGAAAGCCACGTGTTGACCGAGCTGGCGAGTGCATCGCGCACCGGGCCGGGCCGGTCGTCGAACTCGACCGCGCCGCTGATGTAGATGCAACCGGAATCGATCTCCACCGAGGTGCGCTTCATCCAGTTGTCGAACAGCATGCGCAGACGCGGCAGGCCGCGAGGCGCGTTGATGGCGGGGTAGAACACCTCTTCTTCAAAGCGCGCGTGGTATTCGCGCACCACCGAAATCTGCAGTTCCTCGCGCGAGCCGAAGTGGGCGAACACGCCCGACTTGCTCATCTGCATGACCTCGGCCAAGGCCCCGATCGACAGGCCTTCCAGGCCGATCTGCGTGGCCAACCCAAGCGCCGCATCGACGATGGCGGCTTTGGTCTGCTGGCCTTTTTGCAGCGGCTTGTGGGCGGAGGTGTCGGCGCGCGGGCGGCGGGCGGTGGCGGTGGTGCTCATGCGTGACGGGTGGAGTTGTCCGAATAATCGAACGGTCGTTCTATTTTTACCGCAAAAACTGGCCCGTGCGCACAAGCGGCGCTTTTTGTGGGGACTTTGTTTAGGCCGGCGGCTCTAGATCATGGGCATACCCCCCACCCGTACGCGGCATCCCGCGAGGCTATCGTCGCGCGATTGACGCTTCCAGCAGAGAAGCGACCGATCAACACGACGAGGGAGGACGGCGTTGACAAGACCCGGGAAAGACGAACACAAGCCGGCGGAACCCAGCGCTGGCGAAGGGCCGTATGCCGGTGACCAACGCAGACGCCGGAGGGGCTGCTGGCTGCTGTCATTCATGGTGCTGGTGTATCTGGCCTTAGCCGCGTTCACCGTGCGGTGGGGGCAGTTCGGCCGTCGCAGCTGTGCAGGCGACACAGCCTGCAAACCTCACTCTCCATGTCGGTTAAGCCCGCAAGAGTCACGAACGAACGAGGGCAAATCTCCGGCGAAAGCGCCAACAGGAGAGGCAATTCCTGTCTCAACGATAGCGATGTTTGCCACTCAACGTCACGCCGATACAAATCAAGGTGCGTCATGAAAAACAAGCATCTGGGCCTCGTGCTCATTACCTTGCCTGTTCTGATGGGTTCAGCCATCGCACTTCTTCTTCCATTGGATGTTGCCAGCGGCAGCATTGCTCGGAAACCAATAGAACTAGCTCAAATCATATTCCCGACAGTTGGAAAAATGAAAGGGGCTATCCAATGGCTGGAGTAACTCTTCTCTACTTTTCAACAATCTGGTTGCTGACCCCAATGACCGTCGTGGGTTGGCATCTGTACTTTGACGATCAGAAGGAAAAAATTCTACCAAGCTCCAAAGCAAACAAATGGAGTTCGTCCTTTTTCGCATGCCTATTCTTTCCTTCAATTACAGTGCTGACGCTTGTTGCAAACTTCGAATCAACAGACATAACCGACGCGCGCACCTACTTGACATATCACACAAGACTCGGCTTGGCAGCGATGGGGTTCTGGATTCCACTTGGCGCCAGCATGTTTTCGGCAATAAGCATCTTCTGGTGGGTGCATGTGCAGGAAGTATTTGAAGGCTAATCATGGTCATCAATAGATACCTAAAAACGGGGTGTACATGCATACAGACAGAATGTCCAATACTGAAAGTTAAATAGCGCACTGACATGTTTAATAGAAAACTGCTCATCCTTTTGATAACGGCGATTTCTCTGCTCGCAAGCAATGGGGACAGCCATTCCGATGTGTGGCAAGTCACTCAATGCTTCAAGCCCCTGGACGACACCTCCTATGCGCGTCGCAACGAGTTGTTTAGAGACGAGATAAAGGGCTGCTGGGGTCAACGTTGGGCGATTCCCAAAAAGTATCTACCCTACTTTTTAACCAAATCAACCGATAGCGAGCAGATCAATCTCTATCTCGACGTTGTTGGAGTCTTCAATCCTGAAGCCGCCAGGGTGCCCAGGCACAAGCGAGCCTGGGAACACAAAGTGCAAATTGAAACAATCACGCACGCCGGGTTTGAAGTGCAACAATCGAAATCCAAAAAATTTCCCATGAAAGGATTCAAGAAAACAGACAGGACTTTGTTCGGATTTGATATTTACGACAGTGAGGATAAAAATATCTATCGATCTGCCTATCTATTCTCAGAGGAAATGAAACATCTCTATGCAAGATGCCTCCTGCCGCCTCATTTAGAGATCGAGGAGATGAAGTCTGATTGGGATTGCGAGGTGTTTACACATATCAACAATCAATTCGACATCAACTATTTCATCCCTTTCTCAGCAATGAACGATCTGAATGCCCTCAATACAGCAGTTCAGAATCATTTAACTAATTTCATGCTCAACCCATAATTTGGAGGTAAAGATGAATACACATTCATACACGATCAGCGCAGAACAACGCAATGAACTGGAAACTCTCATCACGAATGGCGACCGCGTCGGCTTCTACATCGCGTTGCACAACATGACCGGCAGCGAAGCAGCGCTCGACATGGCCGAAATCGCATCGTCCAGCGGACTGCGCGGAGGTACTGCGTGGGCGCTCAACTCGGCCTATGCTGACGTGCTGGACGGCTATCCTGCGGGAGGTGTCACAGCATTCTCTATTGCAATTGCAGCCAGCGCACTTGACTCAATCGAAGCAAGGCCAGATGGCACCTATGAGGTGCCATCCGATATCCGGACCTACGAAAACGCAAAGGCGGCGTGGAACGCAGTCGGTGGCCGCAGCGGCGTCCCTGACCTCGGCGACAAGTACTTCCCCGGCAACATCATGATTGCGCAGCACCACATGCTGCAGGGAAACCCAAGCGACGCTTGGCAAGCTGCCGGCATGGAAAGTTACATCGCCACCGGCGCAGGCGCGGGCCTGCTTTTTTGGGAGGCACTCACCGAAATCGCTGCCGATGGCTACAACCACACCGCATCGCTGAACGATTTTCTGCGGCAGAACGCGGGCACCACCGTTGAAACATTCACCTCGGCGCACGACGCGCACCTGACCGTTATCAAGGACGCGGCAGGCAAGACGATTGGCGTTGTTCGTGGCGACGGGCCACTGGGCATCGCAGGACAGTTCGTTGAGGGCATGAGCTCTTTGCTCAGGCCGTATGCCGACGCGCTGAATGCATTGGGGCGTTGGATTGGTCAGACCCTGCCCATTCCGCACGCTGTGGACCTCGCGGTCAACACGCAATACAAATCCTCCCGCATC
>PNMH01000047.1 GCA_013823505.1 Polaromonas sp. | reverse complement strand
CTGGGGCAGCCACACCTGGCTGGCGGCTGAGGCCAGTCCGATCGGCATCGATGCGGTGCGCAAGGCCAGCGTCACGGCGATCGCCGCGCTGGACGAAGGATTCTTCCGGGTGCGCTTCGACCGATGCACGCCCAAGGAAAAGAAGTACCTGCGCGCCATGGCCGAGCTGGGCGAAGGCCCCCACCGCTCGGGCGACATTGCGACCTGCCTGAACGAAAAAGTCTCCTCGCTGGCGCCCACGCGCAGCTCGCTGATCACCAAGGGCATGGTCTGGAGCCCGACCCACGGCGACACCGCATTCACGGTCCCTATGTTTGCCGCTTTCATGAAGCGCATCGTGCCCGTGATGGAATGAAACACCCCTGAGCGCTGCGCGCGGGAAGGATTGGCCATGAACACCGAACACGAAAACCACAAACTCGAAAAGCGCCTGTGCCGCGAGGTCGGCCGCGCGATCGTGGACTACAACATGATCGAGGAAGGCGACCGCGTGATGGTCTGCCTCTCCGGCGGCAAGGACAGCTACGCCATGCTCGACATCCTGCAGAAACTGCAGGCGCGCGCGCCGATCAGTTTCGAGATGATCGTGGTCAACCTCGACCAGAAACAGCCCGGCTTTCCGGCCGACATCCTGCCGGCGTACCTCACGAAACTGGGCGTGAAGTTCCACATCGAGAACCAGGACACGTACTCCATCGTCAAGCGCGTGATCCCCGAGGGCAAGACGATGTGCAGTCTGTGCTCGCGCCTGCGACGCGGCATCCTCTACCGGGTGGCCAGCGAGCTGGGCGCGACCAAGATCGCACTCGGCCACCACCGCGACGACATCCTTCAGACGCTGCTGCTCAACATGTTCTTCGGCGCCAAGCTCAAGGGCATGCCGCCCAAGCTGGTGAGCGACGACGGGCAGCATGTGGTGATCCGCCCCATGGCCTACGTGGCCGAAAAGGACCTCACCCGCTGGGCCGAGGTGCGCGAATTCCCCATCATCCCCTGCACGCTGTGCGGCAGCCAGGAAAACCTGCAGCGCAAACAGGTGGGCCTGATGCTGAAGGACTGGGAAAAACGCTTTCCCGGCCGCGTTGAGAACATGTTCTCGGCCTTGCAGAACATTGTGCCCAGCCATTTGATGGACCGCTCGTTGTTTCCGTTCGAGACCATCCGCGCCACGGGCGAGGCGAGTGAAGACGGCGACAAGGCGTTTGACGACGAGCCTTTGCCGGTGGTGGCTCCCCATTCGCCAGAAGAAAGCGCGCCCATAGGGAACGCCAGCAGCGCGCGCACGGTCATATCCATTTCGACGGCGCACTGACGGCCCCGGGCCTGGCCCGCGCCGCTCCATCGCTGCTTCTTCAGGAGGCCTCATGACGACACCGACTTCCCACCTCCCCTGGGCCTGCCTGTTCAGGTTGGGGGTGGCTGCGGGTGCACTGCTCGCGCTCAGCGGCTGCGCCAGCGTGTTCCTGGTGGACAACCAGGTGCAGAGCTATGCGCGCTGGTCCGATCGGCCCACGCCCGCCGGAGCGGCCACGCCCATTCCGCAGGCGCCTCAGGTCTACCGCTTCGAGCGCTTGCCCTCGCAGCAAGACAGCCGCTCCGGAGCGGGACAGGACGAGCTGGAGAAGCTGGCGGCCATTTCTCTCGCCAAGGTCGGCTGGACACCGGCGGCCGCGGGCGTGACGGCGCCCTGGACCGTGGAAGTCAGCGGCGGCACGCTGCGCCTGCCGCGTGCGCCATGGGAAAGCCCGTACGACGGCTATTGGGGCGGCGGCTTCGTGCCGGGCTTCGGTTTTCCGGGGCGTGACTACGTGGTGACCGGCACCGGTCAGGTCATCTACGCCCCGCTTTTCCTGCGCATGGAAACCCCGTACTACAAGCGCGAGGTGTCGGTCATCATCCGCCACGCCGCCAGCGGGCGCGTGGTGTACGAGACCCGCGCGGCTCACGACGGCCGGTGGAACAGTTCCAACCCGCTGTGGACCGCCATGCTGGACGCCGCCCTGCGCGACTTTCCATCCCCACCCGCCGGGCCGCGGCAGGTCAACATCGAACTGCCTCGCTGACCGGCGCCCCGCACTGCCGGGGAGTCAGGCGCCGCGTTCCAGGAGGCTGCGGATGGCTTCACCCAGCGCGTCCATGCTGTCCTGTTTGCCCATCACTTCGCTCACGCCGGCGGCGGCCGCGTCGGTGAGCAGCTGGTCGTTCACATGGCCGGAGATGATGGCGATCTTCAGCCCGGGACGCAGGCGGAGGATCTCGATGGCAGTCTCCACGCCCGAGAGGCCGGGCATGTTGTGGTCGCTCACCACCAGATCGACCGGTACATCGGGGTGGGCGCGCATCCAGTCAAGCGCGGCCTCGCCCGACTCGAAGGTCGTGGCCGTGTGGCCCTGCTTGCGCAGCAGGCGTCCGACCAGAAAAACCAGGGCTTCGTAGTCATCGATGTAGACCACGTGTTTGCCTGCCTGCGCGGTCGCTGGTGCCGCCGGCGGCAGGAGGGTCACCGCGCCGGATGCGTCAGCCGCCGGGCCAGCCGCGGCCAGCGGAAGGTAGACGTCAAAACGCGTGCCCTCGCCCGGCCGGGAATGCAGGTCGATGGCGCCACGGTGCGCCTTGACGATGCCGTGCACCACGGCCAGACCCAGACCGGTACCGGTGCCGGGCGCCTTGGTGGTGAAGAAGGGCTCGAAGATGCGCCGCTGCGTCTCGGGCTCCATGCCCGGACCATTGTCGGCCACGCTCAGGCAGGCGTAGGCGCCGCTGGCCAGGCCGCCGAGCTGCAGGGCCTGCGAGGCATCGAGCTGCGTCTCCCGCAGCGCCACCGTGATGTCGCCCGACCGACCCTCCATGGACTGCCAGGCGTTGGTGCACAGGTTCATCAGCACCTGTTGCATCTGGGTGGCGTCGGCCAGCACCTGCAAGCCCGCCGAGGGCAGGCGTGTGACCAGCCTGAGGCCGGCAGGCAGCAACGAGCGCATGAGGCCTAAGGCCTCTTCCACCAGCGGCTTGAGCGGCTGGCGCTGCATCTCCTGGGTCTGGCGGCGGCTGAAGGTCAGGATCTGCTGCACCAACTGACGCGCGCGGATCGCCGCGCGATTGATCTCCGCCAGGCTCTCCTGCGCCGGGTGCTGGGGGCCCACGTCTTCGCGCGCCAGCACCAGGTTGCCTAGGATGGCGGCGAGCAGGTTGTTGAAATCGTGTGCCACGCCACCGGCCAGCGTGCCGATGGCTTCCATCTTCTGCGACTCGCGCAACTGCACCTCCAACGCGCGCTGCTGGCCTTCGGCTTCCTTGAGCTCGGTGATGTCGGTGTGGGTGCCGACCATGCGCAGGGGCTCGCCGTTGTCGTCCCGGGCAATCACCACCCCGCGCGAGAGCACCCATTTCCAGCGCCCGTCCTTGCAACGGACGCGGTGTTCGTTGCGGTAGACCGGCACAAGCCCATCGAAATGGGCCTGGCGGTCCAGCAGCATCTGGGGCACATCGTCCGGGTGGGTGCGGGCGTCGAGCTCGACAGAGAGGTTGGCAATGTCGTCGTCGGCGTAACCGAACATGGCCTTGATGCTGGTGGAGAAAAACTCCTCGCCGGTGCGCAAGTTCCAGTCCCACACACCGTCACCGGCGCTCTCCAGCGCCAGCTTCCAGAGCGTTTCGCTGGCGAGCAGGGCAGCTTCGGCTTCCTTGCGGTCGGTGATGTCGAACAGCACGCCCACGCGCAGGAAACCGTGTTCATCGGCAGACACCGCGCAGGAACGGTTGCAGACCCACTTGATGCGTCCGTCGGGCAGCACGACACGGAACTCGGTGTCCAGATTCGACGCGCCCGCCAGGATGGCCTGGCGGCCCCGTTCCAGCACGTCCTGGTCTTCAGGGTGAAAGTACCGCGTGAGCAGCGATGGGTCGCGCATCAGGGTGTCGGCGTCAAAACCGTAAAGCTCCCGGATGCCGGCACTCAGGAAACGGTACTCGCGCTCGCCGTTGTGCCGCACGTACACCGAGAACACCGCACCCGGCATCTGAGCCGTGATCAGGCGCATCTGCTCCTCGCTGTCGCGCAGCGCTTTCTGGTTGTGCATGTGGTCGGTGATGTCTTCCACCGTGCCCTCGTAGTACAGCAGCACGCCTTCGTCGTTGCGCACGCCGTGGGCGTTCTCGCTCACCCAGACTTTTTCGCGCGTGTGGTGCCGGTGGATCTCCGAGACGAAACCGCGCACGAAACCATCGCGCTCGAGCTGCCGCTGGAAATCGACCCGGCGCATCGGGTCGACGTACCACTCCGTGGCGATGTCCTTGAACGCCGCCAGCATCTCGGCTTCGGAGGCGTAGCCGTTGAGCGCCACCAACGCCCGGTTGGCACGCAACATCTGCCCGTCGGGCGAGCTGCGGTAAGCCCCGATGGGAAGGAAGTTGAACAGGGTCGAGAAATCTCCGTCGAGCGGAGAACGCTTCGGCATCATGTTCTGGATTGTGTCGCAAAGCTCTGTTTTTCAGCCCTGGGACGTGGCCATGGCGAGCGCGCCGGTACAGTGGCTGTCTCCCGCCCGAGTTCAAGGATCTGCTTTGCACATCACACGCATCCTCGCCATCCGTCATGGCGAAACCGCCTGGAACCGCGATACCCGCATCCAGGGCCACACCGACATTGAGCTCAACGACCATGGGCGCTGGCAGGCGGCCCAGCTGGCCGAAGCGCTGCGCGACGAACCCATCGCCGCCGTCTACGCCAGCGACCTGCTGCGGGCGCATGAGACGGCGCACGCCGTGGCCCGAACCCGAGGCCAGGCAGTGACGTCCCACCTGGGCTTGCGTGAACGCTGCTTCGGCCGCTTCGAGGGCCACACCTGGACCGAGCTCGAACAACGCTTCCCCGAAGAATCGCTGGCCTGGCGCAAGCGCGTCCCCGATTTCGCCCCTCCGGGCGGCGAATCCCTGCTGCAACTGCAAGCGCGCGTTGTGGCAACCGTGGAAGAACTCGCGGCGCGCCACCCGGGCGAACAGATCCTGATGGTGGCGCACGGCGGCGTGCTCGACATCCTCTACCGCGCCGCCACGCGCCTGGGCTTGCAAGCCCCCCGCAGTTGGGAGCTGACCAACACCGCCATCAACCGCCTGCTCTGGTCACCCGAAGGCCTGAGCCTGGTCGGCTGGGCCGACACCAGCCACCTGCACAACCCCTCGACACCTGCGCTGGACGAACGCCATGCATGACACGAAAACCACAGCACGCTGGCAGCGGGCGCATGCCGGCATCGGCCATGGCGTGGACACGATCGACACACCGTCGCTGGTGATCGACCTTGACGCGATGGAGCGCAACCTCGCGCGTATGGCGGCCTTTGCACGCGAGCACGGCATGCGCCTGCGCCCACACGCCAAGATGCACAAGAGCGCCGAGCTCGCGCGGCTGCAGATGGATCACGGCGCCGTGGGCGTGTGCGTGCAAAAGACCGACGAAGCCTTCGCGCTGGCCCATGCAGGCGTGCGCGACATCTACATCAGCAACGAGGTGATCGCACCGGCCAAGCTGCAACGACTCGCGCAAGCCGTGCGCGACCTGCCGACGAAGTTCTCCATCGCAGTCGACAGCTTGTCGGGTGTGCTGCTCCTGGGGAGCGCCTTGCACACGGCCGGCGTGGAGGCACACGCCAGCTTGGACGTGTTCGTCGAAATCGATGTGGGGCAAGGTCGCTGCGGCGTGGCGCCCGGCGCCCCGGCGGTGGCGCTGGTGCAAGCGATCGCAGCCCACCCCGTTCTTCGCTTTGCCGGGTTGCAGGCCTACCACGGTGGCGCGCAACACCGCCGCACGGCCGCCGAGCGCGCCGAGGCCATGGCAGCGTCGACCCGCGCTGTGCAAGCCACCCGGGAGGCCCTGCAGGCCAACGGGTTCCACGCCCCCCTGATCACCGGTGCGGGCACAGGCACCTTCTCACTGGAGGCCAGCAGCGGCGTGTGGGGCGAGCTGCAGGCGGGCTCCTACTTGTTCATGGACGCAGACTACGCCGGCAACGAAGCAACCCCACTGGCACCGGTGTTTGAACACGCGCTGTTCGTGAAAAGCCAGGTGATGAGCCGACAGGCCTCGCACGCGGTGTGCGACGCTGGCCACAAGAGCCACGCCATCGACAGCGGCATGCCCAAGGTGTGGTTTCCCCCGGGTCTGAACTACGCCAGCGGAGGCGACGAACACGGCGTGTTGCGCGCCGATGCCGGACATCCTCTGCCCGAGCTGGGCGAGGTGGTCTGGCTGGTGCCGGGTCACTGCGATCCCACCGTCAACCTGCACGACTTCATGGTCGGCGTGCGTGGCGGCCTGGCTGCGGGGGTGGTGGAGCGCGTGATCCGGGTGGACGCACGCGGCTGCCTGGGCTGAAGCCGCTCTGACCCGTTTGGGTCAGAGCACCGAACTCAGGACTCGACCGTTGCCTTGGCGTAGTGGCCGATCAAGGCCAGCAACTCGTCTTCCGCGTAGGGCTTGCCCAGGTAGTGGTCCACGCCCAGTTCGCGTGCGTGCTCGCGGTGTTTTTCTGCGATGCGCGAGGTGATCATGATCACCGGCAGATCGGACAAGCGGGCGTCGCTGCGGATGTTGCGCACGAGGTCAAAGCCGTCCATGCGAGGCATCTCGATGTCGGACAGCACCACGGTGGGCCGCTCGGCCTGCAGCTTCTCCAGCGCCTGCAGACCATCGGCCGCCAGTGTGACCCGGTAGCCTTCGCGCTGCAGCAGGCGCTGCGTCACGCGGCGCACGGTGATGGAGTCGTCGACCACCAGCACCAGCGGCACCGCGTTGACCGCCAGATCCATCGGCATCGGTGCGTCGGCCGGCATGTCCTTCGTCAGTTTCTGCTGCGAGGCCACCCAGGCACGCACCTGCTCGCCGTACACCGCCGCCAGCGCCACCGGGTTGTAGATCAGCGCCACAGCACCCGAAGCCAGCACCGACATGCCCGCCAGGCCAGGCAGCCGCGAGAGCTGGGTGCCAAGGTTCTTCACCACGACTTCCTGGTTGCCCAGCACTTCGTCAACGTGCATGGCCACCCGCTGCGCCGCGCTTCGGAAGATGATGACCGGCAAGGTGCGGCCCTTGGATTCCAGCGATTGCACGGACGACTGCAGCAACGCACCGGTCCAGAAGAAGGGCACGGCCTCGCCCGCCACCATGAGCGAGCCGCTGGCATACGCCTTGGCCAACTCGTCCGCGCTGACACGGCGCACCAGTTCCACCAGGTTGGACGGCACGCCGAGGGTCAGCGACCCGGCCCGCAGCATCACCACCTGCGTCACCGCCGTGGTCAAAGGCAGCACCAGCTTGAAGTTGGTGCCCTGCCCGGCCTGCGTCGCGGTTTCGATGCGGCCACCCAGGGCCACCACGTCGTTGCGGACCACGTCCATGCCGATGCCACGACCAGCCAGTTCGGACACTTCTCGTGCCGTGCTGATGCCGGGCTCGAACACCAGCTGCGCCGCTTCGGCGTCGCTGATGGGGGTGTCGGGTGCCATCAAACCCTGGGCCAGGGCTTTCTCGCGCAGGCGGGGCAGGTCCAGCCCGCCGCCATCGTCGGCGAACACCACCGACACGTCGTTGAGTTCCTGCGCCAGCGTGATCTCGATCTGACCTTCGGCCGGCTTGCCGGCGCTCAAACGGTTTTCGGGCGACTCGATGCCGTGCACCACGCTGTTGCGCAGCAAGTGCTCGAAAGCCGCCGTCATCCGGTCCAGCACACCACGGTCCATCTCGATGTTGCCGCCGGTGATGTCCAGGCGCACCTGTTTACCCGTCTCCTTGGACGCTTGGCGCACCACACGGTACAGGCGCTCGGAAATGCCCTCGAACTCCACCATGCGGGTGCGCAACAGGTCGCGCTGAAGTTCGCGCGTCTGACGACCCTGGGCGACCAGGCTGTCTTCGGTCGATTCCACCGCACGCTGCAGGTTGCGCTGCACCGTGGCCACGTCGTTCACCGACTCGGCCATCATGCGGGTGAGTTCCTGAACGCGCGTGAAGCGGTCGAACTCCAGCGGATCGAACGACTGGTCTGCATCCCGTGCCTGCGCCAGGCGCGACTGCATCTGCGTCTCGGCCTGCAGTTCAATGTCGCGCAGCTGGCCGCGCAAACGGTCCAGGTTGCCCGTGAGGTCTTTGAGCGAACCACGAAGCGTGACGAGCTCGGACTCCATGCGTGCGCGGGTGGTCATCACCTCGCCGGCCTGGTTGACCAAGCGGTCCAGCAATTCAGGTCGCACGCGAACGGCAGCTCCGGCGCGGGCTTGCGTGATCGTGGGCACGACCGGCAGGACGAGTCCGTCCATGGTGCGGGTTGCCGAGGGTGGGAGCGCCGGCTCGGCTTGAACGTCGGTGACCACCGAGTCCGCCAGAGACACGGGCTCTGACACCACCTGTTCAGGGGCGGTCTGCACGACATCAATCGACTCGGGATCCTGTCTGCGCAGCACCTCAAAGCGCGCACTGATGTCGTCAAACGCCGACTGCAACGGCTCCAGATCTGCACCACGTTGGACGTCGGAGCCGAGGCGCTCCGCGGTGGTTTCCATGCGGTGCACCATCTCGCCCAGACGCAAGGCGCCGGCGAGGCGGGCACTGCCCTTGAGGGTATGGAGGTTGCGCAAAACTTCCGAGCGGGCACTGCCGTTGTCGGGACGCGCCACCCACTGGCGCAAGGCGCCTTCGAGCTGGGGCAGCAGTTCCTGGGCTTCTTCGGCAAAGATCGGGAACAGGTCAACGTCGATCGTGTCCAGTGCGTCGATGTCGTCATCGATGTCTTGAACATGGCCGTGGTCCACCCGATGGCTGTCGGCGTGGGGCGCCACAAAGTCGATCGAGGGCTCGGCCAGCGAAGGCAGGTCGAAGCTCGTCAACGGCGCAAAGCTGGACGCGGGTGTCTCCGACTGTGTGAAGGCCGGCGCTTCATGAATGTGCTCTTCGATCGGTGGCAACTCGGTCGGTGCCTCTTCGATCACAGGCTCTTCGGCCACCGGCCATGCGTCTTCCGGGGTCACCTCGGGCTGAGGCGCGGGTTCTTCCGGCACGGGGTCGTGAACCACGCGGTAGAGCGCCTCCATGAGCTGCGGATCGGGTTCCTTGAGGAACCCGGCTGCAAACTGGTGCAACAGACGGCGGATGTCTTCGGAGGCATCCACAAACAACTGTGCCTGCTCGGCCGTGGCGGTGGCGCCTGCACGCTGGTGGTGAGCCACAGAGCCCAGAGCGTGTTCGAGCGCGCGTGCGATATCGGACAGCGACTGGAAGCCGACGGTGGCGGAACTACCCGCCAGCGAATGGGCCAGGGCCTCGGTCTGCTCAGGAACAGGCTCGTGGCGTTCCAACGCCCATTCGGCCAAGCCGGTGCACAGACGACGCGACCATTCATCTGCCTCGTTGAGGTACACGTTGTACAGCTTGAGACCGATCCGCAACGAGCCGATCACCCGCGTCTGTTCGTCGGGCATCTCTTCTGCAACTGGCGCTGCAGTCTGGGTCTCCAGCGGCTCGGGCGACGGCTCAACCGCTTCAGCTGGCGCGGCTTCCTTGGAAGAGAAAGCAGCCAAGCTGCCGAAGTCGATGTCTGCAAACATCTGCCCGCTGTCGGGCAGGTTGCCGACAGGCTCTGGCGAAGGTTCGAGATCCAGGAAGGCAGTGTCGAAAGGAACCTCCTGCGCCTCGGCCGCCAACAGGGGTGGTTCATCGACCGCAGGCGCAACATCCGCGGCCTGATCAACGATCGGCAAATCCAGCTCGATCGACTCGATCGACTCGACCGTTTCCATCGATTCCACCGTGGGTTCTGCCACAGGCAAAGCGTCGGGCAGCGGGATCGCTTCAATCGGCTCATCCAAGCCGTCGGGCTCGGCCTGAACATCGGCCGCCTGGGCCAGGGGCAGGAAACGACCCTGGTCGCGCAATGCCTCGGCGCTGACCTTGAAGGGTTGCGCCTTCCATGCGCTTTCGCGCCGCGCAGAGATGTCGTCCACCCATCGGGCGAACTCGGTCATGGCCTGACCGGTCAACATCAACAGCGGCGGGCTGGCGGGGCGTTGTTCGGCCAACACCGTGTTGAGCAATTGCTCCATGGACCACGCAGCCTGGCCAAACTCTTCGAGCCCCACCATGCGCGAGCTGCCTTTGAGCGTGTGGAACGCGCGGCGCAAGGTGGTGAGGTGTTCGAGATCCCCCGGCTGCACCTGGAGATGACCCACGGCATCCAGTCCGTTGCCGACCACCTCGCGGGCTTCTTCCAGAAAGATGTCCAGCAGATCGTCTTCGTCGTTGTCTTCGCCAGAAGTGTCGACCTGCTCCCGCTCGTTCGCGGGCAAGGAGGCCTCGGAGAGACCGACCAGGGCCTGGGCGCCCGCTGCGGCGTCGTTGCCCACCACCGCACCGGCAGCCTCTCGGGCTGCGCGTGCCACGCCCGACTGCTCTGCCAGCGTGGCCTGCTCAGCGAGCGAGTCGAGTTGCTGGCTCAGATCCACCAGGTTCATGCCGCCCTGGACTTCGCTCACGACCTGTTGCACACCTTCGCTGATGGCCCGCGCCTCATCGCGAACGGGCGGGTGCCGGAGTTCGGCATTGGGCGCGCGGCCCATCAGCGGCAGCAGTTCGCCCTTTTCTTCGTCAAAGACAAACAGCTTCTTGGCCAGCGTGGGCTGGTAATTGAGCATGTCCACCAACAGGCTCATGGCACTGAGGTTGTTGCCCAGTTGCTGGAAAGTGCCGGCCTCACGGGCCAACGCCTCGTCCACCTCGGTGTCGAGAATCTGTTCGACCATGGTGCGCATGCGGGTGACCGCGTGCACCGCATGGTCCAGGCCCAGCACCGACAACACACCGCGCATCTGCGCGAGCTGCGACACGGCCACGTGCAGGCCAGCTTTCTCTTGCGGCGTGCGGAAGAACTGGTCAAGCGACTTCTCGACATCCCCCAGTGATACCTTGAGTTCTCCGACCACGCTGCCCATCGTCTGGCGATCGCTCACCCGGCGGTACAGCTGCTCCATCCAGGTGTCCAGCGGCTGGGCGGGCTGACCCGCCATCACGGCTTCCAACCGGTCGGCCAGGGCCTGCGTGCGTTCGGTCAGCTCGGGTGCGCTGGGATCAAAGTCTTCAAATGCGGCTTCCAGGTAGAGAGTCGTGGTGGCCACTTCCATGGCCAGCTCAGGACTCACGCCACCAGGCTCGCGCACGGCATGGTCGGCGGCCTTCACCAAGGCCTGGGCCAGCACGGTGCTGGCCGGATGCAGCTTGAGCAGCGAGTCGCCGATCAAACCAAACTGATCGGCGACCTGGCGCGCTCGGCTGGCATCGCCCCCCGAGTAAAGCGACCACGCTTCCTTCGCCGAGTTGATCCGCTTGCGAGCCTGCGCCAACACAGCCGGGTCGTACCGCCCCAGCGTGGCCACGTGGTAGTCCACCGCAGGAGGAACACCCAGGCCAAACGCCTTGCGCACCGCCGACAGCTGGGGCGATTTCAGCTCGGACACGTCGCGGGGCTGGGCACAGAAAAAGAGCAGGTCGTGCAGCAAGGTTTCGGACACCTGCGATTTGCCTTGCGACAAGGTCACGAACTGCATCAGGATCCGCGAGAAGGCCCGCTTGACGTACACATCGGCAGGCAACAGACCTTGCGCAACGGCTTCAAAGAAGCCTGAAGCCACGCGCCAGAAGGTTCGTGTGCGGGTGTTGTCCGCACCCACTGAAAGACCAGCGCAGAGTTTGACGAGTTGCTGGGCGGCCGCCTGGCTGTCGGTCTTGACCACCAGCAGCACCAGCCGGTCAAACAGGGAGCGGATCGATGCGTCGCAGGCCAGCGGTGTGCGGTCAGTTGGCGCGTCGACATCGACACCGTGATGATCAAACGGCCACAGGTCCGCTGGGTGCACACGCTCGGCCGCCGCCAGCTCCTGCACCTCGCGGTACTGGGAAAACAAGGCCACCGGCTGCACCGGCTTGTTGTTCAACACGGCTTCCAGGTACTCGATCAAGGCGAAGCTGGCGCGCTCGACCTTGGCAGCCGCCGCCTCGTTGCACGTTTGAGGACGCTGCACGAAGCGCTGCACAGCGGCTTCCATGGCCCTGAGCACATGGGCCGGCGCGCCCAGTCCAACCATTTCCAGGGCGCCCACGGCCTGGTGCAGCTGCTGGCGAGCCTGGCGCAGCGACGACGGATCCACCGCCTGCAAGTCATCGAGGCGCGACTGTTCGGTTTCACGAACAAACCGCTTGATAGCCTTGTTGGCCCCATCAAGCGATTTGCGCAGTTCTTCAAACACCCACGCCAACGGACCGAGGTCGGCGACAGGGGGATCCATCTGCAGACTGTCGGTGGCGGTGTCGAGCATGTTGGTCTTGGAGTTAGGGTCCGGCTGGAGCGATCAGGCGATTTTGAATCGCGACACCGACTGGCGAAGTTCTTCGGCCATGGCCGAGAGCTCACGCACCTGCTGCGCCGTGGAGCGGGTGCCCTCACCGGTTTGCTCAGTCACGGCGAAGATGTGCTGGATGTTGCCCGCCACTTCGTTCGCCGAATCGGCTTCGCGGGACGCTGCGTTGGAAATCTGCTCGATCAGCTCGGCCAGGCGGCGCGACACGCGGTCGATTTCGGACAGCGCGGTACCGGCGTTGTCGGAGAGCTTGGCACCCTCGACCACACCCTGCGTGGAACGCTCCATGGCGGCCACCGCGTCCTGGGTGTCGGTCTGAATGGCCTTCACCAGCGCCGAAATCTGGCGCGTGGCATCGGCAGAACGTTCGGCCAGTCGCTGCACCTCTTCGGCAACCACCGAGAAGCCACGACCGGCTTCACCAGCCGAGGCCGCCTGGATGGCTGCGTTCAGCGCCAGCACGTTGGTCTGTTCGGTAATGTCGGAGATCAGCTCGGTGATCTCGCCAATCTCTTGAGACGACTCACCCAGGCGCTTGATGCGCTTGGAGGTTTCCTGAATCTGGTCGCGAATCGAGTTCATACCGCCGATGGCGTCCTGCACGGCCTGCAGACCCGACTCGGCAGCTTGCAGCGAGGCACGCGCCACCGTGGCGGACTCTTGCGCTTGACCCGACACCTGGTTGATTCGCTGCGCCATGTCCAGCACCGACTGGCCGGTTTCGCGAATCTCTCGCAGCTGCTCGGTCGAGGCAGCGAGCAGCTCGGTGGACGTGCTTTCCACCGCCGATGTCGTTTGCGCCACGCGCGTGGCCGTGGCCTGCACGTTGCCCACCAGCGATCGAAGTTCTTCCACCGTGTAGTTCACCGAGTCGGCGATGGCGCCCGTGATGTCCTCGGTCACCGTGGCTTCCTGGGTCAGATCGCCTTCAGCAACCGTCTGCAGTTCGTTCATCAAACGCAAAATGGCGGCCTGGTTGGCGTCGTTCACGCGTTTGGCATCCTGCTCCAGCGACTCGGCCGCCACACGCTGGGATTCCGCCGTCAATTGACGCTGGCGGCTCTCTTGCAACTGCACATAGGCCAAGCCACCGGCGCACAACAGGGCGAACAAGGCCGAGAACAACAGCGCGCCAAACTCGCCACCGCTCAGGCCCGAGCGCGAGGTCAGGGCCGACTGAAGTTCCTGCAGGCCCAGTCGCAGTGGTTCACTGTCCGCAATGATGCTGGACTGCGCTTCCCGGGCCGACACCAAGCCCTGCAGGTTGCCCAGAATGGCGCCGGCTTCCACACGGGTTTGCTCATACAGCTTGAGCAAGGCATCCAGTCGCTCACGGACCTGCGGGTCCTTGGTGGCGGCCAGTCGCAGCTCCTCACTGCCACCCAGCAAACCTTCTGAGATTTCCTTGAACGTGTTCAAGTCCTTGCCGAGCAAGAACACCGCTTCCGGGCTCACCCCTTCAAGCGTCAGGAACTCGTTGGCCGATTTGCCGATGCGCTGGGTCAGCATCACGAGCTGGCCCGAAGCTGAGATCTCGGCAGCAGGCGCGTTTTGCTGCAGCTTCAACGACGAGATGGTTTCGGCAATTTCCAGCAGGTCGGACGACTGGCGGTTGATGGTGCGCAATGCGTTACCCACCTGGGTAAGGATGGCCTCCTGGCTCAACACAGCAGTTGCGTTGCTTTCGGCAGCATCGATGCGCGGCAGCAAGGCGTCCAACTGAGCCGTGTACTCCGGCCCCAAGGCATCGATGGACAATTCGGTGTCGCCCTGCTTGAGACCCCGCAGACTGCGAGACAACACCGTCGAACTGTCACGCACTTCCGGGAATGCCGAAGGACTGCCGATCAATGCCTGCGAAACGCTTTTCGCCAATCGTTGAGACTGCATGAGGGCCTGGCCGCTGGCAGCCAGCTGTTGACTCACCTTTTCGGTCTGGCTCAACACGAAGAAGGTCACGGCACCCAGCACAACCAAACCAAAGGCCAACAGAACCGCCAGCGTACGCTGGTGTTGCTCTGCAGGCCGGCGCCCCAGGAGGGGCACCGAAATCAGGCCGGCCTGCTCGACACCTTCCTCGTCTTCGGACATGAGCAGGTTGCCCGAAAAGTCGTCAACCTGAGGGTTGGGGGCCAGCCGCGCTGCCGCCAACTCGGCCGCCTCCTCGTCAGACACGGTGGGCAAGTCGCGTTCATCATCGGCTTTTTTCTTGAACAGTCCCTGGAATCGATCAAGCGTGGCCATGTAAACACCTTCCAACAGAAAACTAAAGAGAAAAGACCGCGTCGGTCAAACGTTTGGATCGTCAGGCCGCGATCGCGAGAAACTCGGGCTCGCCCACCAGCACCTGCAAGTCCAGTTCTTGCCAGAGCAAGCCCTGGGCATCCACCAACGATCGGTTGAAATAAGCAGGGGCACCATCCGGTTTGGCGCCGAACCCGCTGAACATGGCGGCGCTTCGAAGGCCAAGCAGGCGATCGATCCAGATCACAGCATTCACACCCAACGCGGTGTGCAGACTGACCAGCCGCGACTCGGATGTGATCCGATCACCCTGGGTCCGATCGAGGACGCTGGAAGAAGTGGGCGCCGAGGACTCTACGAGCGCCGCCAGATCGATCACACCGTGCAGGCCGCCACGGAGGCTGGCCACACCCACAAACCAAGGTTTGGTGTAAGGGACACGCTGCACGGAAGACCAGGGGAAGATTTCACCGGATTGAACCAACGGCAACAAGTACCGGTTGCCATGGGACTCCACCGCCAGCCACGCCGCTGTCACCGCTTCCGTTTTGGCGACACTCAGTCGCTGGGCCAAACGTTCCTGCAGCTCCTTCAGTGATTGTCGTTTGGCCATGCTGGGTGGGATTCAATTCAAGCTGGTTCAGGCCAAGGCCCGGATTTTGGACAGCAACTCTTCGCCATTCACTGGCTTGGTCACATAGTCGCGTGCACCTTGGCGCATTCCCCAAACCCGATCCGTCTCCAGATTTTTGCTGGTGCACATCACGATCGGGATGTTCGAATACTGAGGATCGCGGGTGATGGCACGCGTCAACTGAAATCCATTTTGACCGGGCATCACAACGTCCATCAGGATCAGGTCGGGCTTTTCCTCTCCTAGGCGACGGAAGGCCTCGTCCGCATTCTCAGCGGTCCGCACGCTGTAGCCGTTTTTACTCAGCAGATCGGACAGCACCATGAGTTCGGTTTTGGAATCATCAACAACGAGGATTTTCTGGATGGCCATCATGCAGCTCCGGCTAGGTTGGCGCCGAACTGCTGCACGGCATGCAGCAGTTGGTCTTTGGTGAAAGGTTTGGTGAGGTAGTCCTGCGACCCGACCATGCGCCCGCGGGCTTTGTCGAATACGCCGTCCTTGGATGACAGCATGACCACGGGAATGTTGGCGAACCGGACATTGCGCTTGATGATCGCGCACGTCTGATAGCCGTCCAGGCGCGGCATGAGGATGTCGCAGAAAACAAGATCCGGCTGGTAGTCGTTGATCTTGGCCAGCGCGTCAAATCCGTCGTCGGCCAGCAGGACTTCATGCCCACCCTGTTTGAGGAAGATCTCGGCGCTGCGCCGGATGGTGTTGCTGTCGTCGACGACAAGAACTTTCAAGGGGGGTGTTGTGCTCACGGTTCACAGGCTCCAGAGGATGGGTCGGGAAGTGGGACGCAAGTGACTTGAAGGCCAGAGCCGTGACCGGCCTCAGCGTGAACCGGATTTCAGATTTGCACCATCTCGAAATCCTCTTTACGCGCACCGCACTCGGGGCATGTCCAGTTCATCGGAACCTGCGCCCAAGGGGTTCCGGCCGGCACGCCGTGCTCGGGAGCACCTTGCGCTTCGTCGTAAATCCAGCCACAAATCAGGCACATCCAAGTCTTGGTTTCGGTCATGGTTATAGGGGGCCTTGTCATAGAATGCAAGCATTGTATCGAGCGAGGTACAGCCCGCTGGAAGCCGATTCTGGCCTCTGTCCAATGCCTTGTTTGAAGCGTCAGGATGATTCTGCGGGCATCTTCCACATGAATCCGGTCCCTCTCTCAACCCATGCCCGATACACCCGAAAAAACAACACCTGCAGCGCTCGCACAACCGGGCGAGGCTGCTTTGCCGTGTGTGATGGTCTTCAATGCCAACGACCCCAGCGGTGCCGGTGGCCTGAGCGCCGACATCACCGCCATGTCGAGCGCTTCGGTGCATGTGCTCGCGGTGGTCACCGGCACCTACGTGCGGGACACATCCGATATTCACGATCACTTTGCCTTTGATGAAGAGGCCGTGGCCGACCAGGCGCGCTGCGCCCTGGAAGACATGCCGGTGCAGGCTTTCAAGGTCGGCTTTGTGGGCAACCCCGAGAATCTCAGCGTCGTGGCCGAGATCACCGCCGACTACTCGGACGTGCCCGTCATTGCCTACATGCCCGACTTGTCCTGGTGGGACGAACTGGCGATTGAAACCTACCTCGATGCGAGTGCCGAGCTCCTGCTGCCGCAGACCACTGTGCTCGTGGGCAACCACAGCACGCTGTGCCGCTGGCTGTTGCCCGAGTGGGAAGGCGATCGTCCACCGAGCCCACGCGACGTGGCCCGCGCAGCCGCCGTGCATGGCGTGCCCTACACATTGGTCACAGGCTTCAACGCGGCCGACCAGTACCTGGAAAGCCACCTGGCCTCTCCCGAAGCAGTGCTGGCCACAGCCCGCTACGAACGCTTCGAAGCAACCTTCACCGGCGCGGGCGACACGCTGTCGGCCGCCCTGTGCGCCCTGATCGCCGGCGGCAGCGATCTCCAGGCGGCCTGCGCCGAGGCGCTCACTTATCTCGACCAATGCCTCGATGCGGGCTTTCAACCCGGCATGGGCCATGCCGTGCCCGACCGGCTATTCTGGGCGCACGAAGACGATGAAGAGGGCGAAGACGGGGCGGCGGAGCCAGCTTCGGACAGCACCCTCGACGCCGACGATTTCCCGCTGGACACCACCCGCCACTGACCCTCTCACGCGCAACGCCGCGCGTGTTTCCTCACCAAAGCAGCCTTGCCCCATGACCACTGTCGACCGCAACCAGCAACTGTTTGACCGCGCCAAGGTCCTGATTCCCGGCGGCGTGAATTCACCGGTGCGCGCGTTCCGCGCGGTCGGTGGCACGCCCCGCTTCGTGCAGCGGGCGCAAGGCGCCTATTTCTGGGACGCGAACGGCAAGCGTTATATCGACTACATCGGTTCGTGGGGTCCGATGATCCTGGGCCACGGTCACCCGGCCGTGGTGGAGGCGGTGCAAAAAGCGGTGCTTGAGGGCTTTTCGTACGGTGCACCAACCGAGCGCGAAGTGGAGCTGGCCGAAGAAATCATCAAGCTCGTGCCCAGCATCGACATGGTGCGATTGGTGAGCTCGGGCACCGAAGCCGGCATGAGTGCGATCCGGCTGGCCCGCGGCGCCACCGGACGCAAGAAGATCATCAAGTTCGAGGGCTGCTACCACGGCCACGCGGATGCGCTGCTGGTCAAGGCCGGCTCAGGTCTGGCCACCTTCGGCAACCCCACCAGCGCCGGTGTACCGCCCGAGGTGGTGCAGCACACCATCGTGCTGGAATACAACAACGTTGAACAACTCGAAGCAGCGTTCGTGGAGCACGGCCCCGAAGTGGCGTGTCTGATGATCGAGCCCATCGCGGGCAACATGAACTTCGTGCGCGCCAGCGTGCCTTTCATGAAGCGCTGCCGCGAACTCTGCACGCAGCACGGCGCACTGCTGGCTTTCGACGAGGTGATGACCGGTTTCCGTGTGGCGCTGGGCGGCGCACAAAGCGTTTACGCCAGGCTCATCCCGGGCTTCGAACCCGACATGACGGTGATGGGCAAGGTCATCGGTGGCGGCATGCCGCTGGCCGCCTTTGGTGCCAAGCGCGCGGTGATGGAACAGCTCGCCCCGCTGGGCGGTGTTTACCAGGCGGGCACGCTGTCGGGCAACCCGGTGGCCACGGCCTGCGGTCTGGCCACGCTGCGCGAAATCCAGAAACCAGGCTTCTACGAAAACCTCTCGGCCACCACGCGTTCGCTGGTGGAGGGCCTGACCGCCGCTGCGCACGCTGAAGGTGTGACGATGTGTGGCGACAGCCAGGGCGGCATGTTCGGCTTCTTCCTGTTCGATGAACTGCCCCAGAACTACGCCAAGGTGATGACCACCGACGGCCCCACCTTCAACCAACTCTTCCACGGCTTGCTGGACCGAGGCGTGTACATCGCACCCGCCCTCTACGAAGCCGGCTTCGTGAGCGCCGCGCACACGGCCGAGGACATCGCAGACACCGTGGCGGCTGCGCGCGAAGTGTTCAAAGGGTTGCCACGCTGACCCGTCTCAAAGTCCAACAAAAAAGGCCGCTGTGTTCACAGCGGCCTTTTTCATTGGGCAGGTGCGTTCAGTGCCTGAAATGGCGAACGCCGGTGGTGACCATCACCACGCCACGCTCGTCCGCCGCGTCGATCACTTCCTGATCGCGCATCGAGCCCCCGGGCTGGATCACGCAACTCGCGCCCGCGTCCACCACCACATCCAAGCCGTCCCGGAAAGGGAAGAAGGCGTCGCTAGCCACGGCCGTTCCCTGCAGCGAGAGCTTGGCGTGGCCCGCCTTGATGCTGGCGATGCGCGCCGAGTCGAGGCGGCTCATCTGGCCTGCGCCCACGCCCATGGTCATGCCGTCCTTGCAGAACACGATGGCGTTGGACTTGACGAACTTGGCCACCGTCCAGGCGAACATGAGGTCATCAAGTTGCTGCTCCGTGGGTTGCAGCTTCGTCACCACCTTGAGATCGGCGCGGGTGAGCACGTGGTTGTCGGCCGACTGCATGAGCAGGCCCGAGCCAATGCGCTTGATGTCGGTGAGGTTCAGACCTTTGTCCCACGCGGTAGGACCACCAGGCGGCAGCGCGATTTCGAGCACGCGCACATTGGCCTTGGCCTTGAACACGTCCAGCGCTTCGGGCGTGTAGCCCGGCGCCATCAGCACTTCAACGAACTGTTTGCTGATGGCCAACGCGCCTGCGCCATCGAGCACGCGGTTGAGCGCGATGATGCCGCCGAAGGCGCTGGTGGGGTCGGTCTGGAAAGCCTTGCTGTAGGCTTCGAGCGCATCCTTGCCCATGGCCACGCCGCAGGGGTTGGCGTGCTTGACGATCACGCAAGCGGGCACGTCGAAACTCTTCACACATTCCCACGCTGCGTCGGCATCGGCGATGTTGTTGTAGCTGAGCTCCTTGCCCTGCAGCTGCTTCGCAGTCACCAGCGAGCCGGGCGCGGGGTGCAGATCGCGGTAGAACGCGGCGGTCTGGTGCGGGTTCTCGCCGTAGCGAAGGTCTTGCAGTTTCACGAAGCGGCCGTTGGCCTGCGCGGGGTACTCGCTGCGCGAAGGCACGGCAGCGCCTGCATCGAACGTGATGCTGGAGAGGTAGTCGCTGATGGCGCCGTCGTAGTTGCTGATGCGGTTGAACGCGGCCACCGACAACGCGAACCGCGTGGCTTCGCTGACCTTGCCGGAGGTCTTGAGTTCGGCAATCACGCCGGCGTATTGCGATGCGTCGGTCAGCACCGCCACGTCTTTCCAGTTCTTCGCCGCGCTGCGCACCATGGCCGGGCCACCGATGTCGATGTTCTCGATGGCGTCGTCCAAGGTGCAGCCAGGCTTGGCCACGGTGGCTTCGAACGGATAGAGGTTGACGATCAGCAGGTCGATGGTGTCGATGCCGTGGGTCTTGAGCGCAGCCATGTGCTCGGGCAGGTCGCGACGCGCCAGCAGGCCGCCGTGCACCTTGGGGTGCAGCGTCTTCACGCGGCCGTCCAGCATCTCGGGGAAGTGGGTGACCTCGGCCACCTCGGTCACGGGCAGGCCTTGCTCGGCGAGCAGTTTGGCGGTGCCTCCGGTGGAGATGAGGGACACGCCCAAACTGTGCAGGGCCTGGGCGAGTTCGACGATGCCGGTCTTGTCGGAGACGGAAATGAGTGCGCGCATGAACAGGGTCTTGGTGGTTTTTGGAAGGGGACGGGCTCAGTCGATCAGCTTGTGTTCGAGCAGTTTCTTGCGCAGCGTGTTGCGGTTAAGACCCAACCAGAGCGCGGCGCGCGACTGGTTGTGCTGCGCCTGCTCCATCACCACTTCAAGCAGCGGTTTTTCGACCGCCTTGACCAGCATGTCGTGCAGGTTGGCCGGGTCGGTGCCGTTGAGGTCGTGGAAAAAATCTTCCATGGCGGCACGCACACAGTCGTGCAGGTTGTTCTTGTTCATGCGGCCAGTTTCCAGTCGTCTCTCGGGGTTGTTGTTGTGTCGCTGGACCAGGCGTCCAGGCTTTCGCTCACGCAGCGCAGCTGCTCGTCCACCGTGGTGGTGGTGTTCACGCGGGCTCGAAACACCGCGGCAGCACCCGCAGGCAACGGCAGCGATTGCGCGTACCAGCCCAGGTGCTTGCGCGCGCTGCGCACGCCGGTGAATTCGCCGTAGAGGTCGTAGTGGTCGTGCAGGTGGTCGAGCAGCCACACGCGCACATCGGACAGGTCGGGCGGCGGCAGGTGCTCACCCGTGGCCAGGAAGTGCGCGATCTCGCGAAAGATCCACGGCCGGCCTTGTGCGGCGCGGCCGATCATGACGGCGTCGGCACCGGTGCGGCGCAGCACCTCGCGCGCCTGCTCGGGACTGTCGATATCGCCGTTGGCCACCACCGGAATGCGCACGCGGCTCTTGATGTGGGCCACGGTGTCGTGCTCGGCCTGGCCCTTGTAACCCTGCTCGCGCGTGCGGCCGTGCACGGTGAGCATCTGCACGCCGGCGGACTCTGCAGCGAGGGCGAGCGTGGGTGCATTGCGCACGCTGGCGCACCAGCCGGTGCGCATCTTGAGCGTCACGGGCACGCCGTGCGGCTCGCAGGCGGCCACCACGGCCTGCACGATCTCGATGGCCAAAGCTTCGTCCTGCATGAGGGCAGAGCCGGCCCATTTGTTGCAGACCTTCTTGGCCGGGCAACCCATGTTGATGTCGATGATCTGCGCGCCGCGGTCGATGTTGTAGCGCGCGGCATCCGCCATCATCTGCGCGTCGGTACCGGCGATCTGCACCGCAATCGGCGCGGCCTCGCCTTCGTGATTGGCGCGGCGCGAAGTCTTGAGGCTGTCTTGCAGGTCGGGACGCGAGGTCACCATCTCGCTGACCGCATAGCCCGCGCCGAGCCGTTTGCACAGCTTGCGGAACGGCCGGTCCGTCACTCCCGCCATGGGCGCGACAAACAGGGCATTGGGCAGGGTGAAGGCCCCGATTTGCATGGCGGTGGGAGAATGCGGTGGTTGGATGTGGCCTTCGCAGGCCCAGCCAATGCGAGGTGCGGAGGAGCGCGATTCTACCTGCCTGTTTTTTCAGCAGGCGATATCCGAACCCTTGCTTTCGCATTTCACACAACGCCACGCGCAACGCTCTCCCCAACGCCCCCTGCAACGCTGCCCGACGGCGTTTTTTTCTGCTGCCCATGCCCGACTGGTTCAACCACCTGATGCAACTCCTGGCGCTGCCCGAATACGGGTTGAGCACCGTGTTCGTGGTGGCCTTCGTCTCGGCCACGTTGCTGCCCATGGGTTCGGAGCCCGCGGTGTTCGGCCTGATCAAGCTCAACCCCGAGCTGTTCTGGCCCGCCATCCTGGTGGCCACTGCGGGCAACACGCTCGGCGGCGCGGTGAGCTGGGCCATGGGTCTGGGCACCCACAAGGCGGTGGACCGGGCGCGTGGACACCATGTCGATCTGCGTGCGTTGCAATGGCTGGAGCGTTTCGGCCCCAAGGCCTGCCTGCTGAGCTGGCTGCCGGTGGTGGGCGATCCGCTGTGCGCGGTGGCGGGCTGGTTGAAGTTTCCGTTCTGGCCCTGCCTGGCTTACATGGCCATCGGCAAGTTCGCGCGTTACCTCACCATGACCGCGGCGCTGCTCTGGTTCTTTCCTGGCGCCTATCACGGATGAGCACCCGCACTTCTGCCTTGCCCCGCGCCCTCTGGGCCCTGATGGTCGGCAACTTCGTGATCGGCACCGGCGTGATGGTGGTGCCGGGCACGCTCAACGACATCAGTCAGTCGCTGGGCGTGTCGATCCCGCAGGCCGGCCAGCTCATCACCGCAGCGGCCATCCTCATGGGCCTCGGTGCGCCGGCCTTTGCCAGTCTGGTCGCCGGCTGGGACCGGCGCCGCCTGCTCACGATCTCGTTGCTCTGGTACGGCCTGCTCACCGCCGCCTGTGCGCTGGCGCCGAGTTACGCCAGCCTGCTGCCGCTGCGTGTGCTGGCCGTCATCTCGCCGGCGGTGTTCACACCGCAAGCTGCAGCCTGCGTGGGCCTGCTGGTGCGTCCCGACCAGCGCGGGCGCGCCATCACGTTCGTGTTCCTGGGCTGGTCGGTGGCGTCGGTCATGGGCATGCCGTTGTCGGCCTGGATCGGCGGCACGCTGGGCTGGCGCTGGGCCTTCGGTCTGGTGGCGCTGATGTCGGTGGCCAGCGCGGCCTGGGTCTGGCGCGAGATGTCCGACGGCATCAAACCCGCGGCCTTGTCACGCCAGGCCTGGCGGGCCACCGTGGGCTCGGCGCCGCTCATGCTGGCCGTGGGCGTGACCCTGCTCTCTGCCTTCGGGCAGTTCACGCTGTTCTCGTACTTCGCGCCCTACTTTTTCCAAACGCTGGGTCTGGGCGGCGGCGCGCTGTCGCTCATGTTTTTGTGGTTTGGCGCCTTTGGTCTGGCGGGCAACGTGGGCATGTCGCGCTGGATTGACCGGATCGGCGCGGCGCGCGCCGTGTTCTTGTCGTTGGGCCTGATCGTGCTGAGCCTGCTGCTGTGGCCGCTGGGCCAGGGCGGTGTGTGGCAGCAGGCACTGGTGCTGGTGCCGTGGGCGCTGGGTTGTTTCGCGGTGAACTCCGCGCAGCAGGCGAGGCTGGTGCACATCTCGCCGGCGCTGGCACCCGCCACGGTGGCGCTCAACACCTCGGCGATGTACGGCGGTCAGGCCCTGGGCGCGGCGCTGGGCGGTCTGATGATTGCGCAGGGCCGCATGCTCAGCCTCAACCGGGTGGGCCTGGTGGTGCTGATGTTCGCCATGGCCCTGAGCGCGTGGGCCGCGCGGGCTCAGAAACGTTCGTAGGGCAAGAGGTAACGCCACTCACCCGCCGGCAACCCGGCCAGTGAAATGCGGCCGAGCCGCAGGCGGCGCAGCGCAGTGAGTTGAAGGCCCGCGCGCTCACAGAGATGCGCCACCTGGCCCGGCCGGTTGCCCTTGATCGCCAGGCGCAAGCGCAGCTCGCTCTGCCAGCTGGCGCGTGCCGAGGGCACGGCCCAGCCGTCAAAGAACAGCGCCTTGCCCAAGGACTTCAGCACCGCGTCGCGCCGCGCTTCGTCTTCCAGTTCGGGATCGGCCGCCACCTCGGCCAGCCATTCGTGTTCGAGCTGTCCCGCGTCGTCGGTCATCTTGCGCGCCACGCTGGGGTTTTGCGTGAACACCATCAGGCCGCTGGCCTTGGTGCCCAGCGGCGACACCGGCAGCAGTTTGTGCAGGTGCGCCTTGAGCGGCCGCACGCCGGAGCGGTCGCCCTTGAAGCGGTTGCTGCCGGTGAACCACTTGGCGGCCAGCGCGTCGGGCAGCAGCGGCTCGTCGGGCAGCACGCGGTTGGCCGGCTTGTGCCAGATCAGCGTCATCGACTCCAGCGGCTCCAGCTTGGCCTTGGGGTCGAGCAGCACGGTCTGGTGGTCGCGCACGCGCTCCATGGGTTCTTCGACCACAACACCGTCCACCCGCACCCAGCCGCCGGCGATGTAGTTCTCGGCATCGCTGCGCGAGCACGGCAGTTGCGCCGCCAGGCGTTTGGCCAGGCGCTGGGGTTCGGGCTGGCTGCTCTGCGTCATGCCGGGCTTCAGCTGCTGTTGCTCCACCTGCGAGTAAAGGTTCATGGACAGACCCTACACACCGCACAATCATTGAGTTTTGAGCTTTTCAGGGATGTCCATGGTGCATCCTTGAAATAAAGTAGTGTCAAAGCCTTAGTGTCCATGCTACGAGTTTCCCACAGTGCCGGGTGAGATGTGGTTAGGGCACGACTGGCGGGAGAGGGCGCTCCGCCAACTGGCCTAACCTGAAGTCGTCTCCAGCACCGGCATCAGAACCGAGAAAGTCGCTCCACAGCCATCTTTCGAAGTAGCACTGATGGTGCCACCATGTGCTTCTACAATACGACGCGCCTGCGCAAGACCAATGCCGCTTCCTTCAAATCGCGTATCCGATGTCAGTCTCTGAAAAACCTCGAACATCTTTTTTGCCCCTGCAGGATTGAAACCTATACCGTTATCTGAAATGCGATAGGCACACATACTTCCCAATTGCTCCGCTGAAAACTCAACCTCGATTACATCGCGGAGGTGAGAGTATTTGATTGCATTATCAATTAGATTTAGCCATAGCATGCGCCACAATACCCGGTCCGCAAACACAGGTGGCAGTACACCCTTGATGCACCAGTTTATATTGAGGCGACTGTGTGCAGCGCATGATTCGTTCATCAGCTCCACGATTAACTCATGTTGATTGATATCAACGTACTCAAGCGCATGATGTCCAACTTGCGAAAAGCTCAGCATCCGGTCGATCAAGTTGGCCATGGTATTGGCCGCATCTCGAACTCGCTCAACATAGCCCAGCGCAGCCGAGACGTCTCCCGCCTGCACCGCTTCCTTGATGAGGTCGGCGAAACTGCAAACGTGGCGCACAGGACGTTTTAGATCGTGTGAGAGCGCATTGGCAAACTCGGTGAGGCTGTGATTGACTTGCGCCAGTTGTTGGTTCCGAAGTTCAAGGTGGCTGTTGAGCGTGGTCATCTTAGCGTGATATAGCGTGACATCTTGGATCGACCAACAATGCGGCAACTCACCCGCTCGATCGTGCTCAGTTCGTATGCTGTGACACCGAACCCAGCGTACTTGATTGTCGCCACCGCACAATCGGAACTCGATATCTACGGGGGAGCCATACTTCACTGAACGCGCTATTTTTTGGGCCACGTCAGCTACGTCCTCTTTGAAAACCAGCTCCCCCAGCTCCTCGATAGTCCATTCATCCTTGCAATCGTTCAGTTGGAACAACGTGCGGACCTCGCAGGGGATGGCGTAGTAAGGTTCCCTGGGACGACGGCAAACGGTCATCGCGCTAGCCAGCTTGTTGAGTACATCCAGTTGCGCTACAAGCAGCTGCTTTTCCAGCAACGGCGTTTTGTCAACTGAGATATCTCGCTGAACACAATAGAAACCAACCGACTCATTCTGTTGATTCTTAATGGTCTCAACACTCACCAGCAGAATGTCCAAAGGGGCGGAGATATTATTGTCGTGCATTTATTCAATCTCCAAAGACGACGTAGATAGATACTTCTGGGTGCTGCTTCCTGGGAGGCACTGTGCACAAGACCGATCTACGCTGATCCTGATCCTGATCCTGATTCAGAACGAATTTTCCCTATGAAAACGAAGCTAGCCCTTTGATTTTCACGGCTAAAAGTGCCTTTGTATAGGAGTTAAATTATCAAATTTTCGGCTATCACCGTCATGTAAGCTGGGCAGGGGGAAGAAGGTGCCAGCAAATTCTCGAAGTTGAGCTTGAATCAATTTCGTTCTTACAGCAATATTTTTCAACTGCGGCATCACCCTTTCGGCGAATCCGAATCGATTAGCGACGTCGAGCGCGCAATCCACTACATATAGATTTGCATCGAGTAGTTGATGACAAGCATTCTCTATTTCGATGAACTGCTGAGATGTTTTAAGACACTCTTGATTTCGAAACAATCTCAAAGTGAAATTTTCCATATCTGCAGTCATTGATTTTGAGAGATCGACGAGTTCTTCCATAAGCTTCTCAGACAACTCTTCAGCCTCACTATTCAGTCCATTCTTCTGGTCTTCCATGTGCCGCAGAAGGCATTCAACCGCAATCATGAGGTGTCTTTGATGGTTGCATGCTGCGTTGAAGAAAACGAAACCTTGCTGCATTGTTTTCCCCTTGGGACAAATGTGGAGAGATTTTGGTCGTTCCATCGGTTGCTTCGTGCACAAAGTCACTTAGGAGCGGATGAATGATGACTGGAGCCTCGGCGCTTTCTTTCGCGACTGAGGTGCCAACTAGCAATCAGTGTGAATTCCGATACGGTTTTTGCCATACTGGACACCTCCGGTGAAGAGGCAAGCGGTAGCGTCGATCGGATTCATCAGAACCTCCGTGTTGGAGACGGCGAAAAAGAGTTCATCAAATTCAACCATGCCTGCTGATGGCCGATGCCAGCATGCGCAGATTTGTAGTGCCAGCATGCAGCCCTCTCATTTTCGGACTTCATGGTCGTGATCATGGGCTTTCTGGAACAGAGTGGCCCCTCGCCCGAAAGGAAAACCTTAAGGGCGACGGGCTTTCCCTCATGTCAGAACTGCTCCCACTCACCGCTCTCGGAAGAGGCTGCAGATGCCCGGGCTTTTGTTGCTGTAGACGCGAGTGGCTTGCGCACTGTTGCGACCGATGACTTCGCTGTTAAAGGTTTGGTTGCAACACTGGCTATCGGTCCCGAGACCAAGGTAGTGTTGCGGCCGGTATCATCCGAAATCAACCTGAAAACAGCCATCGTTTGGACAAGCTCCTGTGCTTGGCTCTTCAAACTTACCGCAGCGGCCGCGCTTTCTTCGACCAGCGCCGCGTTTTGTTGCGTTGCCTGATCCATCTGGCTCACCGCATGGCCGATCTGCGAAACTCCAGAACTCTGCTCGACACTGGCAGAGCTGATCTCGCCCATGAGGTCTGTGACAGATCGGATCGATTTGACCACTTCCTGCATGGTCGCACCCGCCCTGTCTACCAGCACCGAACCCTCTTCAACCTGGACCACACTGGCGGTAATGAGCCCCTTGATCTCTTTGGCTGCTTCGGCACTGCGCTGCGCGAGATTGCGCACTTCGCCCGCCACCACCGCGAAGCCACGGCCCTGCTCACCAGCCCGAGCCGCTTCAACAGCTGCGTTTAGCGCAAGGATATTGGTCTGAAAGGCAATACCGTCGATGGTGCCGATGATGTCGACAATACGCTGCGAGCTCGTGTTGATGCCTTTCATGGTTTCCACCACCTGGCTGACCACCTCGCCACCGCGCAGGGCCACCACAGAGGCTCCCTGCGCCAGTTGATTGGCCTGACTTGCATTGTCGGCATTCTGCTTCACGGTCGTGGCCAACTGTTCCATGGAGGCCGCCGTCTCCTCCAAGGCACTGGCCTGTTCTTCAGTCCGCTGGCTCAGGTCTGCGTTGCCCTGGGCGATTTGTGCACTGGCAGTGGCTACGCTGTCGGCATTGCCGCGCACCACGGTCACGATGTTGCTCAACGCAGACTGCATTGCAGCCAGCGCCGCCATCAGCGGGGTGAACTCGTCGCGTGCCGTATCCACCACGGGCAGCGTGAAGTCACCGTCTCGCACCCGCTCGGCCACCGCGAGCGACTCGGCGACTCGCCTGCGCAGCACCAGCGCCACGTACCACGTGCTGAAGACCAGCGTGATCACCACCGCGATGGACAGTCCCACCAGCCAGTTCAAGGTCGCCTGAGACTCGCGCTTGATCGCGGCAACATCGGCGTGGAGTGCCGATTCGTAGAAGTTCACGCCCTCATTAAGCTTGCCGAGCAGCTCGTTGCGGACAGGGATCGTCTTGTCGACGAGGAAAGCAAATGCTTCACTCATCTGCCCCTTCTGAATGAAGTCAACATTGGCGTCTGCCACCTGCCAGAACTTGTCCATCAAAGGCACGATGGCCGCCAGCCGAGCTCGCCCTTCATCGGAATACGTTGCCTTTTCGTATTCAGCCATCGTCAGGCCAATTTGCTTGCGTTTCTCAGTGACGTCTGCCATGGTGGCCGCACGCTCTTCAGGCGTGCGCGACAACATGGCATGCCGCAGCTGGAGCGAAGCGCGGGTGACATTTAGTTCGATGTCTGCGATCCGCTGCATCTGCGGGACACTGCGCTCCGCGATGTAATCGGCTTCTCGCCCAACCGCTTGCAATTCGATGTAGGCGAAGATAGCCACCCCGGCAAGGGCCGTTGAGACCAGACCGACAGCGGTGTAGAGGCGTTTGGCGATACCAAACGAAGAAATAGTAGAAATATATTGGCACCAGTAAGTTGTTAAATTGACCGACTCAAGCGCACTTGCGTGCGTCAAGCGCTAGACGATCTACTCACCAGCGCTTTTGGCGCCTACGAAGCGGATGAAGCAGCTGCCTTCATGAACACTTTGAAGTTAAAGATCGCTGAGTTGCATTTCGTCACATTCCGCAACAACTTGATGGGTCGATCAACCCGAGAAAAGTGATGCTTTTCTGCCAGTGGCTAAGCTGAACTAATTCTTTGAGATGGCTACAGCAGTCAGTGGTGGTTGTCAGCATTCACGCACAAGTGGCACAAGTGTTGCTCCCCACTGCGTCTGAGTTTGGTATGCGCGAGGTCATCCCACCCTTGAAGGTCTTGGCATGAGCGGCAACGATGGTGTCCACCAACTATTAGGTGGACACCTTGAATGAATCCGAGAAGAAGACCCGCCGGCGGTATGGCACCGAGCTCAAGCGGCAGATCCTCGCCGAGTGCGCCAAGCCAGGCGCTTCGGTGGCCGGCATTGCCCTGTCGCAGGGCATCAACGCCAATGTCGTGCACAAGTGGCGACGCCAAGCTGGTGATGCGCCGCCTGCACTCCAGACTCCCGCATTCGTTCCGCTACCGCTACCGCCAGCAGCGTGTGCACCTGCACCTGACATCCGAATTGAACTGCGCCGCGACGCCACCAACGTCTCAGTGACCTGGCCCCTGGAGGCAGCCGAGCAGTGCGCCGTGTGGATGAGAGAGCTGCTCAAGAGATCGGGGTGGATGCCCTGTGGTTGGCCACCGAGCCGCTGGACATGCGAGCGGGCACCGAGGCGGCGCTGGCTCGCGTGGTGGCGGTCTTCGGCGCCGCGCGCCCACACCACGCCTACCTGTTCGCCAATCGGCGCGCCAACCGCATGAAGGTGCTGATGCCCGACGGCATCGGTGTGTGGCTGGCAGCGCGGCGCCTGAACAGCGGCAAGTTCGTCTGGCCGCGTGATGCAGCGAGCACCGCCTCGCTCACCCGCGCCCAGTTCGATGCGCTGGTGTTGGGCCTGCCCTTGCAGCGCTTGGCTGTCGGTGGGGTCATTACCGTGATCTGGCTCTGACGCGAAGACCGGTGCTTGCCAATTGGGGCATGCGCCAATGGTGCGCGCGTGCCCGTGCCCATCCCATAGTTCGCGTTGGTCGGCCTCTGCGCAAGTTCGCCAGATCTATCGAGGCCTGCAATGATGAACTCGGTCCCTCAAGAACCCGAAGGCATCAACTCATTGCGCAGTCGCTTGTCAGCCGCATAGCAGTTGCACGCTGCGTGCTGCAGACCCAGCCGGTCGAGAACAGTGAGCTCACCGCGGTGATATTCGATCAGTCCACGCCGCTGGAACTCGCTTGCTGCCCCGCTCACACCCACGCGCCGTACGCCCAGCATCTGCGCGATGAAATCCTGTGTCACATGAAACCGCTCAGCGTGGGCGCGATCCTGGCTCATGAGCAACCAGCGCGCCAACCGCTCACTTATCGTGTGAAAGCGCTGACAGGCCGAGGCAAGTGATTGCTGATGCAGGCGGACCATCAAGGAGCCTTGCACCACTTCTCGCAGCTCGGGCGTGGTGGCCATGGTCTTGCGCAAAACATGCGCTTCCAAGCGCCAGCAATTCCCAGCGCCTTGCAC
>PNMH01000046.1 GCA_013823505.1 Polaromonas sp. | reverse complement strand
CCAGAACAGCACCACCGTGCCCAGCATGATGGCCGCGTACACCTGCGGCACCATGGTCCAGCCAAAGGCCACCAGCAGCACGGGCGCCACAAACTTGTTGACCGCCGCGCCCGAGTTGCCCGCGCCGTACACGCCCATGGCCATGCCCTGGCGGTTTTTGGGAAACCAGCGCGCCACGTAGGGCGTACCGACCGAAAACGATCCGCCAGCGAGACCTACGAACAGGCCGATGGTGAGGAAGTGCCAGTAGGCCGTGGCGTAGCTCATGAGCCAGATGGCCGGCACGGTGGTGGCCATGAGCAGGGCCATCACGATACGGCCGCCAAAGCGGTCGGTCCAGATGCCCAGTGGCACGCGCACCAGTGAGCCGGTGAGCACCGGTGTGGCCATGAGCAGGCCGAACTGGGTGGAGTTGAGGTCGAGCGCCTTCTTGATCGGGATGCCGATGACGCCGAACATCATCCAGACCATGAAGCACACGGTGAAGGCCAGCGTGCTGACGAGCAGCACCGACCACGCTTTTTTGTCGTTGTTCAGTTCAGAGGCCATGATGTCTTTCTCCACGCGGGGCATGGCAAGACTGTCGGCGCTGGGGGCCCTCGTGGCTATCCGCCACCCGGGCGGCCGGGGCGGCTCTGAAGAACGATGTCGGGAGGACGCAGCGCGTCCTGAAGAACTACCTCGGCGCTTTTGTGGCCGTCAGTTGATCTGCGTCAATGCGCCAGCACGATGGTGACCAGCACGCTGGCGTCTTCCACCGCGAGCAGGCCGTGCGGCACGCCGCCGCGCAGAAACAGCATCTGCCCGGCCTGCAGCTGTTGCACGCCCTCGGGCGTTTCAAAGTCGATCACACCTTCGAGGCATTGCACGGTGATCTCACCCGGGACCTGGTGCATCGGCATGCCCTTGCCCAGCGGCAGGCGCAGGCGGATGACCTCGAGCTGCTCGGACTTGAAAAGGGCCACGGACTGCGTGCTGAGCGCGTCGCCGCCCTGGTTCATGAGGTTGGCGATTTCGCCGGAGTCGAGGTGGTGCAGTGCCATGGGGGTGTCCTGGTCAGGCGTGGCGGGCGGCGAACACCGCTGCCTGCACACGCGAGGTGAGGTGGAGTTTGCGCAGGATGTGCTGCACGTGGATCTTGACCGTGGTCTCGGCGATGTCGAGTTGGCGGGCAATGTGTTTGTTGCTGTCGCCCCGTGCGATCAGGTGCAGGATTTCGAGTTCCCGCGCGGATAGCGACGCCAACTCGGCGTCCGAGGTGGCCGTGGCTGTGGAGATGGCGGTGGACGCCGGCGCGTCGGGCGCGGCGCCGCTGGCGGGAGGCTGTGCACGCAGGGCCGACACCAGCTTGGTTGTCATCTCGGGGCTGACCACCGATTCACCGTCCATCACCTTGACGATGGCTTCGCACAGGTGGTGTGACTCCACCGTCTTGAGCAGATACCCATCGGCACCGGCCTTGAGCGCGGCCACCAGGTCGGCCTCGTTCTCGCTCACGGTGAGCATGAGCACGCGGCTGCCCGGTGCGGCCTCGCGCAGCGCAGGGATGGCGTCCACCCCCAGCACACCGGGCAGGTGGTTGTCGAGCAGGATCACATCGGGCCGCCGGCGGGCCGCACAGCGCAGCGCTTCGCCCACGTCGCCCGCCTCGCAGGTCACCTCGAAGCGCGGGTCCTGCGCGAGCAGGGCCATGAGCCCGCGGCGGAACAGGGAATGGTCGTCGACGACGAGCAACTGGATCGGGCGGGCAGACGTGTCGGTCATGGGGCGCTGTGTTCGGTGGCGGGCGCGGTGGCCGGGCTGGCCGCCACAGGGTGGGGTGGCAGGGTCAGGGTCACGGTGGTGCCGTCGCCGGGTTCTGAGCTCACATCGACCCGCGCACCGATGAGCGCGGCGCGCTCGCGCATGATCTTCAGACCCACATGGGAGTCGTCGGGCGTGTCCAGCGCGTCGAAGCCCGCGCCGTCGTCGCGCACACGAAAGCGCCAGCGTGCACCCTTGATCACGTCAAGTTGCACATGGCTGGCCCCGGCGTGCTTGCGCACGTTGGAAAGCGACTCCTGCAGCACGTGCAAGACCTGCACCTGCACGTCCGCCGGCAACGGCAGGCCGTGGCCTTCGACATGCAGCTTGGCGCTCAAGCCGGTCTGGTGCTGGAATTTCTGCAGCGTTTCCTGCAGGGCACGTTCGATGTCGTCGGTGTTGGTGCGGGTGCGAAAGTGAACCAGCAGCTCGCGCACGTCGTTGATGCTCTCGCGCAGGCCTTCGTCGAGTTCGTCCAGCGTGCTCATCACCCGCGCCTCCTGGCCCTTGCTCGCCGCGTTGCGCAGCAGCTGCACCTGGATCTTCAGGAATGCCAGCGACTGTGCAATGGAGTCGTGCAGCTCGCGCGCGATCAAGGCGCGCTCCTCACCCACCGCCGCCTCGCGCTCCAGCGCAGTGGCGCGCAGGCTCTCCAGCGCGTTGGCGAGGTGGCTGGCCAGCGCGTCGAGCAACTCGGTCTCGCCGGTGCTCAGACTGGCCTGCGAACGGTAAAAGAGGTCGATCTCGCCGAGCATCCGGTTTTGCAGGCGCACCGGCACACTCACCAGCGTCTCGAAACCGGCGCGAGCGCAGTGGCGCACCTGCGCTTCGTCATGGCTGTGGATCGGAATGACGCGCGTCCTCGCATCCGGCTGCAGGCTGCCACAGGCGCAGGCCCCGGCGAGCAGGCTGCGCTCTTCTTCCACCATCTCCTGCGGAAAACAGTCGGAGGCCAGCATCAGATAACGCTGGCTGGCCTCGTCGCTCCAGCGCACCGCCACCGCGTCGGCCTTCACCACCGCGCGCACGCGCTGGGCAAAACCGCGCGAGAGTTCCTCAATGCTGCCGGCATGCGCCATGAAGGCGCTCACCTCGTACAAGGTCTCCAGCCGTGCGCGCTGCGCCTCGATGTGGCGCGTCTTGGTTTCCACCTGGCTCTCCAGCCCGGCGTACATCGACTGCAGCGTCGCCGCCATGCGGTTGAAGCCTCCGGCCACCTGACCGAATTCGTCGAGTGTCTCGACCTCCACACGCGCCTTGAAGTCGCCCGACTCCAGCCGGCGCAGGCCCTGCCGCAGGTGGGCCAGCGGGTTGATCACGTACATGTAGCCGGTGTAGAGCATCACCACCGCACCGGCAATGGCCAGCGCCATCATGAGGAGCTGGAACAGGTTGAGGATGGCGGTGAAGCCCGCGAGCTGGTGCTCGATGGCGAGCACCAGGGCATCGATGGCTTCCACAAAGGTGCCGGCCGCGGCCAGGGCTTGCGCCGGCTCGGGCGGTGTGTCTTGCAGCCACAGCGGGCGCTGGTTCTGCCACAGCGCCTCCACCGTGGCGAATTCGCGGGCCACGGCGTCGTCCCAGGGCACAAAGAGCGGCCGGCTGGCATCGCCCTGGCGCAACAAGGTCAGGCTCTGGTCGAACTGCTGCACCAGCGCGGCCACCTCGCCCGGCGGGGGCCCGGCCTGCGCCACGCTGGTGAGCCGCCAGGTCTGCATGCGCATGCGCCCGGCTTCGTTCACCGCCGCTGCGCCGCCTTCGAGCTGCCAGGTGACCCACAGCGTGAGGCCGATCGACGCCAGCGCGACGAGCAGCAACCCGGCGCCGATACGCACCAGTTTGGTCGACAGCGAAGCAGTGGACACCATGGCGCAGGTTAGCGGCTTTCGCCGCTGGCAGATACCCGCGTGCGACGGACTGCGACCTCGGGCGGGCGCGGCAGGCCCGGCAAAAAGTGCACCCGTTGGCCGCGTGCACCCGGCACTGGCGTGATCAGGTCGGCCAGCGTCACGCCGTCGAGCACCTCCAGGTAACGGTCCATGGCCTCGCGCAGCGCTGTCTTGAGACGACAGTGGCCGTCAAGCCTGCAGCTGTTGTGTTCGGCGTCGAAACACTCCACCAGGGTGAAGTCGCTCTCGGTCTGGCGCACCACCTCCCCCAGCACGATGGTGTGCGCCCGCTTGAGCAGGCGCAGGCCGCCGCCTCGCCCGCGCGTGGTCTCCAGCAGGCCCAGGCCCGAGAGCGTCATCACGATCTTGGTGAGGTGGCTGCGCGAGATGCCGTGGGCCTCGGCGATTTCACCCACTGTGGCGCGCTGCTCTCGCTGTTCGCTGGCGGCGCAGTACATCAGCACGCGCAGGCTGTAGTCGGTCCATTGGGTCAGTCGCATGCCGCATCCTCCTGATGACCGATGTCCGTGTGGATGGTCTGAATATTCATGTTGTCTGCATTTTATGCCTTAATATATTCATACCACATGAACATTCAAGGACATCGATCATGAACACCACTTTCGCCCCCGCCGACACCCTGGAGCGTGCCAGCCAGCCCATTGGCCAGATTGCCGTCGAACTGCCGGGCTCCACCGCCGTCTTCCGCCGCCTCAAGCTGGACTTCTGCTGCGGTGGACAGATCGCCCTGCAGCAGGCCTGCGACAACAAGGGCCTCGACGTGGACGCGGTGCTGGCCGAGCTCGCGCGGCTGGAGCGCCCGGACGCGCCCGCAGTGCCGCAAGCCCCGGCCGAGATGATCGACCACATCCTCACGCGTTACCACGCGGTGCACCGCGAGCAGTTGCCCGAGTTGATCCGCATGGCGCGCCGCGTGGAGGCGGTGCACCGCGACAGCCCCGATGTGCCCACGGGTCTGGCGGAGCACCTCGAAGCCATTGAAGCTGAGATGTTGGAGCACATGGCCAAGGAAGAAACCATCCTGTTCCCCATGCTCAAGGCGGGAGGGCGCGGCATGGCCGTGCACCCCATCGGGGTGATGCGCGAGGAACACACCAGCCACGGCGAACAGCTCGATCGCCTGATGGCCCTGACGAACGACGCCACATCACCCCAGGGCGCCTGCAACACCTGGCGCGCGCTGTACGCAGGCATTGACCAGTTTGCCGACGACCTGATCGCCCACATCCACCTGGAAAACAACCAGCTGTTCCCGCAGTTCGAACCCACGCGCGCGGCCTGCTGCTGAGGCGTTCCGAGGGTGGGAGCGGCTATGCTGGAGGTGACCTCCACCGGACCGACCGCACCTCACCTCCATGCCTACCCCGGACATCGCCTGGGCCTACCCGCTGCTGCTCAAGACGCACCTCGGCCTGGTCGTGACCAGCGTGGGCTTGTTCTCCGTGCGCGCACTCGCCGCGCTGCAGGGCCAGGGTTGGCCGTTGCATAGCGCCTGGCGCCGTGCGAGCGAGGGGGTCGACACCGCGCTGCTCACGGCCGGCGCCGGCCTGTGGTGGCTGCTGCAGCTCAACCCGCTGCACACACCGTGGTTCGGTCTCAAGCTCGGCCTGCTGCTGATCTACATCGCACTGGGAATGGTGGCCATGCGCAGCACCGCATCTCCCCCGGTGCGCGCGCTGAGCCTGCTGGCTGCGTGGCTGTGCGTGGCCTTCATGGCTTCGATGGCACTGGCGCGCCACCCGCTGGGCTGGTGGGCGCCATGAGCCTGCACCGCTCGCGCGCGGTACGCTGGCTGCTGTGGCTGGCCGGCAGCGTGGCGCTGGTGCTCGGCCTCATCGGTGTGGTGCTGCCCGGCCTGCCGACCACGCCCTTCATCCTGCTGGCCGCCGCCTGCTACGCCAAGGCTTCACCCCGGCTGCACGGCTGGCTGCTCGGCCACCGATTTCTCGGCCCCATGGTGCGCGACTGGGAGGCCCACCGCAGCCTCACGCGCCGCAGCAAGACCGTGGCGCAGGTGAGCATGGTGGTGATGGTCGGCCTGTCGGCCTGGGGATTGCGCGACCGGCCGGTGGTGCTGGTGATCGTGCTGATCGCTGCACTCATCGGGGTGCTGGTGGTGGCCCGCATCCCGACAAGACACAGTTGATTCAGCCGGCGGCCCTGCGGGCGAGCACCTCAAAAGCGGGCAGCGTCTTGCCTTCCAGCACTTCCAGAAACGCGCCACCACCGGTGGAGATGTAGCCCACGTCCTTCTCGATGCCGTACTTCGCAATGGCCGCCAGCGTGTCGCCACCGCCGGCGATGCTGAAGGCGCTGCTCTTGGCGATGGCTTCGGCGATGACCTTCGTACCGTTCTCGAAGGCCGCGAACTCGAACACGCCGACCGGGCCGTTCCACACGATCGTGCCGGCCTTCATCAGCTGCTCGGCCAGCTTGGCTGCGGTCTCGGGCCCGATGTCCAGGATCAGGTCGTCGTCGGCCACGTCGGTGGCGGCCTTCACCGTGGCCACGGCGTCGGCGCTGAAGGCCTTGGCGGTCACCACGTCGGTGGGAATCGGCACCTCGGCGCCACGCGCCTTCATGGCGTCGATCACCGCCTTGGCTTCAGCCACCAGGTCGGCTTCGGCCAGGCTCTTGCCGATCTTCAGATCCGCTGCGAGCATGAAGGTGTTGGCGATGCCACCGCCCACGATGAGCTGGTCCACCTTGCTGGCCAGGCTTTTCAGAATGGTGAGCTTGGTGCTGACCTTGCTGCCCGCCACGATGGCCACCAGCGGGCGCTTGGGCGCGAGCAGCGCCGCAGCAATCGCGTCCATCTCGGCGGCCAGCAGCGGGCCGGCGCAGGCGATGGGGGCGGTTTCGGCGATGCCGTAGGTCGTGCCCTCGGCGCGGTGCGAGGTACCGAAGGCGTCGTGCACGAAGATGTCGCACAGGGCGCCGAGCTTCTTCGCGAGTTCGGGGCTGTTCTTCTTCTCACCCACGTTCAGGCGGCAGTTTTCCAGCAGCACGACTTCACCGGGGGCCACCGAAAAATCACCGTCGACCCAGTCGGACACCAGGCGCACTGGCCGGTTCATCAGCGCCGAGAGGCGTGCGGCCACCGGCTGCAGCGAGTCCTCGGGCTTGAAAGCGCCCTCGGTGGGGCGGCCCAGGTGCGAGGTGACCATGACGGCGGCGCCCGCGTCCAGCGCCATCTGGATCGCCGGGATGCTCGCGCGGATGCGGGTGTCTTCGGTGATGCGACCCGTGTCGTCCTGCGGCACGTTGAGGTCGGCCCGGATGAAGACGCGCTGGCCCTTGACGCGGCCACTGGAGCAGAGATCGGAGAAGCGGATGAAGGACATGGTGCGGTGCAGGTGGGTGGATGACAAACCCACGCATTGTAGGAAAGGCCCTTCGTCAGCTCTCCCTCAGTCGTCGTCCTCGTGGTCCGACGGTGCCGAGAGCAGACCATTCCAGGTCTGTGCCGACACCAGGCCTTTGGGCGACTGCTGCCACTGCCAGGCGCCGAACGCCAGCACCGCGGCGAGCAGCACCACCGCCAGCCAGACCCGGTTGTGCTTCATCAGGCTTGGGCCGGGACCTTCCACGCGGCCCGTGAGCATGGGCAGCGCCTGATTCTTGCGGCGCAGCAGGCTCAGGCCCGCGATCAGCGCGATATGGCCGAGCACCACCACCAGAAAGGCCTCGCCGAAGAATTCGTGCACGTCTTCGAGCCAGCCGCCCCAGTCGTTGTAGCTGCCGTAGCCGCTGAACGTGAGCGGCACCACCATCACCAGCAGCGCGAACACAGCCAGTGCCATCAGCAGGTTCTGACCCTGGCGCCAGTTGACGGCGGTCAGACCCGGCGCCGAGGTGAGTGAACGCAACCAGGCCGGTGCGCCCGTGAGCTTGCGCCAGAGCTGGCCCAGACCCGCCTGGCGCGGCCCGAAGAGGCCGTACAGCACGCGAAACGCGAGCAGCCCGGCCAGGGTGTAGCCCAGCGTGACGTGCAGCAGCCGCCAGCGCTCGCCGTCGGCCGTGAGGTAGGCGCCCACGAAGCTCAAGGCAAAGAGCCAGTGGAACATGCGCGTGGGCGCGTCGATGACCAGCCGCGTGGGCGCGGGCATGGCGCGCACGGCCTCGGGGTGGGCGTTGGTGTGGAAGTCGGGTGCGGTGTGCATGGTCGTCTTTCAGAAGTTCAGTCTTTCCAGCCGCGGCGAAGGCGCGCGTCCAGACCCGGCGGAAAGCGGAGGTTGTCGTCATCAAACTGGCCCTGGTTGGCGCCGGTGTGGCAGGCGGCACAGTTGGCCGCGCTCTTCACACTGGCGTGTTTCCACACGGCGGGGTCGATGCCCCGGTGCTTGCGCTCGAACCAGCTTGATCGGGTGATGCGGTCCTGCGGGGGCTCTTCGTTCACGCGCTTGTAGGTGCCCGCGTGCGTCTGCAGCCACTGGCCGAGCTGGGTGACGGTGGCGGCGTCGAGCGAGGCGTCGGTGCCAAAGTGTTGGTCGAGCCCGCCCATGATGCGTTGCCACGAACGCGCCGGCAGCATGGCCGGCGGGTAGGCGGTGTGGCAGGCAGCGCACTCCTGCGTGTAGGCCTGGGGCACATTGCGCGGCATCAGCGGGCCGCTGTCGGCGTGGGCGGTGTTCAGTCCGATGAGGGCCATGACCAAGGCAGTGGAGATCGTTTTCATGGAGCGGCTTTCAGGGTTTGAGGCTGAGCAGGTACGCCATCACGTCGGCCTTCTCGGCCGCACTGCATTCGCGGCTGAGCACGTCCTTGCAGTTGCGGCGGAACCACTTGTCCGACTTGGCTGCATCGGTGAAGGCCTGGGCGTTGAACGCTGGCGCCAGCGGGGCAATGGGCTTGGCGGTGCCAGCGTGTTCGCCCTGGCGCGTGGGGGGTGTGCCGTGGCACGAGGCGCAAGACCATTCACCGCCATGGCGGTTGTTGAAGAACACCTGGCCCTGGGGTGCACGCCCCGGCGCGCCGGCTTGCGCACTCCAGCGGCTGAGCTGCTCGGCCGGCGTGGTGTCGCCGGCGTGGGCAGCCACGGCCGCAAGGGCCAGCAGCGCGAGGGCCGCGAGTCGGAGAGGTTGGAATGCGGGGTTCATGGCGTGCGTCCAGTGATCGGGGTGAAGGCATCTTGCGAAACCCCGGCTGTACGGAACCTGAAGCGCGTGTTCATCGGGCGTTCAGGTTCGACCCGCACAATGGTCTGGCGCTTGGTCAGCCCTTTGCTGCCTGCCCCAATGTGAACCCACCGCGCTCCTCAACCCTCCCGCTCATCGCGCTGACTGGCCTGCTGGCCGGCGTGTTGCTCAGCTCGCCTGCGAGCGCCAGCGACCGGGACCACGACCGGGCGCGCGAGGCCGTGAAGGCCGGGCAGGTGGTGCCGCTGCGCACCGTGCTCGAACGGCTGGAGCGCGAGCACCCGGGCCAGGTGCTGGACGTGGAGCTGGAAGACGAGGACGGCCGGCTGGTCTACGAAGTCAAGCTGCTGCAGAGCGACGGGCGGTTGGTGAAACTCGAACTCGACGCCAAAACCGCCACCGTGCTGCGTCGCAAGGAACGTTGAGCTCACCCACCCATGCGCATCCTGCTGGTTGAAGACGACCCCACCCTGCGCGCGCAACTGCGCACGGGCCTGCACGAGGCCGGCTACGCGGTGGACGAGGCCGACAACGGGCGCGACGCGCACTTTCTGGGCGACACCGAAGCCTTCGACGCCGTGGTGCTCGACCTCGGCCTGCCGGTGCTGGATGGCTTGAGCGTGCTCAAGCGCTGGCGCAGCGCGGGCCGTGTGGTGCCGGTTCTCATCCTCACCGCGCGCGACAACTGGAGCGAGAAGGTGGCCGGCATCGACGCGGGAGCCGACGACTACCTGACCAAACCCTTCCACATGGAAGAGCTGCTGGCGCGCCTGCGTGCGCTCATCCGCCGCACCGGCGGCCTGGCTTCACCGCTGCTGGTGTGCGGCGAACTGGCGCTGGACACGCGCAGCGGCCGGGTGACGCTGCAGGGTCAGACGGTGACGCTGACCAGCCACGAATACAAGGTGCTCGAGTATTTGATGCACCGCCCGGGCGCGGTGGTTTCGCGCACCGAACTCACCGAACACATCTACGCGCAGGACTTCGAGCGCGACTCCAACACCATCGAGGTCTTCGTGGGTCGGCTGCGCAAGAAGCTGCCGCCCGCGCTGATCGAGACCGTGCGCGGGCTGGGTTACCGCCTGGTGCCACCGCCATGAGACGCTGGGTCGGTTCGCTGCGGGTGCGCCTGCTGCTGGGCACCCTGGTGGCGCTGGCGCTGGCGTTGGCGCTGGCCGGCGTGGTGCTGGGCGGGCTGTTCCGCGACCACGTGATGCGCCAGTTCGAGACCACGCTCACGCAACAGCTCGACCAGCTCACCGCGCGGCTGGCTTTTGATGCCAGCAGCCAGCCGCAAATCGATCCGCAGGCGCTGTCGGACCCGCGCTGGCAGCGGCCGTTTTCCGGCCTGTACTGGCAGCTCGACCGTGTCAGCACCGACGGCCAGAGCCGCCGCGGCGTGCTGCGCTCGCGCTCGCTGTGGGACGGCAACCTCACACTGGATGCCGACGCCATGGCGGACGGTGGCATCCATGTGCACGAGGGGTTGGGTCCGCAAGGAACGCCGGTGCTGATGCTGGAACGCACGGTGCGCGCGGATGACGTCCCTGGTGCGCAATGGCGTTTGATCGTGGCGGGCGACCTGCAGGAAACCGCCCTGGCCATCGACCGCTTTCGCAGCGTGCTGGGCGTGTCGCTGCTGATCCTGCTCGGGCTGCTGGCGCTGGCCGCGCTGGCGCAGGTGCTGGTCGGTCTGGCGCCGCTGCGCGCCATGCAACGCGCACTCAACGATGTTCGCGAGGGGCGCGCGCAGCGCCTGCAGGGCGACTTTCCCTCCGAGGTGCAACCCCTGATCGACGACTTCAACCAGGTGTTGGCCACCAACGCCGAGGTGGTGGCTCGCGCCCGCACCCACGCGGGCAACCTGGCCCATGCGCTGAAGACACCGATGGCGGTGTTGGCGCAGGCCGCCAACGCTGGCGCGGCGGATCTGCCCGCGCTGGTTCACGCGCAGGTGGCGGTGTCGCGGCGCCACATCGACGCCCACCTCAGCCGCTCGCGCGTGGCGGCGTCGCTCAAACTGCCGGGGCAACGCGCACCGGTGGCAACGGTGCTCGCGGGGCTGCTGCGCGTGATGGAGCGTGTGCACGCCGAGCGCGGTTTGTCGCTTGAGCTGACACCCGTGGACCCGGCGCTGGCCTTTGCCGGCGAAGAGCAGGACCTGCAGGAAATGCTGGGCAACCTGCTGGACAACGCCTGCCTGTGGGCGCGCAGCGCGGTGCGGATCGGCGCTGCCCGTGACGGCAAGCAGTTGGTGATCACGGTGGACGATGACGGCCCGGGCATCTCGGCGGAGCAGCGCCATGCGGTGCTGGCGCGTGGTGCGCGGCTGGACGAGTCGGCGCCGGGCAGCGGTCTGGGCCTGGCCATCGTGGCCGATCTGGCCCGGCTTTACAACGGGGACATTGCGCTGGAGAGCAGCCCGATGGGAGGGCTGTGCGCCCGCCTCAGTTTGCCGCTGTCGGCGTGACGCTGCCCAGCGTCGCGTAGGCGCGGGCGCACGGCGCCAGCATGTCCAGCGACAGGTCGTGTGCCTGGGTCTGCACATCCATCAGCCCCAGCACCGAGTGAAAGAGGTTGTCGTGCGAGAGCGCCTTGTCGGACTGGGCGCGCAAACACGTCTCGCTCACACCGCTGCGCTGCTGCATCGAGGGCGAGAGCCAGGCCACCATGGGCACATGGGTCTGCTGCCGCGGCGCCATGGCGTAAGGCACACCGTGCAGGTACAGCCCTTTTTCGCCGAGCGATTCGCCGTGGTCGGACATGTAGATCAGGCCGGTGGCGTTGGCGCCGCTCTTCTCGCGCGCCTTGAGCCACTGCAGCGACAAGTCCAGGAAATGGTCGGTGTAGGCGATCGAGTTGTCGTAGGCGTTGACCAGCTGCTCGGGCGGGCAGTCGGACAGCGTGTTGCTGGTGCACTCGGGCAGGAAAGGCTTGCGGTCGGGCGATGCGCGCTTGTAGTACGCCGGACCGTGGCTGCCCATCTGGTGCATCACCAGCACCACACCGCGCGCGCGGCGCACCGGATCGAGCGCGGCAATGCGCGCGTCCAGGCCGTCGAGCATGGCGGGGTCCAGACACTCTCCGCTGTCGCACAGACCCGGGATCTTGAGGTCGAGCGTGCTGGCGTTGGGCACGCGGGCACACACGCCCTTGCAGCCCGCCTGGTTGTCGATCCACAGCACGGCCAGACCGGCGCGCTGCAGCACGTCGAGCAGGTTCTCGTGCTCGGGCGTCTGGTCGCCGCCCTGCGTGCGCGTGAGCGGCGAGAACATGCAGGGCACCGAGACCTTGGTGTTGGTGCCGCACGATTGCACCTGGCTGAAGTTGACCAGGCCTTCTTCGGCCTGCCAGCGTGCGAGCGCCGGTGTGGTGTTGCGGGCGTAACCATTGAGGCCGAAGTTCTGCGCGCGCGCCGTCTCACCCACCACCACCAGCAGCAGGGGTGGTTTGCCCTGGCTGGTGTAGCTCGCGCCGAGCTGTGCGTCTTCACCCACGGGCTTGAGGGTCTGCACCTGTTTGGGCAACTGGTCGATGGCCAGGCGGCTGCCCGCATACAAGGTGTTGACCGGGTTGACCATGTAGCGCAACTCCTTGTGGTTGCGCATGAGCGAAGCGAGGTCCTGGTAGGTCACCAGCGTGGCCACGACCACGACGACCACGCCGATCAGGGCACCCAGCGCATTGCGTCCGGTCTGCGGCAACCAGCTGCGCATGGCCAGGGGCCGCCGCCAGATCACCCACAGCGGCAGGCCGGCCACGAGCAACACGGTCAGTGGAAGGGCCCAGGACATCAGGTCGCGCACCTCGCGCACATCGGTCTGCACGATGTTGGCCATCATGGTCGGGTCGATCACCGCGCCGTACTGCAGCATGAAATGGGTATTGAAGGCGCTCACCAGCACCAGGGCCGTGGCCACGGGGCGGAACACGCGCGGCCAGGCCAGCAGCGAGAGCAGGGCTGCGGTAACACCCACCACCACCAGCCCGAAGCCCCCCAGCAGCGCAAGGCGTTGCGTTGGCGTACCGGCCAGCTCGTTCACACGCAGCCACAGCGGCAGGTTGCCGGCCACGGCCAGCCACAGCGAGAGCAGCCACACGGTGGTGGCGGGGCGCCAGGTGGGCTGGGAAAGTCGGTTGCCGGGCGAGAGCGCCGGAGAAAGAGACGAGGACATGGGCGAAGCATCTGAAGTCGGTACATACCGACCCCACCAGCTTCGCGCTCGCGGGTTAAGTGATCCTTATGGCACCGGGCGCGGCCAGCGCAGCGTGAAACGCGTGGTCATCGGCGCTTCGCCGGCATCGCGCTGCAAAGTGCCACCGAGCTGTTCCGCAATGCGCTGCACCAGGCGAAGGCCCAGCCCCAGTCCCGAGGATGGCTGAGTCTTTGCCGGGTGGGGTGCGTCGGCCCGCTGGCCGTCGTCGCTGACCGACACGCCGATCTCCGCCGCGTTTTGCCAGACCTCCACCACCACCTGCGTGCCCGCCGGGGTGTGGCGCAAGGCGTTCTCGATCAGGTTGCGCAGCGCCAGCTCCAGCAGCGTGGGCTGGGCATGCAGGCGCACGGGCGCATCAGGTTGCTCCAGGGACAGCTCGTGACCGCTCTCGAAGCCTTCTTGGGCATGCGACGCGATCAAATCAGCGGCGACGTCGCCCAGCACCACGTCCTTCCACGCCTCCCGACCCGACCCGTCGCGCTGCGCGCGAGCGAGTTCGAGCAGCTGCGAGAGGATGTGTCCGGCCCGCAATGCGCTGTCTTCGAGTTGCGCCAGCCGTTCGGGCGAGGGATCGTGCTGGGCGGCGCTGGCCTGCAGCGACATGGCCGCCAGCGGCGTGCGCAGTTCGTGCGCCACGTCCGACGCAAACTCGCGCTCGCGCCGGGCCTGCGTCTGCAACGAGTCCACCAGGGTGTTGATGGCACGCACGGTGCTGGAAAACTCATAAAAGCGGTGCGCTGTGTCCAGCCGTTGACCACCCAGGCCGTCGAGTGCGGCCACATCGCGGGAGAGGCGCACGAGCGGACTCAGTCCCCGGCGCATCGCCCACCACAACAGCAGCGCCACCAGCGGCAACACCAGCAGGGCTGGGCGGGCAAGCTTGAGCGCCATGTCGCGCCCGAGGTCCACCCGGTGGTCCACGTCCATCACCACGGCCACGAGGTCGGGCGCGCGCGCGCCTTGGCCCGCTGCCGCATACACCCGCCAGCGCACGGGACCGCTGGCCGTGCTTTGTGTCCGTTCGCTGAAGCCAGTGCGGGGCGGTCCGGTCAGACCGAGGCTGCCGGAGAGGTCGTGGGTGTCGGTCCGCAGCTGCCCGTCCACCCAATGCAACACGGCCACGTCCTGCACGTAGGCCTTGGCGCGCGTGGGCGCAATGGGCTCGACCGAGACCTCGGTATCGCCCGGGTCCACCGACAGCCACAAACGCGCCACGGCCACCAGTTGCCCGTCGGTGATCTCTTCGGCCTCGTGGTGACCGGTGTACCAGGCCACCAGCAGCAGCGTGGCCCACACCACCAGCAAGGCGCCCACCACCCAGCTCCAGAGGTAGCGCCCCAGGCTGGGCAGGCGCGCGGGCCCGGGTTGAGCGGTCATGCGGTTGGATCTTGTTGCGGCACGAAGTAGCCCACGCCGCGCACGGTCTTGATGAGCGACTCGCCCAGCTTGCGCCGCAGGTGGTGGATGTGCACTTCGATGGCATTGCTCTCGAGCGCCTCGCCAAAGCCGTACAGCGACGACTCCAGGCGTGATTTGGACAGCACCTGGGGCCGCGCCTGCAGCAAGGCCATGAGCAATGCAAATTCTTTGCCGCCCAGGGGCACCAGCTCGCCCGCGCGCAACACGGTGTGGGATGCCGGGTCCACCACCAGATCACCGTGGGCGATCACCGGGCTGCTGCAGCCCACCGCCCGGCGCAGCATGGCGCGCAGGCGCGCCAGCAGCTCGTTGGCGTCGAAAGGTTTGACGATGTAGTCGTCGGCGCCGCTGTCCAGGCCGCTCACGCGGTCGCTCACGCCGTCTCGGGCGGTCATGATCAGCACCGGCAGGTCGTTGCGCGGCAAGGCGGTGCGGCCAGCCACCGGCGGGGCCTGGCGACGCAGGCGGGCCAGCAGGTCCAGGCCATCGCCATCGGGCAGGCCGAGGTCCAGGATCAGCACGTCCACCGGCTCCACCGACAACACGTGCCACGCCGCCTCCAGGGTGCTGCACACATCCACCGCGTAGCCCGCCTGCTTGAGCGAGGCCTGCAGGCCGCTGGCGATGCCGGGATCGTCTTCCACCACGAGTGCGCGCATTGTCGGAATGGACCGGAAGTCCGTTGATTGGGTAACGCGTCATTATGGGGACGGCGCTTAAGTCGCACTTAACGGGAGCCATCAACACTCCGCGCATGCCACATCCCAGCTGCACGGCCGCTTCACTCACCCCATCCACGGTCTTGGCACCATCCGAGTCATCGGCATCGCCGGTGGCCGCCTGGTGGCTGGGCGCGCTGTTTCTCACCGGTCTGTGGGATCTTGTCGGCTTGGACCTGCCCGTGATGCGTCTCATCGGCACGCCCACCGGCTTTGCCCTGCAGCACACCTGGGTGCTGGAGCGCGTGTTGCACGAAGGTGTGCGCCAGGCAGCCACCGGGGTGTTTCTGTTGATCGCGGTCTGGGCGCTCTGGCCCACGCGCTGGAACATGGACCGCCTCGCCGGCCTGAGCCTGCCGCGGCGCGAGCGCTGGGCGGTGTTGGTGCTGGTCACGCTGTCGCTGATCGCTGTCAACCTCATCAAGAACGCGAGCCTGACGAGTTGCCCCTGGGAGCTGCAAGCCTTCGGCGGACCCGCGGCTTACGTGTCCCACTGGACCTGGGGACTGGCCGATGGCGGTACCGGGCGCTGCTTTCCGGGTGGCCACGCCTCCAGCGCCTTCGCCTTTCTGGCACTCAGCCTGCCCTGGCTGATGCCGCCCTCGGGCACATCACGCAGCCAGGTGACGGGCTTGCGTTGGCTGGTGCCCGTGTTGTTCGCGGGCGCGGTGGCGGGCACGGTGCAGACCATGCGCGGCGCCCACTACCCCAGCCACACGCTGTGGACGCTGGTGATCTGTGGTGGCGTTTCGTTGGCGCTCTGGCGCCTCCTGCTTCCACGGCTGGCTGCAAAGCCAGCCTGAGCGCCCTCACCAGCCCAGCATGAGGCGCAGCGGCAGGTACACCGCGGTGCCGCAGACGATGGTGCCCAGCACGCCACGCTTCCAGAAGAACCACGCCATGCCCGCGAATGCAGCGAACAGGCGCGCGTCTTGCCAGGTGGTGATGAACACGCCCTGCGTCGTGACGATCTCGGGAATGACCACCGCCGCCAGCGCCGCGATGGGTGCGTACTGCAGGCCGCGCTGCGCCCAGTGCGGCAAGGTCCAGGGCTTGCTGGAGATGAAAAAGAAGCCGCGCGTGATCACGGTGATGCAGCCCAGCAGCACGATGGTGAGCAGCGTCCAGGGGTCCAGGTCAAACATGGCGCACCCCACCCGCCGGGTCTTGCGGACCCAGCTTCTCCAGCACCAGGCAGATCGCCACCGCACTGGCAATCGCCACGAGGATGTTGAGCTTGAGCGGCAGCGCAATCGCCGCCACCGCCGCTGCCCCGGCCACCCCGGCGGAGACGGCGCGCAACTTTGAGGTGGCGAGCGAACACAACACGCCCAGCAAGGCCAGAATGCCGGCAAAGCCCAGGCCCCAGGCGATCGGAATCACGTTGGTCAGCGCGATGCCCAGCAGGCTGGCGCCCATCCAGGACACGTAGTTCACCGCGCAATTGCCCATGAGGTAGGCCTGCTGTCCAGCCAGTTCGTCGGGCGTTGTGCCCGGCTTGGGGTATTTGCGCGCAAAGAACACGTAGCTGAGGTCGGCGGTGATGTAGCCGGTGACCATTCGCTGCCAGCGCGGCAGGTGCATGAGGTAGGGCCGCAGGTGGGCGGAGAACACGACGAAGCGCAGGTTCACGCAAAACGCCGCCGCCAGGATCACCCACAGCGGCGCGCCGGCCGCGATCATGGGCACGGCCGCCAGCTGGGCGCTGCCGGCGTACACGATCAGCGTCATGAGCACCGCCTCCAGCGGCGAGAGGCCGGACTGCACCAGCGACACGCCGGTCATCAAGCCCCAGGCACCAATGCCCATGGCCACGGTGGTCTGCTCGCGAAAGCCCTGCCAGAACTCGGGGCGGCGGCGGTGTTCGCGCAGGAAAAACATCAGGCCGGCGCTTTCTGCGCGGGCGCTGCGTCCAGCACGTCGCCCACACGCAGCTCATGGCCGCGCAGGAAGTCGGCCGCCGCCAGGCGTTTGCCGCCAGCGCGTTGCAGCTCGGTGAGCACCAGCACGCCGCTGGCGGTCTGCACCGCGATGCCGTCGTCGCCCAACGCGAGCACCTGCCCCGGCGCCGCAGCCGCCGACCCTGGCACAGCATGCGCGGCCCACACCTTCATGGGCTCACCCGCGCGCGCGGTGGCGGCGCCGGGAAACGGGTTGAAAGCGCGCACCCGGCGCGACAGCACCTCGGCGGGTGCGGTCCAGTCGATCGCCGCCTCGGCCTTGTCGATCTTGTGGGCGTAGGTCACGCCCTCATTGGGCTGCCGCTGCGCGGTCAGGCCACCGCAGGCGGCGATCTCCAGCGCTTCAACGACGAGCCGCCCACCGAGCACGGCCAGGCGGTCGTGCAGGCTGCCGGTGGTGTCGTCCGCGCGGATCGGCAGGCGCTCCATCAGCAGCATGTCGCCCGTGTCCAGGCCGGCGTCCATCTGCATGATGGTCACGCCGGTCTCGGCGTCGCCGGCTTCGATGGCGCGGTGGATGGGCGCTGCGCCGCGCCAGCGCGGCAGCAATGACGCATGGATGTTCATACACCCGAGCCGGGGGACGTCCAGCACCCACTGCGGCAGGATCAAGCCATAGGCTGCCACCACCATCACATCGGCCTGCGCGGCTTCAATGGCGTCACGCGCCGCTGCGGCGTCTTCGGGATACTTGCCGTCCAGCCGCAGGCTGCGCGGTTGCGCCACCGTGATGTGGTGCTGCAGCGCGAGTTGCTTCACGGGTGAGGCCTGCAGCTTCATCCCGCGACCGGCCGGGCGGTCGGGCTGGGTGAGCACCAGAGGCACCTGGAAACCGGCGGCCAGCAAACGGGCCAGTGCCACACCGGCGAATTCCGGCGTGCCGGCAAAAATGAGTTTCATGAGCGAAGGTCGAGACCGGACAAAGGCCTCAAGCCTTCATCGCCTCCCGCTGGGCCTTGACCATCTTGGACTTGATGCGCGTGCGCTTGAGCGGCGAGAGGTATTCCACAAACACCTTGCCCATCAAATGGTCCATCTCGTGCTGGATGCACACGGCCAGCATGCCTTCGGCTTCAATGGTGCGCTCGCTGCCGTCCAGGTCCTGTGCCCGCACGCGCACGGCCAGCGAGCGCTCCACACCGTCGTAGATGCCGGGCACCGAGAGGCAGCCCTCTTCGCCCTTGCGCGTCTCGGGACTGGCCCATTCGATCACCGGGTTGATCAGCACCATGGGCTGGTCGCGCGTCTCGCTCACGTCGATAACAATCAGGCGCTCGTGCACGTCCACCTGCGTGGCGGCCAGACCAATGCCGTGGGCGTCGTACATGGTGTCCAGCATCTGACGGCTCAGCGCGCGGATGCGGTCGTCCACCGCCTTCACCGGGCGGGCCACGGTGTGCAAGCGGGGATCGGGATAACAAAGGATGGGCAGCAGGGACGGCTGGGTCATGGAAAAAGGGGACAAACGAGGGGCTGGTACGGACCTGTGCAATGTACCCGGGCGACGGCTGGCGGCAAGCCGGGGACAGGCGGAATGCGGTGTCGCCATTTTCGCCACTTTTGCCACGGCGCGTGAAAGCCCCCCGCCATAAACATTGCCTAATCAAAGGCTTGGGCGCAAAATCAAATGCGATTTGTCAAGACACGAGCGCCACCGGGGGGCAGCTGTCGTTTCCCGGAAATGCACCAGGAAATGCCCGCTGACAACCGGCATCGCCGCCCCAGGGGCCACCACATGCCATTGAAAAAACGCTTGTTTGCCGACGTCCCGTCCACGCGCCCCACGAGCCCGCTTCGGCCGGTGGTTTGCGCTGTTGCCCTGATCGCTGCCGCGTTCGCTGGCACCGTCTCGGCGCAAAACTTCCCCATCACGTCCGGCCAGCGCGCCACCGCCACCCAGGTGGCCCAGACCGGCGTGCCGCTGTCCGAACTGGCACCCAACGCGCCCGACAGCTACACCATCAAGCGCGGAGACACCCTGTGGGCGATCTCCGGCATCTTCCTCAAGACGCCTTGGCGCTGGCCCGAGCTCTGGGGCATGAACCTGGACGACATCAAGAACCCGCACCGCATCTACCCGGGTCAGGTGCTGTACCTCGACAAGTCCAACGGACGCGCCCGCCTGACCACCCGCGCACCCGGCAGTGGCGACAGCGAGACCGTCCGCGTTTCGCCGCGCACCCGTTACGAGAGTCTGGGCGACTCGGCGATTCCGCCGGTCAACCTGCAAGCCATTGAGTCGTTCCTGACCGAACCGCTGATCGTGGACGAAGCCACCTTCTCGCGCGCACCCCGCATTGTGGCCACGCAAGAAAACCGCGTGATGCTCAGCCGCGGTGACCGCGCCTATGCCCGCGCCCAGTACATCGACGGCCCGCAAGGCGAACCGCTCTCGGTGGTCGACGGCAAGTCCACGCAATACCGCGTCTTCCGCAACGCCACGCCCCTGCGCGACCCCACCACTGCCCAGATTTTGGGTTACGAAGCTCAGTACGTGGGCAAGGCCAGCGTGGTCACCGGTGAAACCACCCGAGCTGCGGTCGGCCCCAACGGCCAGACTGTCACAGAACTGGTGCCCGCGTCGATCGACATCGTGGCGGCCAAGGAAGAAATGCGCATTGGCGACCGGCTGCTGCCCGAGCCACCGCGCGAGCTGACCAACTTTGTGCCGCGCGCGCCGCAAGGCATCCACACCGGCCAGATCGTCTCGGTGTACGGCAACGCCGTGAACTTCGCCGGCCAGAACCAGGTGGTCACGATCAACCGCGGCACCGAACACGGCATCGAGCGTGGCCATGTGCTCGCGCTGCAGCGCGAGAGCAACCTCGTGACCGACGGCACCGACACGGCGCGACCCCAGCTGCGCCTGCCGGGCGAGCGCAACGGTCTCATGATGGTCTTCCGCACCTTCGACAAGGTCTCTTACGCCCTGGTGCTGCAGATCACCGACGGCGTCAAGGTCGGCGACCGCTTCGTCAACCCGTAAGGCGCCATGCAGCGTCAGGAGCTGGCCGCCTGGGTGCGGCTGTTGCTCACGCCCGGCGTGGGCAAGGACACCGCCCGCAAGCTGCTGGCCGCGTTTGGCCTGCCCGAGGCCATCTTTGCGCAACCGCTGGCCGCCCTGCAAACCGTGGTGGGACCCAAGACGGCACTCGCCCTGCAGGCAGCCCCCGACGATCTGGATGCACGGCTGGAACAGGTACTCACCTGGCTGGCCGAGGGCGCCAACCGGCATGTGCTGACGCTGGCCGACCCGCGTTTTCCAACCGACCTGCTGCAGATGGCCGACCCACCCGTGCTGCTGTACGTGATGGGCGATCTGGAGGTGCTGGCCCACCCGCGCCGCCTGGCCATGGTCGGCAGCCGCAACCCCACACCGCAAGGCGAAGCCAATGCCCACCAGTTCGCCCGGGCACTGGGCCAGGCCGGCGTGTGTGTGGTCTCGGGGCTGGCGCTGGGCGTCGATGGTGCGGCCCACACGGGCGCACTCGAAGGCGGAGCGCCCACCATCGCGGTGGTGGGCACCGGACTGGACCGCGTCTACCCGCGACGCCACCTCGCGCTGGCGCACCGGATCGCCGCGCAAGGTGCCATCGTCAGCGAATACCCGCTGGGCACACCGCCGCTGCAGGCCAACTTTCCGCAACGCAACCGCCTGATCGCCGGCCTGTCGCAAGGCACGCTGGTGGTGGAAGCCACGCTGCAGTCGGGCTCATTGATCACGGCGCGGATGGCGGCCGAGCAAGGGCGCGAGGTGTTTGCCATCCCGGGCTCGATTCACGCACCGCAATCGCGCGGCTGCCACGCGCTGATCCGCCAGGGCGCCAAGCTGGTCGAGTCCGCGCAAGACATCCTGGAAGACCTGCGCCTGGTGGAGCCGCGCAAGCCCGACGCCTCGGTGGAAGAAGCCTTTGAAGGCGAAGACGCCGACGCGCTGCTCAAGGCCATGGGTTTCGAGCCCGTGAGCCTGGACGCCTTGCAGGCCCGCACCGGCCTGGACACCGCCCACCTGCAGGCCCGCCTGCTCGAACTGGAGCTGGACGGCTCCATCGGCCGCTTGCCCGGCGGTCTCTTTCAGCGCCTGGGCCAGGCCTGAGCGTCAAGCGTCCTGCACGTGCGGGTTGTGCCGGCGCTCCGCGCCGAAGCTGCTCTCGGGACCGTGGCCGGGAATGAACACGGTGTCATCGCCCATGGGCCACAGACGCTCCTTGATGCTGCTGATCAACTGCGCGTGGTTGCCCTGCGGAAAATCGGTGCGGCCGATGCTGCCGGCAAAGAGCACATCGCCCACAAAAGCCCGCCGAGCCTCGGCCGAGTGAAACACCACGTGGCCGGGTGTATGACCCGGGCAATGGCGCACCTGCAGCACGCAGTTGCCGATCTGCACCGTGTCGCCATCGGCCAGCCAGCGGGTGGGCGTGAACGCGCGCGCGGGCGGAAAGCCAAACATGGCGCCTTGCTGCGGCAGCCCGGTGATCCAGAACTGGTCGCCCGGGTGCGGTCCAATGATGGGTAGGCTGAGCTGTTCGGCGAGATCGGCCGTGCCCCCCGCGTGGTCGATGTGCGCGTGGGTGAGCCAGATCGCCTTGAGCTGCACGCCCAGGCGCTGCACTTCGGCCAACAGGCGATCCAGATCTCCGCCGGGGTCGATGACGGCGGCGTCTTTCGTTTCATCACACCAAACGATGGAACAGTTCTGGGCAAACGCGGTGACGGGAACGGTGAGGTAACGCAGCATGAAAAGCGGTCTGTTTGTTGCTAACAAAGATTGAACAGAATACCCTCACGCAAGGACGAAGAAACCCGTCCAGATCAAGGCGGAAGAGAAGCAGGGGTGGGGCAACGGGCTACAAATTGAGCGGCTGCCCAAGATGCCTCTTGCTCTGCACGCATGTCTGTTCAGGATGCGTGTGTTGACGGCCGCATGGAACAGTGGACAGTAGCCGAGTGGCTTCAAAGCAGCGACAGGCGAACGTCGCGATTGAGAGCTGAGCCTGCAGCGATTGCCAGATCGCGGTCACTCAGTTCCTCCCAATCGCAGGGATCGAGAGTCAGCTGCCGGAGGTGCTGCAGACATTGCAAGCCTGTGAGTGGCGCGGACACGGCGTTTTGCTGCGCGTCCCTTAGATGTTCTTCCTCAGGCAAACGCGCCTCGGTAGCATGTCCCAGATCGGCCAGAAGCGGGCATCGATTCGAAAAGCAAGAGCGCTCTATGGCACCTTGGGTTCTGTTGCTGCTGACAGTGGGTTGCGCTTGGCTCTGCCTTGATGCATTCGCATTTAAGGGACCCGTGCGGGACAAACATCCACCTACTGCTGAGGGAAGGACCCGGATGCTTTTGGAGGGCTTCGCCGCTCCTTTTGGCCTCGGGGTCTTGGCATGGCTCCTTCTTGCGATGACTGTTCTCTGGGCTGCGCTCACTGTCCGGGAGTTTCTTTCGTAAGCGGCGAACAGAAAGTCTGCTGAAGGCGGCGAGGCAAATGCTGATGTCTTCGCCGATGGTGAAAGCGGCGCTGCGGCGGCGCTGGAATAGCCCCAAAGACTCATGGTCATTTCGCGGGTTTGAATCCAGTGCAGGGTCGCACTGCGTATCTCCTACAGCCACTGTTCAGGCTGCAACCCAAGGAGATTTCATGATCAAACAAACCCTCAGCAAAACTGTTCTGGCCCTGGCCATCGGCACGGCCTCCATCGGTGCTTTCGCGCAGGTGATGGTGGGCGGCGCGCCCATGCTGGCCAGCAAGGACATCATCGACAACGCAGTCAATTCGAAGGACCACACCACGCTGGTGGCCGCTGTCAAGGCTGCGGGCCTGGTGGACACCCTCAAGTCGGCTGGCCCCTTCACGGTGTTCGCGCCCACCAACGCGGCGTTTGCGGCACTGCCCGCCGGCACCGTGGACACCCTGCTCAAGCCGGAAAACAAGGGCATGCTCAGCGGCATCCTCACCTACCACGTGGTCTCGGGCAAGTTCGACGCTGCGGCGATCAGCAAGATGATTGCCGACGGCAAAGGCATGGCATCGATCAAGACCGTGGCTGGCGGCACGCTCGTTGCCAAGTCGGCTGGTGGCAAGGTCACCGTGACCGATGAAAAAGGCGGTGTTGCCACCGTGACCATCGCCGATGTGTACCAGTCCAACGGCGTGATCCACGTCATCGACAAGGTGATGCTGCCGAAGTAAGCGGCTTCAAAAAAACACGGGCGGACTCCCTGGGGAGCCCGCCCGTTTCATTTGGAACGCGTGAGAAGAACACGCCAGCAAACGCTGTGCACCAAGGCTTCTGGCACTGGTGCCCATGCTCAACGACCGCCTTGAGGGAGTGCTCGCTACTTCCTACAAGCGCGACCATGCCAGCGCGGTGCCCCACGCATACAGCGCACCCATGGCCAGGCAGATGCCCGATGACACCCACCAGAAGGTTTTCGAGTTCTCCGGGAACGTCTGCCTGAGCATCGGGTAGCAGGTCGCGCGGATCAAAAGGACGGCGCTGATGCAGACCAGTGCGGGCCGCCTCAGAGGCAGTGGCTCCACATGCCCGACCACAGACAGCGCGTAGGCAGACCAAACTGCCAGCACCGCTGCGATGCCCAATGTGATCAGAACGGGCTGGATCCGGCCCGCTTCTACCGCGCGCGCCATTCGCTCACCGGCACCCATGAACCGAAAGGCTGAAGCGCCCAGGGCGATGCACGCCAGACACGCAAGCGTCGTTCGATGGTGTCGCCAAGCGCCATCCGGGAGAGCCGGGAGGCCCGCAGCAGCGCCCAGACCCGGCGCAACCAGAGTTTCATCAAGGCTCCTAAAATGGTTCTGTTCCGAACAATGTAGTCCGCATCCGAACAAGTTGCAAGCCACCATGAAAACACCTCTTCGCGATCGAAGAACCAAAGAGGACGAAGCCACCCGCAGCTGGTTAACGGTCGTGCGGGCCTATCACCTGTGCAGCGAGCTGCTGGCCCTGCGGCTGGGCGCAATCGGGGTGCGCACGGCCGACCACGAGATACTGATGAACTTGCGGCGCGAGCCGGGGTTGAGCCAGCAGGCGCTGGCGGCGCGTTGCTTCACTGCCAAGAGCCACATCAGCCACCTGCTCGGCGAGCTGGCGTCACGCGGCTGGGTCAAGCGTGAAGCCGATCCGGCCGACGGGCGTGTGAAGCGCCTCGTGCTGACGCCATCGGGTTCCCGGATGGCCGAACGCACCGCAGCCGTGCAGGTCGAGGTGGTGACGCTGATGACCGCGGGGGCGACGCCGGGCGACCTGGCGAACGTGCACGCGGCGATGTCGGAGGCCAGCCAGCGGCTGCTCGCGGCGCTGGAGCGTCCGGCAAGCAGTGTTGAATGATCCGCTGGATACCTGTGCTGGCCGAAAGCTCCATGATGTGTTGTGCATGACCGCTCAACACGGCCTGCTGCGGTTCGACACCCAGCGCCGAACGGCGTTTGAAGAAGACCATGGCCGAAGTTCACCTGCAGCCAACAGAAGCGTCGAAGGGGTGGGTCCCTTCATCATCCAAGCCTGCCCCCCGCCACTTGTTCGAGATGCCGACCTTTGATCATGGATAAATCCTTGCTGCAGCAGCAGGTGCTGGAACGGCTCGCCGAAGACCTGCTGCAAACCGAACAGGCAGTGCGAGCGGCCCATGAAACGGCGACCCACGAAGAGAACATCGCCGAAAACAAATACGACACCTTGGGGCTCGAAGCCGCCTACCTGGCCACCGGCCAGGCTCGGCGCGCCGAAGCCATCCGCCAGGCGATGACCCATTGGCGCCAATTCCGACCCCCGCCCTACGACGCCAGCAAAGGTATTGAGCTCGGCGCGCTGGTCTGCCTGGTCGATTCCAACGACAAACAGCAACTGTTCTTTCTCGGCCCGGACGGGGGCAGCATGAAGCTGGTCAGCGGAACTCAGGTCGTGCAAGTCATCAGCAGCGGCGCCCCTTTGGGCAAGGCCATGCTCGGAAAATGCGAAGGTGATGAGGTCTCGATACAGGTCGCTCCCATGCAAGAGCGGTTTGAGGTGCTGCGGGTTCGTTGAGCCGCAGGCAAGTCCAAGCCGAATGGGCCGAGGTCAGCAGACGCGCGGTCGTCGAGGTCGTACCGGCTGCCTGGCAACGCCAGCCAGCTCTGAAAGAGACCGCTGGGTCCGAGAAGTCAGTGGCTCATGAATGACCGGTTCGAGGCGGCCCCAGCCCCGCATCAAGACCCCGAAAAGGGCGCCCGCCATCGGGTGCGTTGAAAGTCGATTCAACCCTGCACCACCACCCTCGGGCCTGTGGCAACAGCGCCCAAGGTGGGCCGCATTCAGGCCGTGTCGGGCGCGAGCTGGCGGATCGCCTGGTGGTGCGTCAGGAACACCTCGCCGCCGAGGTCGTGCAGGAAGTGGGTGGACTTCAGGCGGTCCATCACAGGCCCCTTGACCTCGCTCAAGTGCAGCCGCACACCGGCATCGCGCAGCCGCAGGTTGATCGCCTCCAGGCTCTCCAGCGCACTGGCGTCGATGTCGTTGATGGCCGAGCACTGCAACACCACGTGTTTGAGCGCCGGGCGCGAAGCCACGGCATCGTTGATGCGGTCTTCGAGCGCGCGCGAGTTGGCAAAGTACAGGCTCTCATCGACCCGCAGACCCAGCACCTGCGGGCTGACCGCCACCGCGTGGCGCAGCACGTTGCGGAAATGTTCGGTGCCCGGCACCCGCCCCACTTCGGCCATGTGCGGGCGGCTGGTGCGGTACAGGTACAGCGCCAGCGACACCGCCACCCCCACCACCAGACCGAGCTCCACGCCTTGCAACAGCGTGACCAGCAGGGTGGCCAGTACAGCGGCAAAGTCGGCCTTGGAATAGGCCCAGGTCTTGCGAAAGATGCTGAAATCCACCAGCGAGAGCACGGCCACTACGATGGTGGCGGCCAGCGTGGCCTGCGGCAGGTAATAGAGCGCGGGCGTGAGAAAGAGCGAGGCCAACGTGATGCCGATGGCGGTGAACACGCCGGCCGCTGGGGTCTGCGCTCCCGCGTCGAAATTGACCACCGAGCGTGCAAATCCCCCGGTGACCGGGAAGCCGCCGGTGAAGGCCGCACCCAGGTTGCTGGCGCCCAATGCCACCAGCTCCTGGTCGGGCACGATGCGCTGGCGCCGCTTGGCCGCCAGCGTCTGCCCGACCGACACCGACTCTACAAACCCCACCACGCTGATGAGCAGCGCGGGCACCAGCAGCGACTGCCAAAGACCCAGGTCGAAGAGTGGCAAGGTCAGCGGTGGCAGGCCCTGCGGCACCGTGCCCACGATCTTCACGCCCTGGCCCTGCCACTGCAGGGCCCAGGTGAGCCCGGCGGTGACCACGATGGCCGCCACCGGCCCGGTCTTGGCGATGACATCGGCCGCACGCGCTGGAAACCCGAGTCGCACGAGCAGGGGCTTGAGGCCGCTGCGCACCCAGAACAGAAACGCCACGGTGAGGACGCCGATGGCCAGCGTGAGCAGGTGGGTGCGGCCCAACTGCGCCATCAGCGACTGGCCGAGTTCGAGCAGGTTGTGGCCTTCGGCCTTCACGCCCATCAGGGTCTTGAGCTGGCTCGCTGCGATCAACAAGCCCGACGCCGAGATGAACCCCGAGATGACCGGGTGACTCAGAAAGTTGGCGAGAAAACCCAGCCGCAGCACACCCATGAGCAGCAACAAGGCGCCGGAGAGAAAGGCCAGCGTGATCGCCACCGCCCAGTATTCAGGCGTGCCAGCGGCGGCGTGTTGACCAATGGCCGCAGCGGTCATGAGCGAGACCACCGCCACCGGCCCCACGGCGAGCACGCGGCTGGTGCCGAACACGGCGTAGAGCAGCAGCGGCGCAACGCTGGCGTAGAGCCCCACCTCGGGCGGCAGGCCGGCGAGCATGGCGTAGGCCAGGCTCTGGGGAATCAGCATGACGGTGACGATGAGCGCCGCCACACCGTCGCCAAGCAGCATGTCGCGGTTGTACTGGCGGCCCCACTGCAGCACGGGCAGTGAGGGCAACCATTGGCGCCAGGGGGTGGTCATGTGTGTGGTGTCAGTGAGCGGCCTTCGGGCTGTGCAAGGTGCGCTCGGCCACCTCGTACAGCACCATGCCCACCACCATGGCCGCCACGAACACCGCCGCCTTCACCTCGCCCGAGGCCATGGACACGATGCCCGGACCGGGACAGAAACCGGCCAGACCCCAGCCCGCGCCAAAGGTCAGACCGCCGAGCACCAGGCGCTTGTCGATCTGGGTGGCCTTCGGGAGGTGCAAGGCGCCGCCGAGGAAGTTGGTGGTGCGTTTGCGGGCCAGCGCAAAGGCGAAGAAACCCACGGCGATGGCGCCACCCATGACGAAGGCCAGCGACGGGTCCCAGGTGCCGAACAGGTCCAGGAAGCCCAGCACCTTGGCCGGGTCGGTCATGCCGGAGAGCAACAGCCCCAGGCCAAAGAGCAGGCCAACGAAAAATTCGGTGATGCGGTTCATGGGTGGTTCCTCAAAGAACGTGGCGAACCACGAAGACCATGGCAAAGCCTGCGCCCATGAAGGCCAGCGTGGCCACCAGGGAGCGCGGCGACAGGCGCGAGAGACCGCACACGCCGTGACCGCTGGTGCAGCCGGAGCCGTAGCGCGTGCCCAGGCCGACCAGCAGACCGGCGGCCACGATGGTGGCAAACCCCGCGTCGATGGTGGGCGCCTTGACGAATCCGGCCGGTGCGAGCAAGCCGTACACGAGCGGCGCGGCCAGCATGCCCAGCAGGAAGGCGATGCGCCAGCCGGCATCGCCGGACTTCGGCGTGAGCAGGCCGCCCAGGATGCCGCTGATGCCCAACACCCGGCCGTTGACCAGGATGAAGACCGCCGAGGCCACGCCCAGCAGAATGCCGCCGGACAACGAGGCCCAGGGGGTGAAGTTGGCCCAATCGATGGTCATGATTTTTTCCTCGGTGTGCCGCAAAACTGGGCGTAAAGGACCTGCATCACGGCCAGCGCGCGCGGGCTGTCCAGCAGGTAATAGATGTTCTTGCCGTCGCGGCGCGTGCTCACCAGCGCTTCTTCACGCAGCACGGTGAGCTGCTGCGAAAGCGTGGGCTGCACGATGCCGAGCAACTCCTCCAGCTCACCCACCCGGTGTTCGCCCTGGGAGAGCTGGCACAGGATGAGCAAGCGGTCCGGGTTGGACAGCACTTTCATGAGCCGACAGGCTTCAGCGGCGGACGCCTGCATGTCTTCAAGGTCGAGGGTGGCGTTTTTCATCGCGGGGTTTCTCCGGTTCGTCGATGCCACACAGTCTATTCAAAGACAATCTATCTGTCAATATATTGTTTGGCGTGGCTTGAGCACGGCGGGCGCACCGCGCGCCTTCGGCGAACTCAGTGAGGCGCTGCGCTCGTGGCGTCCAGCTCGTCGAAGCACGCACGCACCGGCGGCAAAGCCGCCGCCAGCAACGGCTCCGCCAGCGTTCGGGCGCGCACGCGGTTCGGATCGCACAGCAGCCAGGCCAGTTGATCGGCGGTGCAGAGGTTCAGGACCTCCGGGTCCGACGCGGCGCCCAGGCCCTGTTGCGCCAGTTCGGCGGTGGCCGCCACCCAGGGACCGTGGGGGCGCCACTGCTGGGCAATCAGGCTGGCCAGGCGGTCGCGCCAGAGGGCGATGTCGGCCACAAAGGGGGCGCTCAGGCGCCAGCTGGCCGCACCATCGAGTTCGCGCAGCACCAAGCTCCAGGCCATGTCGTGCAGCAGGGCCAACAGGTAGGCATCGAAGGGGTCACGCCCCTGGCTGCGGGCGATTTCGGCGGCCAGCTGCGTCTTGAACCCGGTGTGTTTCCACAAGCGCGGCGCAGCGCGGCGGATCAGCGGCCCGCTGCGCCCGTCCAGCATCGGTTTGAGCACCACGCGGGCGATCGCTGCGCGCAAGCCCCCGACACCCAGCATCTGGATCGAATGGCCGAGTTCCACCACGGGGCGCTCGCGGCGGTAGAAGGCGCTGTTGGACATGGCCACGACCTCGGCCACCAGCGTCTGGTCGCGCGAGACGTGTTCGACCAGCTCACCGAGCGAGCTGCTGTCCGAACGAAGCCGCGCCAGCAAGGCCGGCACAACACCGGCGGCTCGCGGCAACAGATTGGCGGTGGAGTCGGCTGCGCGCGCCTCCAGGGCTTGCAACACCAGCTGCTCGCGAGCCCCGAGGCTGTCTGCGGGATCGGGTTCGCACTGCACCATCCAGGCCAGCAAGGCACCATCAAAGATCGGGCGGCGGAGTTGCCATGCCTGGGTGGGCAAGGCGATGGGGGCAGGAGTGGTCGGCTGCACCGCCGGCAAGGGCTGCGGCTGCGGCTGCGGCTGCGGATCGGCGGCCTGGCTGGCAAAAAAACTCAGGAACCAGGCTTTCATGGAGTGGGTGTGCGAACGGCGTTGCCTCGGAGCCTACACCGCTGGCCGCCCGCCCGGCTGGTGCCGTGGTATTCAGTGCGCGACAGTGCCCGTGCTCTCGGCGGGCTGGTGCCGCATGCGCTTGATGTCGCGCTGCGGCGGCGCGCCAAACAGCCGGCTGTAGTCGCGGCTGAACTGCGAAGCGCTCTCGTAGCCCACGCGAGCCGCCGTGCTGCCCGCGTCCAGCGCCTGGTGGAGCATGAGGTGGCGCGCCTGCTGCAGGCGCAGGTGCTTCTGGTACTGCAGCGGGCTCATGCCGGTGAAATGGCGAAAGTGCAGCCGGAAGGTGGACGGGCTCATGTGCACGCGCGCGGCGAGTTCGTCCATCAGCACGTCGTGCACGAAGTTCTGGGTGAGCCAGGCCATGGCCTGGGCGATCTGGTGGCTGGGTGAACCGGCCGACACCAGCTGGCGCAGATAAGGCCCGTGCGGGCCGGACAGCAGCCGCACCATGATCTCCTGCTGGATCAGCGGCGCCAGCGAGGCCACCAGCGTGGGCTCGTCCAGCAGGCGCACGAGGCGGATGGCGGCGTCGAGCAGCGACGCATCGAGCGTGTTCAGCGAAAGGGCGCGCGGGGCTTCTTCGCGCGGCACGGGCGGCAAGTCCATCTCGGCGGCCTGCTGCATCAGGGCCCGCGCGTCCAGCGCGAGGAACAGGCACATGAACGGCCGGGCCACGTCGGCCCGCGTGACGTGCGCCACCACGGGCAGGTCGGCGGTGATCAGCAGCGACTGACCCATGCCGTAGTCCAGCACCTGCTCGCCCACGGTGACCTGTTTGCCACCCTGCGCCACCACCGCCAGACCCAGGCCGTAAATGCACGGCATGGGGTTGGTCTTGCCGCTGCGCCGGTGCAGCGACAGCTGGGGAATGGCGGTGCTGTGGTCGCCATCGATTCGGGCAATCCGGCCAATGTCTTGCGCAAGGGTTTCAATGGGCATGGCCGACTGTATCGCCGGTGGATTCGGGTGCATCATCCGACAAGGGAAAAACATCGAAAAAGGCAAAACAAGCATCGGAAACGGCAAACACATCCGGCGCCGCGCCCCGACACTTCCGGTCACCGATCCCTTGCAGATCCCCGCCCACCCCACGGAGAACCGATCCCATGAGCACCCTCAACGTCAACGGCAAAACCCACACGGTCGACGTCGACCCCGGCACCCCCATCCTCTGGGCCCTGCGCGACACGCTGGGCATGACCGGCACCAAGTTCGGCTGCGGCGC
>PNMH01000045.1 GCA_013823505.1 Polaromonas sp. | reverse complement strand
TGCAGCGGTACTGGTGGCTCTGGAAGCCGCTGGACTGTGCAAGGTAGGGCCGCAGCGCGCTGTATTCGGGCGGCGTCATGGTGGCCAGCACATCCCACGCGTGCACCAGCTGTTCCATGATTTTGGAGACACGCGCGAGCATCTTGAAGGCGGGTTGCAACTCGTCGGCGGCGATGTGGCGGATGGCTGCGTGCAGCTCGTGCAGCATGAGCTTCATCCAGAGTTCGCTGGTCTGGTGCTGGACGATGAACAGCATCTCGTCGTGCGCGGGCGAGAGCGGTTTCTGCGCGCTGAGGATGCTGTCGAGCTGCAGGTAGTCGCCGTAGCTCATGTCGCGGCTGAAGTCGAGCTGGGCGCCTTCCTCGCGCACGATGTCCTCGGGCTTCTGCGGTTCGGAATGGGCGTGCGGGCACATGCTCAGGTCACCGCGTGTTTCTGGTTGAACTCGGCGCGCCGCCACTCGCCGCTCTCCAGCACCTGCTTGAGGTGTTCGACCGAGTGCCACACGTCTTCAAAGCCGATGTAGAGCGGCGTGAAGCCAAAGCGCAGGATGTCCTTGTGCTGGCCGGAATCGCCCGCGCGGTAGTCGCCCACCACGCCCCGTGCGATGAGGGCTTGCACGATGGCGTAGGCGCCTTCGTCCTTGGTCAAACACACTTGTGAGCCTCGCTGTGCATGGTCCAGCGGTGTGGCCAGGCCAATGCCGTGGCCCTGGCAACGTTCGTCCACCAGCGAGATGAAAAGGTCGGTGAGTTCCAGTGATTTAGTGCGCAGCGCGGCCATGCCGCCGAAGGCTTCAGCGGCCAGCACCGTGTCCACACCGCAGTCGAGCGCGGCCAGGCTGATCATGGGTTGCGTGCCGCACTGGTAGCGGGTGATGCCGGGTGCGGGCTGGTAGTCGGGCGTGAAGGCGAACGGTGTGGCGTGGCCCCACCAGCCGGCCAGTGGCTGCCAGAAACGGTCGGTGTGGCGCGGGTTCACCCACACGAAGGCCGGTGCACCGGGGCCGCCGTTGAGGTACTTGTAGCCGCAGCCCACTGCGTAGTCGGCGCCCGCGCCGGTGAGGTCCACCGGTACGGCGCCCGCGCTGTGCGCCAGGTCCCACAGCATCAGCGCGCCGGCCGCGTGCGCGGCGGCGGTCACGGCCGGCATGTCGTGCATGGCGCCGGTGCGGTAGTTCACGTGGGTGAGCATGAGCACGGCCACCTCGGACGTGAGCGCTGCGGCGATCTCTTCAGGCTCCACGAGCACCAGCTCGAAGCCACGCTCCTTGCACAGGGCCTCGGCGATGTAGAGGTCGGTGGGGAAGTTGCTGCGCTCGCTCACGATGCGCTTGCGCTGCGGGTGGTCGGCGGTGCAGAGATTGAGCGCGGCCGAGAGCACCTTGAAGAGGTTGATGGAGGTGCTGTCGGTGGCCACCACCGTGCCGGGTGCTGCGCCAATGAGGCGCGCGATCTTGTCGCCAACCCGGCCGGGCATGGCGAACCAGCCGTTCTTGTTCCAGCTCTGGATCAGGTCGGTGCCCCACTCGCGGGTCACCACGTCGGCCACGCGGGCGGGTGCGCTGCGCGGCATCACGCCGAGCGAATTGCCGTCGAGGTAGATCGTGCCTTCGGGCAACAGGAACAGTTCGCTCAGGGCGCGCAACGGGTCTTGCGCGTCGAGCGCGCGGCAGTCTTGCAGGGTGGTGGTCATGGGAGTTCTCGGAGGATGGCGCGCACGGGGCTGGCGTCGGCGGTGGTGAGTTTCAGGGGCAGGGCGATGAGCTCGTAGTCGCCTTCGGGCACGTCGTCGAGCAGCAGGTTTTCCAGCACGCGCAGGCCGCGGCGGCGGATGGTCTGGTGGCTGTCCAGCGTCTTGCTGTTGGCCGGGTCGATGCTCGCGCTGTCGATGCCGATCAGCAGCACGCCGAGGTCGGCCAGTTGCTCCACGGTTTCGGGTGCGAAGGCGGGCAGGTCGTTGTCGAACGCGTCTTGCGGCTGATGTTCATACACACGCACGAGCACCCTTTCTGGAAGGTCTGCCAGTGCGTGCGCGATGTGTTCGGGCTTGACCAGCGGGCCACAGCCCATGGCGTGGATCACGCGGCAGGGGCCGAGGAAGGCGTCGAGCGAGACCTCGCCAATAGCAGCGCCATCGGCGTCGTAGTGCAGTGGCGCGTCTGCGTGGGCGCCCACGTGAGGCGAGAGCGTGATGGCGCTCACGTTGACCGGGCAGCCCGGGCCGATGGTGGCGGACCAGGTTTGTGTGTAGGCCGTGTCGCCCGGAAACACCGGGGCATTGGCGTGTATGGGTGGGGAGATGTCCCAGCGTTTTTTCATGGTGCGGTGAAGGTAGCACCCTGAAAAAACCCGTGGTGTCGGTTAATCCCAACAAGCCTCAAAAATGCTTGAGACCTGAAGTAACTGAAGCTTCAGTCCGCGCCTTCGACCGGCGGCATGCCGTGTCGCTGGCGAGCGCGGGTGCAGGCCTCGCTGCCTTCTTCGAATTCGCGGCAGGGCGAAGGGCGCCACTCGTAAATGCCGCAGGCGATTTTTTCGCCCAGCTGGCCGGTGAGCGCCGCACAGCGGATCGGCACGTGGTCCGTGCCGCGCATGCGCATGGTGCTGCCGTTGACCTCCACCGCCAGGCCCGAGGGCACGGTGCCGCCCAGGTCTTCCATTTCGTAGACCGCAAAGTCGACGCGGAAGCAGGCGCAGCAGGCGCCGCAACTGGTGCAGGCGCTCATGTGGCGGCCTTCACGACCGCTGGTGCCCGGTACACCAGCACCTTGAGTGATCGGTCTTCCGAGACATCGGCAAACACCGCCGGGTTGGCCAGACGCTGCTCGAACACCAGCTCGGGCGCGGCCTCCTGCATCTGGTCCATCAAAAAAGCCGGGCTGAGCTGCGGTGCGTTCAGGCACAGCAACACGCGGCCCTCGGGCCGCAGCAGATCGGGCAGACGGCGAATGAGTTTGATGTAGTCCTGGGTGGCGATGAAGCTGCCCTTCTGGTGGCTGGGTGGATCGACGATCACGAGCCCGTATGGGCCGCCGCGGGTGATCTTGCCCCAGGTCTTGAAGATGTCGTGCACGAGGAAACTCGCGCCTTCCTTCAGCGTGTTCAGCGGATGGTTCTGCTGGCCGATGGCCATCGCGCCCGCGCTCATGTCCACGTTGACCACCTGCTTCGCGCCGCCCTGCAGCGCCACCACGGAGAACGCGCAGGTGTAGGCGAAGAGGTTGAGCACCTTGTGGCCTGCTGCGTGCTCGCGCACCCATTGGCGGCCTTCGGCCATGTCGAGGAACAGGCCGTGGTTCTGACCCTTGAGCACATGCACAAGATACCGCGCACCGCGCTCGCTCACCACATGCGGCTCGGGCACGCTGCCGGCCATGAGAACCGTGTCGGCCTGTCCATCGCCACGGCACTGGAACACCCAGTTCAGGGGTTCGCCCGGGGCGATCTGGCGCCAGCGGGCTTGCAGTGCCTCGCCGACCACGGCCAGGGTGTCGTCGGACACCGGCTGAAAGCTGGTGAGCACCCAGACCGGCGGAAATGCGTCCAGCGTCCATTGCTCACAGCCCGGGTGCAGGCCGCCACGACCATGGAACACCCGGCGCGCTTCGGTGCCGGGTTCGATGTGCGCGATCGCGTCGAGCAGGGCCTGCATGCGGTGAATGGAGCGGCGCCCGGTCGCTTCAGGCCAGGCGCCCCAGCAGCAAAAACTCCATCAGCGCCTTCTGCGCGTGCATGCGGTTCTCGGCTTCGTCCCACACCACCGACTGCGGGCCGTCAATCACCTCGGCGCTGACCTCTTCGCCGCGGTGTGCGGGCAGGCAGTGCATGAACAGCGCGTCGGGCTTGGCCTGGCGCATCATGTCTTCATCGACACACCAGCGTTTGAAGGCTTCGCGGCGCACTTCGTTTTCGGACTCGAAGCCCATGCTGGTCCACACGTCGGTGGTGACCAGATCGGCACCCGCGCAGGCTTCGCGCGGGTCCTTGAATACCTTGTAGCAGTCGCGGTTGCTGATGCCGGCGAGCACCGGGTCGACCTCGTAACCGCCGGGCGTGCTCACGTGCACCGTGAAGCCCAGCAGCTCTGCTGCCTGCAGCCAGGTGTTGGCCATGTTGTTGCCGTCGCCCACCCAGGCCACCACCTTGCCTTTGATGGCGTCCAGCGGCTGGCCGCTGGCAGCGGGTCGGTATTCAACCAGCGTGAACAGGTCGGCCAGGATCTGGCAGGGGTGAAATTCGTTGGTCAGGCCGTTGATCACCGGCACGCGCGAGTGCGCGGCAAACGCTTCGATCTTGCTCTGCTCGAAGGTGCGGATCATCACCAGGTCGACCATGCGGCTGATCACCTTGGCGCTGTCTTCAATCGGTTCTGCGCGGCCGAGCTGGCTGTCGCCGGTGGTCAGGTGCACCACCGAACCACCCATCTGGTACATGCCGGCCTCGAAGCTCACGCGGGTTCGCGTGCTGGCCTTCTCGAAGATCATGGCCAGCGTGCGGTCCGGGTCTGCAAAGGGTTGGTACTTCTCGACCGCCTTGAACTTCTTCTTGATGTGGGCCGCGCGTGCCAGCACGTGGGCGCATTCGTCCGCGCTCAGGTCCTTGAACTGCAGGTAGTGGCGAATCGTCATGTCGGGTTCTGCTCTTTGAAAAAGGCGTGGATCAGCGGCAGCAGGATGGCGAGCACCTCGTCGGCCTCGGCAATGGTCATGATCAGCGGCGGCACCAGGCGGATCACGCTGTCGGCGGTGACGCTGATCAGCAGGCCGGCGTCGGCGGCGCGCTGGGTGAGCACGCCGCAGGGGTGGTTGAGCTCCACGCCAATCATCAGACCCTGGCCGCGAACTTCCTTGAGGCCAGGGTGGCCACCCAGGCTCTTCACCAGCGCGTCGTGCATGTGTGCACCCACGCGCTCGGCGTTGGCCAGCAGGCCGTCTTCTTCAATGATGCGGATGGTTTCCACACCGGCGCGCATGGCCAGCGGGTTGCCGCCGAAGGTGGTGCCGTGGTTGCCCGGCTGGAAAATGTGGGCGGCTTTGGGGCCGGCCACCACCGCGCCGATGGGCACACCCGAACCCAGGCCCTTGGCCAGCGGCATCACGTCGGGCAGGATGCCTGCCCACTGGTGGGCAAACCACTTGCCGGTGCGGCCCATGCCGCACTGCACCTCGTCGATCATGAGCAGCCAGTCTTGCGCGTCGCACAGGGCGCGCACGTCTTTCAGGTACTGGGCGCGCATCGGGTTCACGCCGCCTTCGCCCTGGATGGTCTCGAAGAACACGGCCACCACGTTGGGGTTGCCCACGGTGGCTTTCTTCAGCGCTTCGATGTCGTTGGCCGGCACGCGGATGAAACCCTCCACGAGCGGGCCGAAGCCGGCCTGCACCTTGGGGTTGCCGGTGGCCGAGAGCGTGGCGATCGAGCGGCCGTGGAACGCCTTCTCGTAGACCACGATCTCCGGGCGCTCGATGCCTTTGTCGTGCCCGTACTTACGCGCCAGTTTCAAGGCCGCTTCGTTGGCTTCCAGGCCGGTGCTGCAGAAGAACACGTTGGTCAGGCCCGAGCGCTCCACCAGCATCTGTGCCAGGCGTTCCTGATCGGGCACGTGGTAGTAGTTGCAGCAGTGGATCATCTTGGCCACCTGGTCCTGCAGGGCTGGCACCAGTTTGGGGTGGCCGTGGCCCAGGGTGTTCACGGCGATGCCGGCCAGCGCGTCGATGTATTCCTTGCCGTTCACGTCCCACACGCGCACGCCCTTGCCGTGCGACATCGCGATCGGCAGGCGGCCGTAGGTGTTCATCACATGGGGCGAAGCGACGGGATTGAGGGCGGCGTTCATGCGGTGACTCCGGGAAAGTGGGGCGCTGGAGGGGCCAAAAAGAAAGCGGCTCAACGAAGGTTGAGCCGTCGAAGCGCGATTTTAGGCGCAGCAGCCGGGCATCATCATTGCTTGTTGGGCATCGCTGAAATGCGCGGTGACCGGGTCTTTGGACCTCGGGTTATCCCTCGTTTCAAGTCTTATATAAGATAGAATACCCACGGCCTTCACCGGCGAGCGATCCTCGTTCCGGCGGCGGTTTTTCCCCCTGCACGGCCCTCCATCCGAAGGCTTTCCCCGATGGTTTCACCGACAGCCAAACAAGTCTTCATCCAGGGCATCACCCAGAACGGCCGCACCTTCCGGCCGAGCGACTGGGCCGAGCGCCTGGCCGGCGTCATGAGCCCGTTTCGGCCCGGTGGCGCCCAGCCCGGCAGCCATTTGAGCTACTCCCCTTGGTGCGTGCCCAATACCATCAATGGCATCAAGTGCGTGGTGGTGCACGTGGATCTGCGCGAAGCCGAACCCATGGCCTGGGACTTCTGCATGAACTTTGCGCGCGACAACGGTCTGCAGGTGGCTGAGGCTTGTTTGTTGCCCGACCCGCCTCGTTCTTCCTGATTTTTTCTCCGGTTTGTTCTCCCCGGCTGGCCCGGTCATCGGCGGCCATGGGGCACGGCTCCGCGAATGTCCCCCGGGGCCTGCGGCCCCTCCTCCTTTATTTCGCTGCGTCGTGCCCCATGGCCGCCGATGACCTCGTTGCACTCGTGAAGGCTTGCGCCAATGTCGCTTCAGGTTCGTGAGCGAGTGGTGTTCTGCGCAGCGGCATCAAGGAGGAGGGGCCGCAGGCCCCGGGGGACAGCCGCGGAGCAGAGCAACACTCGTTCACGAGCCCGCGAGGTGCAGGCGCAAGTGGTACTCGAAACATGCAGGCTTCAAGAAGCCCAGACGCAAAAAAGCCGTCTTGCGACGGCTTTTTTGCTTTTGCTGGCAGCGCACCCGTTTCAAACGGCAGACCTGTTCAGGTCCGGGCTGGTGGTCTGGCTGGGCCAGACCGGTGGGGTTCAGGCAGCGGCTGCTGCGAGGCCCTTGACTTTGGTCGAAAGGCGGCTCTTGTCACGAGCAGCCTTGTTTTTGTGGAAGATGCCCTTGTCGGCAACGATGTCCACCACTTTTTGCATCTTGGCGAACAGCTCGGTCGCCTTGTCCTTGTCACCGGCCAGAACGGCTTTTTCGACGTTCTTCACAGCGGTGCGGTACTTGGAACGCAGCGAGGTGTTGGCTGCGTTGATCTTGACGTCCTGGCGTACGCGCTTGCGGCCAGACGCCAGACGGGGGTTCTTTTTCTTCGGCTTGGTTGCCATGGTGTGATTCCTTCAATGTTTGGGGATGATGCCAGCAAAGCCCGCGATTTTAGCACGGGCCGGGTTGCTGGCAAAGCCACCCCGGGTGGCGCAGCGGCGCGTCGCTACACTCGCGCCGTGACCCTGTTCAAATCCGCCTCCCTCGTCTCCCTGCTCACGCTGGCTTCCCGCATCACTGGATTGGTGCGAGAACTCCTCATGGCGGCCACTTTTGGCGCCAGCGCGCTCACCGACGCCTTCAACGTCGCCTTCCGTATCCCCAATCTGCTGCGCCGCCTGTTCGCCGAAGGCGCATTCAGCCAGGCGTTCGTGCCCGTGCTGGCCGCTGAGCGGGAAACCCATGGTGATCAGGCAACGCGACAGATGGTCAGCCAGATCGCCACGGTGCTGGCCTGGGCACTCACCTTCACCTGCGTGCTGGGCGTGCTGGGGGCGCCGGTGCTGGTGTGGGCCATGGCCAGCGGCCTGAGCGACGAAGGCTTCAACGCCGCCGTGTTCATGACGCGCTGGATGTTTCCGTACATCGCCTTCATGTCCTTTGTGGCGCTCGCCGCCGGCATCCTGAACACCTGGCGGCGCTTTGCGGTGCCGGCAGCCACGCCGGTGCTGCTCAATGTGGCCATGATCGCCGCCGCCTACTGGGGCGCGCCATGGTTTGCCACGCTGGGCATCGAGCCGATCTTTGCCATGGCGGGCGGCGTGCTGCTGGGCGGCGCGCTGCAGCTGGGTGTGCAGTTGCCGGCACTGCGCAAGCTCGGGATGCTGCCACGCGTGAGCCTGCGTTGGTCGGGTTTGAAAGCGGCCTGGGCGCACCCGGGCACGCGCCGCGTGACCACCCTCATGCTGCCGGCTTTGCTGGGTGTGAGCGTGGCGCAGGTGTCGCTCTTGATCAACACGCAGATCGCTTCGCACCTGGCCACCGGCAGCGTGAGCTGGCTCACCTACGCCGACCGCTTGATGGAGTTTCCTACCGCGATGCTCGGCGTGGCGCTGGGCGTGGTGCTCTTGCCGCAGCTGGCCGCGGCCAAGGCGGCCGACGACACCGTGCGGTACAGCGGCCTGCTCGACTGGGGCCTGCGCCTCGTGGTGCTGCTGGCGGTGCCGTGCGCGGTGGCCTTGCTCACTTTTGCCCAGCCGCTGGTGGCGGTGCTCTACCACTATGGCGCCTTCACCGCCGCCGACGTGCAGCGCACGGCTTCGGCGCTCATGGGCTACGGCGCGGGTCTCATTGGCCTGATTGCCATCAAGGTGCTGGCGCCTGGCTTCTACGCGCGCCAGGACATCCGCACGCCGGTGAAGATCGCCATCGTGGTGCTGGTCCTCACGCAGGTGCTCAACTATGTGCTGGTGCCTTACCTGGCGCACGCCGGCCTGGCGCTGGCCATCGGCATCGGAGCAATGGTCAACGCCTTGTTCCTGCTGATCGGGCTGATGCGCCGCGGCGCCTACAAGCCGTCCCCGGGATGGGCCCGTTTTGGCCTGCAGGTGGTGGCGGCCAGCGCGCTGCTGGCGGTGTTCTTGATGTGGGTGGCGGCGCGCGTGAACTGGCTGGAATTCGAAGGCCAGGCGCTGCAACGTGTGGGCCTGCTGGCGCTGTGTGTGCTGGGTGGCGTTTTGGTCTATTTTCTTACCCTGCTGGTGGCAGGTTTGAACCTGCGCCAGTTCGTTCGAAAATGACGTAATCTGCGGCATTCACAAGCCTGATCGCCATGTCCACCGCGTACGAATTCTCCTCACCCACCCCACTGGGCTACTTTGCTGCCCTGGTGGGGGAAGAGGACGCGTTTCCGTTGTTCGAGGCTTCGGCCTCGATCGCACAAGACGAGTACCCTGATCTCGACATCCAGCAGGTGCTCGGCGACGTCGACCAGATGCTGTCGCGCGTGAAGCGGCGCTGCAATGCCGATGCGGGCCCGTTGCAGCGCTTGCGCACACTCAACCAGTTCTTTTTCCGCGACATGGGTTTTGGCGGCAACGTCAACAACTACTACGACCCGGACAACAGCTACATCAACGCGGTGCTGCGCACGCGCCGCGGCATTCCGATCTCCTTGGCGGTGTTGTGGCTGGAGCTGGCCACGGGCCTGGGTCTCAAGGCGCGGGGCGTGAACTTCCCCGGGCACTTCATGGTCAAGGTGAACCTCCCCAACGGGCAGGTCGTGATCGACCCCTTCACGGGTCAGTCGCTCAGTCGCGAGGACCTCTCGGAGCGGCTGGAGCCCTACAAGCGGCGCAACGGCCTGGTGGACGACTTCGACGTGCCCGTGGGTCTGTACCTGCAGGCCGCCACGCCGCGCGACATCGTGGCCCGGCTGCTGCGCAACCTGAAGGAAATCCACCGAACGCAGGAGGACTGGTTGCGACTGATAGCCGTGCAGGACCGCTTGCTCATCCTGCTGCCCGACGCTTGGTCGGAGTACCGCGATCGCGGCTTGGCCTGGGCCGAAATGGGCGACTTGCGGCTCGCGGTGAACGACCTCGAGGTTTACGTTGAACATTCCGACGACACCCTGGACCGTGAGGCCATTGCGCAGCGCGTGCAGGAATTGCGGCGTGCGCTCAACTGAAGCCGTCTGTTCTCTGGCGCACACAAGAAGCCTTGCCCGTGGCCTGTGTGTGACGCCATGTAAAGCCGGTTGACGCTCTCTCTCTGCACTGCAAGGATCGCGCGCAGGCAGTGAGTTTTTCACGGCCTTCTTTCCTATCTTTGAGATCAACATCATGATGAAAACAATCAAACGCGTCATTGCAACTGCGCTGATTCCCTGCATGGCATTCGCTGGCGTGCCGCTGACCGCACAAGCCGCCATGGTCTCGACCGAACAGGCCATGGTCACCCCCGCCGGCAACGCCGATCGTGAACAGGTCAGCGCGTTCTTCAGCCGCGCCGACGTGCAGACCGCATTGCAAGCCCAAGGTGTGGACGCCAACGCGGCCATCGAGCGCGTGCAGGCCATGTCCGATGTCGAAGTGGCCCAGCTGGCTGACCGTGTGGACCAGGCGCCCGCCGGTGCTGGCGTGGTCGGCGTGCTGTTCACCGTGTTCCTGATCCTGCTGGTCACCGACATCCTGGGCCTGACCTCGGTGTTCCCGTTCACCCGCAGCATTCGATGAAGTCCTGGCGACTTCGCTGTTCGACCCCCGCCCTGGCGGGGGTTGTTCTTTGTGGTGTGCTCCTGAGCGGTTGCGCCACGCCGCCGCAGTCGGCCGCGTTGCAGCGCAGTTGGCCAGCGCAGCTGCCGCAGCAGGTGCTGCTCGATCAGGTTCCGTTTCACCCGCAAGAGGACCTCTTGTGCGGTCCCGCCACGCTGGCCATGGTGGCGCAGGCCGCTGGCGCCAGCGCCACGCCTGAACAGCTCACCCCGCAGGTGTACCTGCCTGGTCGCCAGGGTGCGCTGCAAACCGAGATGCTGGCCGCCACGCGCCGCCAGGGTTTGGTGGCCTATCCGCTGACGCCCGATCTGCAAACCGTGTTGACCGAGGTGGCCAGTGGCCAGCCGGTGCTGGTGCTGCAAAACCTGTCATTGCCGTTCAAGCCCATGTGGCACTACGCGGTGGTCGTGGGCTACGACCGCACGAAGCAGCAGGTGGTGCTGCATTCGGGCACCACGGCGCGCCTGGTCATGCCGATGAGCACGTTTGAGAACACCTGGGCGCGTTCGTCGCACTGGGCCATGCGCGCGAGCCGGCCCGACCAATTGCCGGTGACGGCGCAGCCCGATGACTGGGCGGTGGCGGTGTCGGCGCTGGAGCGCTCCAGTCCGCAGGCGGCCCGCACCGCGTATGCCACCGGGTTGCAGAAATGGCCGCAGCACCGCATCAGCTTGCTGGGATTGGGCAACACCGCCTACGGGCTGGGTCAACGTGCCGAAGCGGCGCAAGCCTTTGAAGCCACCACACGCGCCCACCCCGAGTTCGCCGACGCCTGGAACAACCTGGCCCAGGTGCGGCTGGAGCTGGGCCAACTGCCCGCGGCTCAACAGGCAGCGCGGCAGGCGGTTGCCCTGGGCGGCGTGCGGCTGGCGAACTACCAGACCTTGCTGAGCAGCATCGACAACAAGCTGGCCGCTTCTCAGGCCGCAGGGACACGCTGATGAAACAACTTTTGCTGGTGGGCGCCACCGGACTGGTCGGCGGTCATGTGCTGCAGCAAGCGCTGGCCGACCCGGCTGTGGTTCGCGTGATCGCACCCACGCGCCGATCGCTGGTGCCGCACCCCAAGTTGCTCAACCCGCTGGTCGACTTTGAGCGACTCCCCGACGACGCCGACTGGTGGGCGGTGGACGCGGTCGTGTGCACGCTGGGCACCACCATCCGGGTGGCGGGTTCCCAAGCCGCGTTCTACAAGGTGGATCACGACCACCCGCTGGAGGTGGCGTACCTGGCGCGGCGGCACGGCGCGCAGGCCTTCGCCTTCAACTCGGCCTTGGGTGCCGATGTGGGATCGCGCGTTTTTTATTCGCGCACCAAGGGCGAGACCGAGCGAGACCTGCAGGCCGTCGGCTATCCCTCGTTGACCTTTGTGCGCCCCGGTTTGATCGGTGGTCACCGTGATCAGACCCGCCCTGGAGAGCAACTGGCAGTGACGGTGTCAGGCTGGTTGCAGCCGCTGCTGCCCAGGCGTTACCGCGTGGTGCCGGCCGAGCGCATTGCACACCACCTGCTGCAGGCAGCCATGGTGGCTGCGCCCGGCGTGCACGTGTTGCCGTCGGAAGCCTTGCTGTAGGACCTCAGGCGACCACCACGGCCGCGCCGTCACCACGCTCGGCAATGTGGCCGATCTCGAACACCGTCTCACCCAGCCCTCGCAGCGTGGCCGCGCAGGCTGCAGCGGTGGCGGCGTCGATCACCACCACCATGCCGATGCCGTTGTTGAAGGTGCGGTTCATCTCGATGTCGTCGATGCCGGCGGTTTTCTGCAGCCAGGCAAACAGCTCGGTTTGTGGCCAGCTGCCCTTGACCAGGCGCGCCGCTGTGCCTTCGGGCAACACGCGGGGGATGTTTTCCAGCAGGCCGCCACCGGTGATGTGGGCCAGGGCCTTGATGGGGTGTGCGGTAAGTGCGGCCAGCACGTTCTTCACGTAGAGCCGGGTCGGTTTCATGATGGCCTGCTTGAACGGCATGCCGTCCAGCGTGGCGGGGAGATCGGTGCCCGCGCGCTCGATGCACTTGCGCACCAGCGAGAAACCGTTGGAATGCACACCGTGCGAGGCCAGGCCCAGCACCACGTCGCCGGGCTTGACGCTCTGGCCGGTGAGGATCTTCGATTTTTCGACCGCGCCCACGCAGAAGCCGGCCAGGTCGTATTCGCCCGCCGGGTACATGCCGGGCATCTCGGCGGTTTCACCGCCGATGAGGGCGCAGCCGCTGAGTTCACAGCCTTGCGCGATGCCGCCCACCACGGCGGCCGCGGTGTCCACGTCGAGCTTTCCGCAGGCGAAGTAGTCCAGGAAGAACAGCGGCTCGGCGCCTTGCACCAGCACGTCGTTCACGCTCATGCCCACCAGGTCGATGCCCACGGTTTCGTGCATGTTCCACTCAAACGCCAGCTTGAGCTTGGTGCCCACGCCGTCGGTGCCGCTCACCAGCACCGGCTCCTTGTAGCGCTTGGGCACCTCGAACAGTGCGCCAAAGCCGCCAATGCCGGCCAGCACGCCTTCGCGCATGGTTTTTTTGGCCAGCGGCTTGATGCGCTCGACCAGCGCGTCGCCAGCGTCGATGTCAACGCCGGCGTCTTTGTACGAAAGGGGGGTGGTGGAGGATGTCATGTGCGGGCTGGCCCGGCTGGGGGCAAGGCGGTCGTTGGAGCGGGACGCTGGGCGGGTGGGGGGCTTTCGGGTACCCTGAGAGTGGCCCGATAGAATTTGCCCCAGATTTTAAGGGGTCGCCCTCGCGGCCTCATCGACCCTCGCGCTCCATGCCACTGTCCTCCAACCAGATCCGCGCCTTGCTCTGGGCCCTGATCGCTGTGGTGAGTGCTTTGCTGCTCTCCCTGCTGGCACCGGTGCTCATGCCTTTTTTGCTGGCCGCCGTGCTCGCGTACGCGCTGCACCCGCTGGTGGAGCGGCTGCACGCCCGGCGCGTGCCGCGCTGGCTCGGTGCCGGGCTGGCCATTGCGCTGCTCATGCTGGTGCTGCTGGCCGTCATGCTGCTCATCGTGCCGGTGATCACCAAGCAGGTGCCACTGCTGCGCGACCAGGTGCCGCTGCTGCTGGTCCGCCTGAACGAGGCGTTGCTGCCGCTGGCCACCCGCTTCGGCGTCAACCTGCAGGTGGACGTGACCCAGGTGCGCGAATGGCTGCGCACCCTCATCACGGGAAACGAGAGCGAGCTGATCAACGGTCTGTTGTCGTCGCTGCGCATCGGCGGCAGCGCGCTGGCTGCGGTCGTGGGCAACCTGTTCCTCATGCCCATCGTGGCGTATTACCTGCTGCTGGACTGGACGAATCTGGTCACGCGCGCCAAGAACCTGATCCCACCCCGCTGGCGCGAGAGCGTGCAGAGTTTCCTCAACGAAACCGATGGCGTGCTGGGCCAGTACCTGCGCGGGCAGTTGCTGGTCATGGCGGTGCTGGCGGTGCTCTACACGGTGGCACTGGCGCTCGTGGGGCTGGATCTGGCGCTGCCGATCGGCGTGTTCACCGGGCTGGCGGTCTTTGTGCCGTACCTGGGCTTTGGTCTCGGTCTGGTGATGGCGCTGTTTGCGGCACTCCTGCAGTTCCAGACCGTGCTGGGCGTGGCCCTGGTGGGCGGCGTTTACTTGCTGGGCCAGCTGATCGAGAGCCTTTACCTCACGCCGCGCCTGCTCGGTGAGCGCATCGGTCTGCACCCCATTGCCGTCATCTTTGCGCTGCTGGCCTTCGGGCACCTGTTCGGCTTTGTGGGCGTGCTGATCGCCTTGCCGGCGAGCGCCGTGCTGCTGGTGGCCATCCGGCGCGCCAAACACGGTTACCTGGGCAGCCAGATGTACCTGGGCGATCGGGCCAGCGGCCACAACGGGACCCTTGAGCCATGAGCACCGGCCCCCACCCCATGAAACAGATGGCGCTGGACATCGGCCTCGCGCCGGTCCCGACCCTGGCCAACTTCGTGCCTGTGGGCAACGAAGCCGCGCTGGAGCATCTCAAGCTCTGGGCCCACAACCCGCTGCGCTCGCCGGTCCCCACGTTTGTGTGGGGCGAGAGCGGCAGTGGCAAGACGCACTTGCTGCGCGCGGTGCGCGAAAGCCTGCGGGAGCAGGGCAGCCGGGTGGGCTGGATCGACGTGGACACACTGGATCCGCCCGAGTTTGATGAGCACTGGGATGCGGTGCTGCTGGACGACTGCCACCTCTACACCGCCACACAGCAGGCGGCGGCTTTCAACTGGTTTGTGAACGCACAGAACCCGGCGCACGGCCCGGCGCGCTGGGTGCTGGCCGCGGCCAACTGCCCGCCGGCCGATCTGCGCCTGCGCGAAGACCTGCGTACCCGCTTGGGCTGGGGCCATGTGTTCCAGCTGCACGCGCTGGGCGAAACCGAACGCCGAGGCGTGCTGCGCCGCGCGGCTGACGACCGTGGTGTCTTCCTCAGCGACGAGGTGATGGACTTCATGCTGCGGCGCTTCTCGCGCGACCTCTCCAGCCTGATGCTGCTGCTGGACCAGCTCGACGCCTACGCCCTGCGCACCCAGCGTGCCATCACCATTCCCCTGATCAAATCCATGCTGGAAGACGAATGAGACTGGCGCTTTTTGACCTCGACCACACCCTGATCCCGTTCGATTCCGATTACGCCTGGGGCGAATTCACCGTGAAACTGGGCTGGCGCGATGGCGACAGCTTTTCCAAGGCCAACGACGGCTTTTACGCCGACTACAAGGCCGGCACGTTGGATATCCACCGCTATGTGCGCTTCGCCATTGAAGCGGTGCGCGAGCGTGGCCTGAAAACCGCGCGCGAGGCCCACGCGCGCTTCATGACCGAGGTGGTGCTGCCCTCGCTCAAGGACACGGCGTTGTCGCTGGTGCGTGCCCACCAGGCCGCGGGCGACACGGTCGTGATCGTCACCGCGACCAACGAATTCGTCACCCGCCCGATCGCTCAGGCCTTCGGTGTGGACGAACTGATCGCCATTGATCTCGCCACCGACGAACGGGGTGAGCCCACCGGCGAGATCCGGGGCACGCCATCGTTTCGCGAGGGCAAGGTCGCCCGTGTGGAACAATGGCTGGCCGCGCGTGGCCTGGAATGGGCCGGCGTGCAGCACAGCACCTTCTACAGCGACTCCATGAACGACATGCCGCTGCTGGAAAAAGTGCACGAGCCCGTGGCCACCAACCCGGACGCCCGGCTCCAAGCCATTGCCCAGGAACGGGGCTGGCGCATATTGAACCTATTCGAATGATCAAGAAATTCATTGACAGGCTGCTCGGCAAATCGCCAGCGGCCCCCGCACGCCGCGCCAGCCCCTTCGGCAAACGCGAAGACGTGCCGGTCTCGGTGCACGGCATCGACATCAAGCTGGTGGACCAGCGCGCGCTGGACGTGGTGCACACCCTCAAGCAGGCCGGCTTTGACGCCTACATCGTGGGTGGTGCCGTGCGCGACCTGCTGCTGGGCCTGCGACCGAAAGACTTCGACGTGGCCACCAGTGCCACGCCCGAACAGGTCAAGGGCCTGTTCCGCCGCGCTTTCATCATCGGCCGGCGCTTCCGTATCGTTCACGTGATCTACGGCCGCGGCCGCGAACACGAAATGATCGAAGTGTCGACCTTCCGCGCCTACCTGGACAGCGCCGACGCCGAGCAGGTGGCGGGCAACGAGCGCACCAGCAAGGGCGAACTCGCCGGCATGAAGCACGCTGTGGACGCCAGCGGCCGTGTGCTGCGCGACAACGTGTGGGGTCCGATCGAACACGATGCTGCTCGCCGCGACTTCAGCATCAACGCCATGTACTACGACCCCGAGTCACAGACCGTGGTCGACTTCCACCACGGGATCCGCGACGCGAAGAAGAAGACGCTGCGCATGATTGGCGACGCCGCCACGCGCTACCGCGAAGACCCGGTGCGCATCATCCGCGCCGTGCGTTTTGCCGCCAAGCTCAGTGGTCTGGGTTTCACGTTTGATGCCAAGACGCTGGAGCCGCTGGCGTCCTCGCGCAAGCTGCTGCTGGACGTGCCGCAGAGCCGTCTGTTCGACGAAATGCTCAAGCTGCTGCAGACCGGCCACGCGCTGGCCAGCGTGGCACAACTCAAGGCCGTGGGCCTGGACACCGGCATCTACCCGCTGCTCGACGTGGTGGTGCAGCGCGCCGACGACGATTTTGTGAAGCTCGCCCTGCAGGACACCGACCGCCGCGTGGGCGAAGGCAAGCCGGTGGCCCCAAGCTTCCTGCTGGCCTGCGTGTTGTGGGCCGACGTGCGCAAGGGCTGGAGCCAGCGCCTCAATGCCCGCCCGGGCCAGCGTCCGCCACCGCCGTTTGCCGCTCTGCAAGACGCCGTGGACGAAGCTTTTGATGCCCGCATCGGTGATGTGTCGGGCCGTGGCAAGCTGGGTGCGGACATGCGCGAGATCTGGATGATGCAACCCCGCTTCGACAAGCGCGTGGGCACCTCACCGTTCAGCCTGGTGGACCAGGCGCGCTTTCGCGCCGGCTTCGACTTCCTGCGCCTGCGCGCCCAGGTGGGCGAAGTGGAAGAAGAGCTGGCCCACTGGTGGGAAACCTTCAGCATGGCCAGCGACGACATGCGCGAAGACATGGTGGACGCGCAGCGCCGCGACAACCTGGCCAAGCCCGGCGCCGGCAAGGCGCGGCGCGTGAAGCGCAGCGATGACGACCACCCGGCCAATGCCGCTGCGTCGACCGAGGCACTCGCACCCGATCCCCGTTTCCGCACGACCGATGCCGGCGCTGACGACCGCGAAGACGAAGACGCTGGGGAGTCCGACGACGGCGCCGACTCCACGGCGCCCACCGACGGTTCGGCCCCGGCCAAGAAGCGCCGTCGTCGTCGCCGCAAGCCCGGCGGTGCTGCCGCCGGTGGCGAGCCGGGACCGGTTTGACCGCCTTGGCCGTGGACCGCGCTGAGGTCACGGCTTTCGTCGCGCTGGGGGCCAACCTCGGCGACACCGCACAGGCCCTGCGCGACGCCTTGTCAGCCCTGGGGGACACGCCGGGCGTCCGTCTCGTGCGCGCCTCCAGCCTCTACCGCACCGCACCAATCCAGTCCACCGGCCCCGATTACGTCAACGCGGTGGCGGAGCTGTCGACCACCCTCAACGCCATGGCCTTGCTCGACGCCCTGCAAGCGATCGAACAACAGGCCGGCCGCGAACGCCCCTACCGCAATGCGCCGCGCACGCTCGACATGGACCTGTTGCTGTTTGGCGGCGCGCGCATCGATTCACCCCGCTTGACGGTGCCGCACCCGCGCATGGTGCAGCGGGCGTTTGTGCTCGTGCCGCTGGCCGAGATCGCGCCAGCGTTGGTCAGCGCCGCGCAGCTGGCCGCCGTGGCCGACCAGACCATCGAAAGCATCTAGGGCGCCAGCCGCTCGCGCAACCAGCCACCGTCGCCCTGCGCGGTGTAGCGCAAGCGGTCGTGCAGACGGCTCTTGCGCCCTTGCCAGAACTCCCAGCGCTCGGGCTTGAGGCGGTAGCCGCCCCAGTGCGGCGGACGCGGCGGCTGCAGCAGAAACTGCGCGCCGTACTTCGCGGCGTTGGTCACCAGCACCGTGCGGCCTTCGATCACCTGGCTTTGCGGGCTGGCCCAGGCGCCGATGCGGCTGTCGAGTGGGCGGCTGTGGAAGTACTCGTCGCTCTCGGCGTCGCTCACTTTTTCCACCGCGCCTTCAATGCGCACGACGCGTTCGAGTTCGACCCAGTGGAACTGGATTGCTGCGAACGGGTTGCCCGCGAGTTCCTGGCCCTTGCGGCTGGCGTAGTTGGTGTACCAGACGATGCCGCGCTCGTCATAGCCTTTGATGAGAACCACCCGCGTGCTCGGTCGCAGATTGGAGCCGACGGTGGCCACCGTCATGGCGTTGGGCTCGGGCACCTCGCTGCTGATGGCTTCTTCCAGCCATTTCGAGAATTGCAGCAGGGGGTCGGCGTTGGAAGCGGACTCGCTGAGTTCGGCTTTTTCGTAGCTCTTGCGCAGATCGGCGATGTTCATATTTTCAGTATAGGAGTGGGGTCCAGACCCGGGCTTGCGGCAGGTCAATCAGCGCCGTCGACCAGCTGCAGCAGTTTGCCCAAGGCACGGTCGTGAATGCCGTGGTGCAGCAGGCCGTGGAAGGTCTGGCGCGCGTAGTCGAGTGTGGTGCCGTAGCGCCCGCACGAGCGGCTGAAGATGTCGCGGTAGCGTTCTTCGCTCAGCGTGCCGGTGTGGCTGGGGCTGCGGCGCGACAGGGTGAAGGCCAGCGCGTGCACCGGACCCTGCTCGGTCTGGCAGGTCAGCCATTTGGGGTCGTAGACCGGGTTGGGCATTTCGCGCGCCCACAGCAGCGGCATCAGGGCTTCCACTTCGTCGTGCGGCACGCGCAAGGCGAGCCCTGTGCAGCTGCCGCCGGGCATGAGGGCGAACACGAGGCCGGGGCATTCAAAGGTGCCCCGGTTGACGCGGCTCCACATCTCCAGGCAGCGGTGGTGGCCGTGCACGCGTGCCAGGCGCTGCTCGGCGGCGGTGAACTCAGGGCGCCAGACCAGCGAGGCGTAGGCGAACACCCAGAGGTCGGGGCGCGGGCCTTGCGAGCGCCACTGGGCCAGCGTGTCGGCCATCATCTGCGCGCCGTTGCGTTGGGCCGGGTCCCAGGTGGTGGGACGCACGGTGCGGGGTGGAGCCGTGGAGGGAGCGGAGGAAGGGGCCATTTACAATCCCGCAGCGCCCGACGGGCTGCGCCGCTGTGAGAGGTTGGCGCGCTGCGCCCGGGAGATCGACGAACTGACAACCATTTTCACGGAGTGTTTCCCATGTCTTCCCAAGATAACGAAGTTGAGTACCGCGTGGTCGCGGTGCTGCTGGTGGCGGTGATTGTGCTGGTGACCGGCTTCGCCGTGGGCCTGGGCATCCACAAATCCCGTGGTGGTGCGCCCACCACCCAGGCGGCAGCTCCGGCCGCTGCGCCCGCCATGGCTGCAGCGTCGAGCGACGACGCCAGCGTGGTCGTGGAAAACGGCGTGGTGAAGTTCTACTTTGCCTCGGGCAAGGCCGATCTGGCCGCTGGCGCCCTGGTGGCCCTGGGTGACGCGATCGCCGCGGCCAAGGCGGGCAAGCGCTTGGTGCTCTCCGGCTTCCACGACGCCACCGGTGACCCGGCTTTCAATGCCGAACTGGCCAAGAAACGTGCGCTGGCCGTGCGCGACGCGCTGGTGGGTGCTGGCGTGGCCGAGACCAGCCTGGAGCTGAAGAAGCCCGAGCAGACCACCGGCACCGGCAACGACGCCGAAGCCCGCCGTGTGGAAGTGATGATCGCCGGCTGAACCCGCGCATCGCCCCAACAGACAGCCCGGTTCGCCGGGCTTTTTTGCGCCTGATTTCAGCGCGCGGGCGCTTCGAACACCAGGCAGGTGGTGGTGGCATGGGCGTAGAGTTTGCCGTCGGCGCCCACGATGCGCGCCTCGGCGGTGGCAAGCTGTCGACCAGCGTGCAACACCGTGCCGATGGCGCGCAGTGGGCCGCTTTTGTGGGATGCCGCGCGCACGATGTTCACGCCCAGTTCGGCCGTGGTGTAGCCGCGGCCCACCGGCAGCGTGGTGTGCACCGCGCAGCCCAGTGCTGAGTCGAGCAGCGTGGCGTACCAGCCGCCGTGCACGCTGCCCAGCGGGTTGTAGTGCTTGAGCTGGGGCTGGCCCTGAAAGACCGCGCGGCCTTCGCCCACCTCGATCAGCGAGAAGTCCAGTGTGTGGGCAATGTGGGGGTAGGGCAGCTGGCCGTCGAGCATGGCCTGCATCTGCTGCAGGCCGGTGAGGCCCGCGATGTCGGCCGGGTTGGCCAGGCCCACGCCGGCGCCGGCCTTCATGCGCTCGACGATCGCGTCGTACTGCTGCATCCAGAGCGCCTGGATTTCTTCGGTGGTCATCTTGTGTCCTTGTTGTTTGTAGCTGCAATGATTGTAGATACAATCAATTCATGAGCACTGACACCCATGCGTCACCCTCCACCGCGGCCCCGAGTCCGGTGGGTTGTACCAACTTCAAGCTGCGCCAGCTCACGCGCCGTGTGACCCAGCACTACGACCAGCACCTCGCGGACTCGGGTCTCAAGATCACGCAGTACTCGCTGCTGACCCACGTGGACAAGCTCGGCCCGTTGGCGCCGGGCGATCTGGCCCGCCGCATGGACATGGGCGCCTCCACGCTCACGCGCAACCTGCAGCCACTCGTGGCAGCAGGCTGGCTGGAGATCGGCGAAGGCGCCGATGCGCGCAGCCGCCTCGTGCACATCACCGAAGCCGGGCGCGAAACGCGCCGCCAGGCGCAGCGTCGCTGGAAGGCCGCCCAGCTCGCGCTCAACGACAAGCTGGGCGTGGCCACGGTGGTCGCGCTGCACGGCCTGCTGGACCAGGGACTCGCTGCATTCCACGAGGAGGACAACCATGAAGACTGATGTCCAAAAACACGCCGTCTGGTGGCTGGTGTTGCTGGCCGCTGCCGGCACCTTTGCGCTGACCATGGGCACGCGCCAGACCATGGGCTTTTTTCTCTCGCCGCTGAACACCGCCACCGGTCTGGGCGTGGGCAGCATCAGCTTGGCGTTTGCGTTCGGTCAGCTCTGGTGGGGTCTCACGCAGCCGTTCGCCGGCGCCGTGGCCGACCGCATCGGCGCCGGGCGCGTGCTGCTCGCCGGGGTGATGCTGGTCGCGCTGGGCACGTACATCACGCCACTCATGACGAGCACCTGGGGCCTGATCCTGGCCATCGGCGTGCTCTCGGCCGGTGGCGCCGGTATGGCCGGGCCGTCGGTACTGATGGCGGCCACCACCCGCCTCATGCCGACCGAGCGGCGCGGCATGGCCACCGGCATCGTGAACGCCGGGGGTTCGTTCGGCCAGTTCGTGATGGCACCGCTGGCCGCCGCGCTCACGCTGGGTCTGGGCTGGGCCGGTGCGATGCAAGCGCTGGCCTTGATCGTTCTGCTCGCGTTGCCGGCGGCCTGGGTGTTGCGTGGGCCAGGCCCGGCGGCTGCCGCGGGCGCCGCGCCCGCGCCGGTGTCGCTGCCGGCGGGTGAGGCGATCCGCAAGGCGCTGGCCCACCCGAGCTACCTGCTGCTCTCGGCCGGCTTCTTCGTCTGCGGTTTCCACGTGGCCTTTTTGGCCACGCACCTGCCCGGCGTGGTGGCCGCGTGCGGTCTGCCCGCGCCGGTGGGCGCGTGGGCGCTGGGCGTCATCGGCCTCTTCAACATCATCGGCAGCCTGGCCATGGGCTGGGCCGTGGGCCGCTGGCGCATGAAGTCGCTGCTGTCGCTGGTGTACGCCACGCGCGCGCTGGCCGTGCTCATCTTCCTGCTGGCACCCAAGACCGAGGTGGTGATGCTCACCTTCGCCGCGGTGATGGGCCTGACCTTCCTGTCCACCGTGCCGCCCACGGTGGGCCTGGTGGCCAAGTTCTTCGGCACCGGCAACATGGCCATGCTGTTTGGCCTGGTGATGTTGTCGCACCAGGTGGGCGGATTCCTCGGCGCCTGGCTGGGGGGCCAGGTGTTCGAGGCCACCGGCAACTACGACTGGATCTGGTACATCGACATCGTGCTGGCGGTGGGCGCGGCGCTCATTCACTTGCCGATCCGCGAAGCGGAGGTGGTGCGGCCTCGGCCAGCTTGAGGTCAGTGAGTCCAGCCGCGCTCGATCAGAGCCTGTTCCTGGGCCTCGTTCAGCGGCAGACCTTGCACACGGTCTCGCAGGAAGGCGTCCGCCTGCTCGTGCTGCTGGTTGCTGGCGGTCTGGTATCCCGCCTGGCCCGATTGCGATGGACGGTCCTCGGCGACCAGCAGTTCGATTTGCCAGTCGCCCTGCGGGTTGCGACAGGCGATACCCAGCTCATCGAGGGAGCCGTCCGGGCTGTTGCGGTTGAACTCGCGGCAGTGCCCACCGCCCACCTGCTCGAAGCTGGCCACGATCTCCACGGCCCCGCCAGCGGTGCGCAGCACGCGCCCGCTGGGTGAAACCTCCAGCGCCAACGCCAGCGCCTCGTCGCTCACCGGTGCACCTTCGCGCAGCGCCCATCGCGCATCGCCCGCCGGTGTCAGCAATTGCCAGCCGATCACCATCCCCAGGCCCAGCACCACCACCGAGGCCAGCGCTGGCCAGGCACGTGGACCCGAGGTCAGGCCGAGCCAGGCCAGCAGGCCCGCGGGTCTGGATCGGCCGGGGGTCTCGGCCTTCGCCCTTGGATCGGGCGCGCGCCAGATCGCGGCGATGAGTTGTGGGGGCACCGGCTCCAGCAACACCGGGTCGAAGGCGCGGCGCGCGAGTTCGCTGCTCTCGGCCAGCGCCTGCAGGCGCGTGCGCAGGGCTGCGTCGTTGTTCAGGGCTTGCTCCAGCGGTGCGTAGTCGGCCTCGGGCAACTGCCCGTCGAGGTAGGCGATCAGGGTGTCGTCGTTGAATGTCATCTCAAGCTCCTTGCCTTCCCAGCGCGTCGGCCAGCTTGATGCGGGCGCGCGACAGCCGGCTCATCACCGTGCCCATGGGGATGTCGAGCGCCAGTGCGGCTTCCTGGTACGACAGCCCGTCCACGGTGACCAGCATCAGCACTGCGCGCTGGTCATCGGGCAGCTGCTCCAGCGCCGCGCGCACCGCGCGCAGGTCGCTGCGCCGCTCCACCACCTGGCGCCCGTCTTCGCCTTCGATGTCGGGCAGCGCGTCGGTGTCGGTGTCGGTCTTCTGGCGCTGGCGCGTGCGGTAGTCGTCGAGCCAGGTGGTCTGCACGATGCGGAACATCCAGCTCGCCAGGCTGGTGTCGGCCTGGTACTGGTGCCAGCGCTCCAGCGCCTTCAGGCAGGCGGTCTGCACCAGGTCGTCGGCCATGTGGCCATCGTGCGTGAGCCCGCTGGCGAAACGGCGCAAGCGGGGCAGCAGGCTGATGATCTGGGCGCGGGGGTCGGACTCAAGCATGGTGGTTGGGGTGACAACGCCTCAGCGGTGGCTTTATTCCCGGCTTTCATGGAATACCGTGCGACCGCACTGCGTTGTGCATGGCAGACCCCATGGCTGACGGGATGGCCGCGGTGTTTTAACCTGACGGCCCGACCTGCGCACACAAATTCCACCATGCCCCTGCTTTCTCATGCCCGCCGCTCGAAGCCCAATCGCCGGGGCTGGTGGCTGCTCTGGTTGATGCTGCTGTTGCACGCGCTTCCACCGACCGGCTGGTCATCGCTGGACGGTGTGCCCTGGGTGGGGCAAGCCCGCGCAGACGATGGAGACGACGGCGGCGACGATGGTGATGGCGGGGGCGCCAGCGATGGCGGTGGCGCGTCCTCGGCTGGCAGCGATGCGGGCACGGGCGGCCAGGACACCGACCCCGGGCCGCGCGAGCCCGAGTTGCCGGTGCAGGCGGACCGTTTCAAAGCGGACGAACTGGTTGCACTCAATCCCAGCCCGGCCGCGCTGCAGCGCGCTGCCCAGTGGGGTGCGCGCGTGGTGGAGACCAGCGTGCAAGCGGGGCTGGGCCTGCGCGTGGTGCGCCTGCAGTTGCCACCGGGTATCGACGCGCGCACCGCGCTGGCGGTCGCCAATGAACGCGATCCGGGCGTGTTCGACCTGCACCACCTCTACCAGTTGGCCCAGGCCGACGCAGCTGCTTGCGAAGGCGCGAGCTGTGAGCCGATGCGGCGCCTGGAATGGCCCGGGCGCAGCGCCAACTGCGGGCGTGATCAGGTGATCGGTATGGTGGATTCCGGCGTGGACACAGGCTTCCCGGCCTTGCAAGGCGCCGACCTGCGCGTGCGCCGTTTTGTGTCTGATACGAGCGCGAAGGGTGACGCCACCCACGGCACAGCGGTGGCCACGATCCTTGTGGGCCAGCCTGGAACCCCGCTGCCCGGGCTGGTGCCCCGGGCCAGGCTGCGCGCGGCGGAGCCTTTTGTCCGCCTGCCGTCGGGCGCCCTTGCCGCAGACGCGGTGGGACTGGTCAAGAGTCTCGAATGGCTGTTGGCCGAGCGGGTGCAGGTGATCGGCATGAGCTTGACCGGTCCGGACAACCTGGTGCTCGCCGCCGCGATCCAGCGCATCCAGTCGCGTGGTGTGCTGGTGGCTGCCGCCGTGGGCAATGCAGGGCGCAACGCCCCGCCCGCGCACCCGGCCGCACTCGACGGCGTGCTGGGTGCCACCGCGATCTCGGCCGACGGGCGCATCTACTGGCGCGCCAGCCAGGGCAGCACCGTGGACTTTGCACTGCCAGGCGTGGAGCTGCCCACGCCCGATGGGGTGGGCGCCGTGCGGCTGCGCAGCGGCACCTCGTACGCTGTTCCTTTTCTCGTGGCGCAGCTGTCACAGTCGTTGTTCGAGGGCGTGTTGACCCGCGCTGACTGGCTCGGTGGTCGTGGTGTTCCGGTGACCGATCTCGGCGCGACCGGGCGCGACCCCGTCTTCGGCTGGGGCTTGCCCAAAGTGCCGTTGCGCTGCGGTTGACGCGCTTCAGGGCTGCTGCATCTGTTGCAGCCGTTCCAGGGTGGCAGCCACGCGCGGCGCGCTGGCCAGCGGCCCGGGCAGCGCGGCGCCCAGTGCGCTCTGGCGGCGTTGGCCGCGCTCGAACCAGGTGCGGCGCACGTAGTGGCCGAGCGAAGGTGCGTAGTCCCAGGTGACCGTTTGCACCGGCAAAAAAAAGCCGGCCCTGTAGGCCTTGCAGGCCACGTGGAAGGTGTCGAAATCTCCTGCCGGTACCGGGCTCAAACGCGTGTCGATCACTTCGCAATCCCAGCGCAGCTGGGTCTGGATGTCCCGCTCGAACACCGCCATCGACGTGACCCGCGTCTCCTCGAAGCTGACTTTTTTGCCCACGCTCAATGGCCACAGCGAGCCGGGTTGGCCGCTCAGCCGGCTGGTGATGCGGCGGTCGGGCAGGGTCTGCTCCAGCACGGGCGTGAAGAAATCGCGCCCGGTGCGAAAGCTCTGCCCGTCTGTGGTGGACCACGTCAGCGCGTTGGCGCTCACCGCCACCACGCGGCGCACCGAGGCAGCGCCGAACACGTAGGTGTCGCCCACACGCACGGCCGGGCGCGGTGCAGGAGGCAATGCGCGTGCAACACCGGCCATCGACTCGGTGAGCGTGAGCGCATCGATGGCATCCTGAAGGCCACCCGAAGGCAGGTGCGAACAGCCAGCGGTCACAACCGTGCCGATGAAGGTGAGGGTGGTGACCGCGCGCATGTCAGCGCTTCTCGCGGGCTTCCTTGCGGTACCAGCCATCGCCTGCGCTGGTGGCGCGCAAGATGCGCTGTCGCTCGGCCGCTTCCTGCGGCGTCTCGGCGCGCACTTCGCCGGCGAGCTGCTGGTCGTCGCGGCGGAACGGGATCACCTGAACCAGCGGCGTGCCTTTTTCCAGCGTGTAGAGACCGTCAGCCGCGATCGCAAAAAACGGGAAGTGGATCAGCGAGGTGTACTCGTCGGTATCGACCACGCCGGCCGCAATCTCCACCACGCCGTTGGGCTGGTTCATCGGGGGGATGAACAGGCAGCTCCAGCCTTTGGGCGTGCGGATGGTCCAGTGGTTGTGGAACTTGTTGGGCGGGCGCGGCTGCATCGGATGGCCCGCGATCTGGTACGGGTGGTGGTTGCTCACCATGGTGCGATCGAAGTCCCAGCCGGTGTTCACGGTCTGGCCGTTGTCCAGCACCTCGATGCGCACGGTGGCCGCCAGCGGCAGGATCCAGCCGGTCATGAGCGCGTCGAGAAACGGCATGCAGCGTTTGACGGTGAGTGCGTTGTCGGTGGTGGAGAGGCGCTGCTTGTCCACCGGCGCCAGGCGCTTGAACCACTCGGGCAGCGCCTCGCGCGCTGGCACCGGCGCGGCAATCACGCCCAAGTCTTCGGGGGCGCAGAGGAATTCAATCTTGGGCTCGGGCGTATCGGGCATGACCAAGGATAGCGGCTCAGCGACTGCTGTTGGAGCTGGAGTTGGACGAGCTGTTCGACGAACTGTTGGAGCTGCTGTTGGACGAACGCCGCGTCGGCTGGTCGGGTGCAATGCCCACGGCTCGGGCCGCGCGGTTCATGCCGTTCTCCCACCCCTTGAAGAAGCCGTGCACCGGGGTGTCGCCGCGGGGGCTGCTGCGGCTGCTGTTTGAACTGCTGTTCGAACTGCTGTTGTTTGAAGAGTTGCTGCTGCTGTTGCTCGAGGAGTTCGACGAGGAATTCGAACTGCTGTTGGAGCTGCTGTTGCTGGACGAGTTGTTCGAGGAATTGCTCGACGAGTTGGAAGAAGAATTCGAGCTGCCGTTGGAGCTGCTGTTGCTCGACGAGTTGGAGCTGCTGTTGCCGGCGCTGATCTTCATGGGGTTCACGCCTGACAGCACACCTTGCGCTGCCTGCGCCAGTTCCTTCACCAGCGGCAAGCTCTGCGCTTGGGCGCTGTGGCTGCCCACCACGCTGGCCACGGCGGTCACGATGGCACCGATGTTGTTTTTCATGAAAGTCCTCTCGTTGGTTCGGGGTTGAAGAGTCCAGGCCCGCAGTTGATGGCAGGACCAGGATCTGATGCGACAACGAAAGCCGAGTGCCGCCTATTCCAACGAGAGAGGTAAGCGGGTGTAAACGCAGCGGGCTGTCGGCCTCACAACGGCACGGTGTAGTTCAGCGTCATGCGCCCGCCGTCGACCGTGACGATCTCGCCGGTGACGTAGCTCGCCGCGTCGCTGGCCAGCCAGGCCACCACATCGGCGATTTCGTCGGGCTCGCCCAGGCGTTTCATGGGCGTGCGGCTGAGGATCTTGTTCCTCGCCTCGTCGCTGGTGAGCACGGCCCGGGCGGCGAGCTCGGTGGCGATGGTGCCGGGCGCCACCGCGTTCACACGGATGCCATGCTCTGCCAGGGCCAGCGCCATCACGCGGGTGAGCTGGTTGATGCCGCCCTTGCTCACGTTGTAGCTGGCGATGGTGGGAATGGCGAGCACGCCGTTGACCGAACTCATGTTGACGATGGCGCCGTCGCGTTGTGTCGCCATCACACGCGCCACCGCCTGCCCCATGAGAAATGAGCCCTTGAGGTTCACGCGCAGCACTTCGTCGAAGTCGTCTTCACTGACCTCCAGAAAGTCGGCGGCCTTGAAGATGCCCGCGTTGTTCACGAGCACGTCGATGCGCCCGAAAGCGGCGACGGTCTTGGCCACGACCGCGTCCACGTCGAGCTTGTCGCCCACATCGCAGTGCATGTAGGTGGCGCCGAGTTCGCGCGCGAGCGCGCTGCCGGGGGCGTTGGCCACATCGGCGATCACGAGTTGGGCGCCTTCGCGAGCAAAGCGGCGAACGCAGGCTTCGCCGATGCCTTGCGCACCGCCGGTGACGATGACAACGCGGCCCTGGTGGCCAAAGTGCACGGAGGAGGAAACGGTCGGTGTGTTCATGCGCGCATGGTAGCGGCGGTCTTCAGCGGGGTGCGTCCAGCAGCGGCAGCAGTGCGCCGTGCCCGGCCTGTTGTGCGAGGTCGGCGGCGCGCAGGCCGTCGCGGTCAGCGCGCAGGGGGTCGGCGCCCGCGCCGAGCAGCAGGCGCACCAAGGACTCGTCGCCCCGTTGCGCGGCCATCATGAGCGCGCTGCGGCCCAGGGTGTTGGCGGTGTTCACGTCAGCCCCTTGCGCCAGAGCGCCACGCGCACCCGCGATGTCGCCGCTCGCTGCGGCGGCCAGCAAAGCGTCGTTGGGCGGCGTGGCGAGGGCGGGTGGCGCGGCGCTTCGCAGGGAGCGTGCCGCTGGGGCTTCTTCGCGTGCGTCGCTACGGGCGCGCTGTTCGGTGCCCTGGTCGACCGACGCAGCAGCCTGCGCGGCTGGTTCCGCTGGTGCCGTGTCGGCTGCAACGGCGGGTGACGGGTTGACGGCTTGACCACGAGGCTGTGGTGGTGGCGACGAGGGCGGTGTCGAGGCGCGTGGGGCCGCAGGGGTTGGCGGCGCGGCGGGGTACACCACCGCCGGCGGCGGCGCCTGGCGCTCGGACTGGGCCATCCCGACGGCCGGCGGACTCGCTGCGTCGCCCAGGGCGAGACCACGCTCTTCGGGTGAGCCGCGGTCGAACTGCAGCACCACCAATGCGGCCAGACCGAGCACGGCCAGGCCGCCGAGAGCGCGCCAGCGCCAGGCGGCATCGTTGGCCGCGTGGGGTCGTCCGGCGGAAGGCGCCAACCTGGCCGATGCCGCGGCGCGCGCCTGTGCGAGCACCTTCTCGCGCAGCGCCGGGTCGGGCCGCAACGTGTCGTGGGCGTTGGCCTCCTGGTAGCGTTTCAGCAGATCGTCACCGGGTGTCATGCAAATACCTCCGTGCTGCGCTCACGCCAAGGCTTCCAGGGTCTGGCGCAGGCGTTCACGCGCATAGCGAAGCCGGCTCTTGGCGGTCTCGGCGTTCACGCCGGTGGCCTGCGCGATTTCGGTCAGGCTGAGCCCACCTTCGGCCTGCAGCAGGAAAGCTTCTCGCTGAGGCAGGGGCAGGGCGGCGAGTGCTTCCAGCAGGGCTTGGGCCTGCTCGCGTGACTGCAGTTGTCGCACCGGGCCAAAACCGGAATCGGCGGCCAGCGTGTCGGCCAGGGTCGCGCCGTCTTCGGTCTCGGCGTCGAGACTGGCATGGCCCTTGTGGGTGCGCCAGTGGTCGACCATGCGGTGGTGGGCCAGCGTGAAAAGCCAGGTGCGAAAGCGGGCCCGGGGTTGGTACTGCGGCGCCTGCCGCACGAGGGAGAACCACACGTCCTGCACCAGGTCGTCGGCCAGCGCAGGGTCGTGCACGCTGCGCTGCACGAAGCGCCACACCCCCAAGGCGTGGCGGTCGTACAGGGTTTCAAAGGCGCGTGCGTCGCCCGCGGCAAAGGCCTGCATCAGCGCTTCGTCGGCGGGCACAGCCTCGTCGGTCATTCCCGCGATTATGTTGGGCGCACCTTCAGCTCGGATCGGGTGTGTAGCCGGGCTGCACCGCGCCAGGAAACGGATTCGGCCGAGGCGGCACGGCTTGCGTCGGGATGATGCCCATGGCCACCAGGTTCTCGCGACTGTCGTAGCGGATGCGGATCAACTCGTCGGGGCGCTCGCTGCGGCGCTCGAACGTCGTGCGGCTGATGGGCGATGCTTCGCGTTCGCCATGGCCCGTGCCCAGGCGGGGCGCAGGTGCGGCCGGGGCCATGCGGCGCGCGGCCAGCGACTCGGCGCGCTGTTGCGGCGCCTCGCCGTCGGCCTCGGTCCTGTCTGCTGAGCCCGCTGGGGCAGAAGACCGGCTCTCGGCGGCACCCCCGAGCTCCCGCTGCTGCGGCCAGGGCACCAGCGCAGGTGGTGGTGCCAGGGGTTTTTCGCGGAACACGGCCACGCCGATCACACCCACGTGGGCGGGTCGGCCGGTGCGCTCGGCATACGAAGCGCGGGATGCCGTGAAGTGGAAAGCCGCCACCTCGGTGTCGCTCTTGCGCCAGCCGGTGATGGCGTGCTGTTGCCAGGGCGAGAGCACGTAGCCGGTCTGTTGCCAGGCCGCCGTTTCGCCCGAGATCACGTTCACCCCGTCCACCGAAACCACGCCGAGCACGCGGCCGGGCGTCGCGTTGCGCACCGACACCGCGTAGCGCGCGCCGGGCCGTCCGGCCACCCAGTGCTCGCCCTGATGGCGGTGGACGGTGAGCGTCTCGCCGCTGTCGCGGTCGACCACCTGGATGTCGGCCAGGCGGCCCATGGCTTGCGCGGGCAGGGTGGTGGCAAGCAGCGTGCCGACGACGAGGGTCGTGCGCAGGATGTTCAGGCGTTTCATGCGGGCTCCGGGAAAAGTGGATGGAGCTGGCTGAAACGAATGAACCCAAGCAACGGGGTGAGGGCCCGCCGACTTTCGTGTAACCGGATGCGTCAGCTGCTGCAAGTTGCCATCGCGCTGTCCACGCGGGCGCGGGTCTTCTCGATGAGGTAGTCGAGAAACACCTCGGTGCGCCGTGGCATGAACTTGCGGCTGGGCAGCGCCGCGTACATCGTGAGGCGGTCGGTGATCCAGGGGTTGAGCACACGCACCAGGTCTCCGTTCTGGATCAGCGGTGCGGCGAGTTCGATGGTGGTGGCGGTGATGCCCGCACCGTCGAGCGCGGCGTGCATCAGCGTGTCGGTGTGGTTGGCCCACAGCACCGGCTGCACCTCGATGTCGACGAAACGCGTCTCGTCGGTTTCGTGCAGCAGGCGCCAGCCGCGGCTGCGCCCGGCGGCGGGCTTGAAGCGCAGGCAGTCGTGTTGCGCCAGGTCTTCGGGGCGCGCGGGCGTGCCCCTGCGGCGCAGGTACTCGGGCGAGGCCAGCAGCACCGTCACGCTGGAGATCACCTTGCGCGCAATCACGTTGGCGTCGAACGAGGCCTGGGTGCCCATCAGCGTGATGTCGTAGTCCTGGATCGGCGGCTCGCGGTGCGAATCCACTTCGATGTCGAGCAGGATCTTGGGGTAAGCCTGCCGAAAGCCGCTCACCAGCGGCGCGAGCACGTGCGTTGCCAGCACCGGCGGCGCCAGCAGGCGCAGCACGCCCGCGAGGTCGCTGGTTTGCGAGCTCACCAGCGCATGGGCTTCGTCCAGGTCTTGCAGGATCAGGCGCACGCGCTCCAGGTAGCTCTCGCCCGCGTCGGTGAGCGAGACGCGCCGGGTCGTGCGGTGCAGCAGGCGTGTGCCCAGGTGATCTTCCAGGTCGGCCACCAGCCGGGTGACCACGGCGGGCGACATGTCCATCGCCCGCCCGGCGGCGGCGAACCCGCCCTCGTCGATCACTTTTTGAAAGACGCGCATCGAGGCCAGACGGTCCATGAAGAGGCTCCTTGAAAGGGTTTTCCCGAATTGGAAAGCACCTATTGTTGCTGAAATAGAAACACAGCAACGTCATCGGTGCTGTTTTTCATCAGGATCAGAAACTTTACAGTTCAACCCATCGATGCATGCAAACCCTCCGCAGAGGCATCGAAGCCGGCCAGACCGCACAACGGACCGACCGGCATGTTCAACCCTCCTCAAGGAAACTGTCATGAAAACCCGTCTGTCTGTTGTTGCCATCGCTCTCTCCACCCTCGTTGCCGGCCACGCCCTGGCCGCCGATCCTTCCACCGCCAAGACCCGCGAGCAGGTCCGCGCCGAGCTGATCGAAGCCCAACGCACCGGCGACCTGATCGCCGACGGTGAAACCGGTCTGCGTTTCAACCAGCTCTACCCCAACCTCTACCCCCAGGCCACCGTGGCTGCTGTGGGCAAGACCCGCGCCGAAG
>PNMH01000044.1 GCA_013823505.1 Polaromonas sp. | reverse complement strand
GTGGTCAACGTGACCAATCGTGCCCACGTTCACGTGCGGCTTGGTCCGCTCAAATTTCTCTTTTGCCATTTTTCAATTCCTAAAGAACAAAACCCGTGTCACGGTTTAAGGTCTGCACCACACTGCTGGTTCGCCCCGCACGGGGACAGGGCGGCGCGTGATCGCAGACCGGCTAAAAAACTTACTTGGCGCGCGCAGCAACGATGGCTTCGGCCACGTTGCGCGGTGCTTCGGCGTAGTGCTTGAACTCCATCGAGTACGTGGCGCGGCCTTGCGACATCGAACGCAGGGTCGTGGAGTAGCCAAACATTTCGGACAGGGGCACTTCTGCCTTGATGGCCTTGCCGCCACCGACCATGTCTTCCATGCCCTGCACCATGCCGCGGCGGCTGGACAGATCGCCCATCACGTTGCCGGCATAGTCTTCAGGCGTTTCCACTTCCACGGCCATCATGGGCTCGAGGATCACCGGGCTGGCCTTGCGGCAGCCTTCCTTGAAACCAAAGATGGCAGCCATCTTGAAGGCCATTTCAGACGAGTCCACGTCGTGGTACGAGCCGAAATGCAGCGTGACCTTGACGTCCACCACCGGGTAACCGGCGAGCACGCCCGTGGTCAGCGCTTCGATCACGCCCTTTTCCACCGCAGGGATGTATTCACGCGGCACCACGCCACCCTTGATGGCATCGACGAACTCGAAGCCCTTGCCGGCTTCGTTGGGTTCGATCTTGAACACCACGTGGCCGTACTGGCCCTTGCCGCCCGACTGGCGAACGAACTTGCCTTCGGAATCTTCCACCGTCTTGCGGATGGTTTCACGGTAGGCCACTTGGGGCTTGCCCACGTTGGCTTCCACGCCGAATTCGCGCTTCATGCGGTCCACCAGAATTTCCAGGTGGAGCTCGCCCATACCGGCGATGATGGTCTGACCCGATTCTTCGTCGGTCTTGACGCGGAACGACGGATCTTCAGCGGCCAGACGTTGCAGGGCGATGCCCATCTTTTCCTGGTCGGCCTTGGTCTTGGGTTCCACGGCCTGTGCAATCACCGGCTCGGGGAAGACCATGCGCTCGAGCATGATGATGGCGTCCGGATCGCACAGGGTTTCGCCCGTGGTCACGTCTTTCAGGCCCACGCAGGCAGCGATGTCGCCGGCGCGAATTTCTTCGACTTCCTGGCGGTTGTTGGCGTGCATCTGCACGATACGGCCGATGCGCTCTTTCTTGCCCTTGATGGGGTTGTAGACGCTGTCGCCTTTCTTCATCACGCCCGAGTACACGCGCACGAACGTCAGCTGGCCCACGTACGGGTCAGTCATGAGTTTGAACGCCAGCGCCGAGAACTTCTCGTTGTCGTCAGGACGGCGGCTGGTGACTTCTTCGTCATCGTCCGTGCCTTTGACGTCTTCGATGTCCACGGGCGAAGGCATGAGTTCGATCACGGCGTCCAGCATGCGCTGCACACCCTTGTTCTTGAACGCAGTGCCGCAGAGCATGGGCTGGATCTCGACCGCCAGCGTGCGCACGCGCAGGCCGTGGGTGATCTCTTCCTCGGTGAGGTCGCCCTCTTCGAGGTATTTGTTCATCAGCTCTTCAGACGCCTCGGCAGCGGCTTCGACCATCTTCTCGCGCCACACCTTGGCGGTCTCGACCAGCTCGGCCGGGATGTCCTGGTACTCGAACTTCATGCCTTGCGAAGCTTCGTCCCAGATGATGGCTTTCATCTTGCGCAGGTCCACCACGCCGGTGAAGTTTTCTTCGGCACCGATCGGGATCACGATCGGCACGGGGTTGGCCTTCAGGCGCAGCTTCATCTGCTCGACGACCTTGAAGAAGTTGGCACCAGTGCGGTCCATCTTGTTCACGAAGGCCAGACGCGGCACTTTGTATTTGTTGGCCTGGCGCCAGACGGTTTCCGACTGGGGCTGAACGCCGCCCACGGCGCAGTACACCATGCAGGCGCCGTCGAGCACGCGCATGGAGCGCTCCACCTCAATGGTGAAGTCCACGTGGCCGGGGGTGTCGATGATGTTGATGCGGTGCTCGGGGAAGGACATGTCCATGCCCTTCCAGAAGCAGGTGGTTGCAGCGGACGTGATCGTGATGCCGCGCTCCTGCTCCTGCTCCATCCAGTCCATGGTGGCCGCGCCATCATGAACTTCACCGATCTTGTGATTCACACCGGTGTAGAACAGGATGCGTTCAGTTGTGGTGGTTTTGCCGGCATCGATGTGCGCGGAAATACCAATGTTGCGATAGCGCTCAAGTGGCGTGATGCGGGACATGGAAATACTCCGAAAAGGGATCGAGCCCGCCACCCTTGGAAATCAAGGGATGCGGGCTCTCGGTACTGAATGCTCTGAAGGGCGGCAGCCCGGATCAGAAGCGGAAGTGGCTGAAGGCCTTGTTGGCCTCGGCCATGCGGTGGACTTCATCGCGCTTTTTCATCGCGCCGCCACGGCCTTCGGTGGCTTCGATCAACTCGTTTGCCAGGCGCAAGGCCATGGACTTTTCGCTGCGCTTGCGCGCGGCTTCCTTGATCCAACGCATGGACAGCGCCAAACGACGGACGGGGCGCACTTCAACGGGCACTTGGTAGTTGGCACCACCGACACGGCGGGACTTCACTTCCACCATGGGCTTGACGTTGTTGATGGCCACCGAGAAGATTTCGACCGGGTCTTTGCCGCTCTTCTTCTCAATTTGCTCCAGCGCGCCATAAATGATGCGCTCGGCGACAGCTTTCTTGCCGCCTTCCATGATCACGTTCATGAACTTGGAGAGCTCGACATTGCCGAACTTGGGATCCGGCAGGATTTCACGTTTAGGGACTTCGCGACGACGTGGCATTTCTACACCTCAATATTGCTTCAGTTGGCGTCTTTTCAGACACCGCGAGAACCCAGCAAGGCCCTCACTTACTCGACCCGACGCCGACATGGCGCTTTGGGGTCACTACGTTCAACACGGCTTGCCGGCCGGTCAAACACCGAAAAAACCAGAATTACTTGGCCTTGGGCTTCTTCGCACCGTACTTGGAGCGCGACTGCTTGCGGTCTTTCACGCCTTGCAAGTCAAGCGAGCCACGAACGATGTGGTAACGCACACCGGGCAAGTCCTTGACACGACCGCCACGAACCAGCACGACGCTGTGTTCCTGGAGGTTGTGGCCTTCGCCGCCGATGTAGGAGATCACCTCAAAACCGTTGGTCAGGCGCACTTTGGCGACTTTACGCAGAGCGGAGTTGGGCTTCTTGGGGGTCGTGGTGTACACACGGGTGCACACACCGCGACGCTGCGGAGAGTTTTCCATGGCCGGGCTCTTGGATTTGGTCTTTTCGACCTCCCGGCCGTGGCGCACGAGTTGATTGATGGTTGGCATTGAAAACGTCCCTAAACGTTTGGAAAAAAGCGAAGACGGAAAGCCCTTCGGAAAATTCCGAAAAGCCCGCTAATGTAGCACGGGGGTGGCGCCCTGGCAATGCAGGGCGGCCGGCGTCACTGAATCCAGAGGCGGATGGCGTCCCACGCGCGGCCGAACACGCCGCTTTCCTCGACCGTGTCCATGACGATCAGCGGGACTTCGGCAACGGTGGCGCCGCTGGCGAGCGTCACGCGCAGCGTGCCCAGCGCATCGCCGCGATTGAGCGGAGCGACCAGGGGGTCGGGACGAACGACCTCGGTTTTCAGGCGTGCGCCTTCACCCGCCGGCACGGACACCACCACACCCTCGGGGCGACCCAGCTTGACCTGCTCGGCCTTGCCCTTCCAGATGCGAGGCGTGGCCACTGGCTGGCCGGCGGGGAACAGGCGCACGGCATCAAAGGCGGTGTATCCCCAGTTCAGCAGCTTCTGGCTTTCGGCCGCCCGCGCGTTTTCGCTGGAGGCGCCCAGCAGGACGCTGATCAGGCGCCGCTGGCCCTGTGCACCCTCGCCCAACCCGGCCACCTGACGCCGCGCCGTGGCCACCAGGCAGTAGCCGGCGGCGCTCGTGTGGCCGGTCTTCAGGCCATCCACGCTGGGATCGCGGAACAACAGCAAGTTGCGGTTCGTGTCGTTGGTCGCCGGCGTGCCGGGATAGCGATAGCGTTGGATCGAGTAGTACGGCACGTACTGCGGGAAGTCAGTCATCAGGCGGTTGGCCAGGATCGCGAGGTCGCGCGCGGTGGTGGTGTGTCCGGCTTCGGTCAACCCTTCGGTGTTGCGATAGCCGGTCGACTTCATGCCCAACGACTTGGCCTGCGCGTTCATGAGCTCCACAAAACGCTCCACCGAACCAGCGACTCCCTCGGCCAGCGCCACCGTGGCGTCGTTGCCCGACTGCACGATCATGCCCTTGATCAGGTCTTCCACGGGCACCTGCATCTTGGGATCGATGAACATGCGCGAGCCGGGCATCTTCCAGGCGCGTTCGCTCACACCAAAGGTCTGCGTGAGGCTGATCTTGCCGGCCTTCAAGGCATCAAAGACGATGTACGCCGTCATCAGCTTGGTCAGCGATGCCGGTTCGACGGGCTGGTCGGGGTTCATGGAGGCCAGCACCTGGCCTGAGGTCACATCCATCAGCAGAAAGGCCTTGGCCGCCACATCGGGGGCTTGGGGCATTTGGGCTGACGCGGGGAGCACCGAGCCTGCCAGCAGGAAGGCGGAGAGCAAAAGGGAAGAGAAACGACGCAACAAAATCCGGTCCTTGGAAAGGAATCAAAAAAGACCCGCGCGACCCTCAGGCTCGCAGGTGACGCAGCACCAGTTCCCGCAACATCGGGAGCTGGCCATGAAAAAAGTGGCCACCGCCAGGCACCACCATCACAGGCAGCACTTGGGGTCGCGCCCAGTCCATCACGCTGGACAGAGGAACCGTGTCGTCCTGCTCCCCATGAACGACCAGGGTTCTCGCGTGGAGTTCCGCAGGCACGGGCGCCACGTCAAACCGGCTGGCCGCTGTACCGATCAACACCAGGCGTTGAATGTCGCGCAATGTGTGCAGCCGGGCGGCAGCGTGGCTGGTGACGAAGGCACCGAAGGAGAACCCGGCCAGGCACAACGGGCCGTCTGCCGCCTGCGCGGCCACCACAGCCAACAGGTCGTCGAGTTCGCCGCGCCCTTCGTCATAAACACCTTCGCTGGCGCCAACACCTCTGAAATTGAACCGAACCGCTGTCCAGCCGGACAACACGCAGGCCCGAGCCAACGTCTGCACCACCTTGTTGGTCAGCGTGCCGCCGTGCAGGGGATGTGGGTGTGCAATGACAGTGGTGCCGGAGGGCGCCGTTTCAGGGTGGTCGATGGCCAGCTCGATCAGGCCCGCAGGGCCCGACATGGTCAGCGTTTCGGTCTGGGCATTCATGTCAAATCACCGCGGCCAGTACCGGCTTCGCAGGGTCAACGACCCACATCGGAGGGCGTCACCAGCCGCTCAACCACCACACCGTCGCGCAGATGCGACTGGACGATCTCGTCGATGTCCTGCTCGTCAACGTAGGTGTACCAGACCGCCTCTGGATAAACGACGGCGATCGGGCCGCCTGCACAGCGGTCCAGGCAGCCCGCCTTGTTCACACGCACCTTGCCCGCGCCGAGCAAGCCGAGGGATTTGGCCTGCGACTTGCACCGGTCGAATGCGGCTTGCGCCTTGTGTTGCGCACAGGAGGCCTCACCGTTTTCGCGATGGTTGAGGCAGAAAAAGATGTGACGCTCGTAATAAGACTTGTTGTCGGCCATGGGGAGATTCTAGGTGGCGCGTGTGAACGCGGTGTTCGAGCGGGAGACCGACAGCAGGCCGAAGACCAGCGCGGCAAATGGCCACAACCAACCCAACCATTGGGACAGGCCATGGAAGCGGATGAACCGGCCCTGCTCCCAGACCTCCAGCGACTGGTCAAAGTAAGGTATGAGCGGCGCCCCATTGAGCAGGCTCAGCGAGACGGCCAGACACAACAGCATGACCACATTGCACATCCGGCGCGGCATGAAGACACACGACACACCCGCGATCAGCGCCAGCACGAGCCCCAGCTGCGCCTGTGGCGTGAGCCAGGCCCAGGCGTGGTCCGGCCCGTAGGTCAGGGCGGCGGACAATCCCGCCACGGCCACAGCACCCCCCACCAGAAGCGCGCAGAACACCAGCCGACGCCCCCTCGAACGCATCTCGGCGTAACCCATGAGCAGGGGAGACAGGACGCACAAACCGATGCAGAACGCTTCGGCCAGCAGGCTCAGCGGGGCCGGCTCGGCCTGGCGAACCGGGATCCATTCCAGAAAAGGCGTGTCGATCAACAACGTCGTGAGGCCCGATTCCAGCCGGTCCCAGACCTGACCCAGCCCAAACGGCACAGACTGGGGGTACAGGAGAGCAAAAGGCCACAACGCCAGCAGGACGAGGCCACCATGGGCCGAGGGTTCGAACCAGTTGGCGCGGATCTGGCTCCAGCGGCGCAAAGCCCCCAGCCGCTCGATCAGCAGGGCCAGCATGACCCCCAGCGCAGCGCCGACCGCGTTCAGCGCCAGGTCCACGTTGGACGGCACGCGCATGGGAAGGTAGCTCTGCAGGGTTTCCACCACCACCGACAGCAGCACCGGCAGTCCCCAGGCCACCAGCCAGGTCCAACGCCCCTCGCCCGACCGTCGCAAGGCAAGCGCCAGCAGAAAACCCAGTGGCGCGTAACCCACCAAGTTGGCTGCAATGTCGAACCCGGTCCAGTACTGGGGCAATGGCGCCTGAAGGAACGCCAGCGGTACTTCCCCTTGATCACGCCAGCCGCTGAACGGGTACAGGCTGGCATACACCACCATGGCGGCGAACAGGAACGCCAGTGGCCAGGCGGAGGAACGCGCTTTCAAGGCATCAAAAGGGTTTGACGACCACCAGGATCACAGCGATCACCAGCAGGATCACGGGCGCCTCGTTGAACCATCGGTACCAGACGTGGTTGCGACGGTTGGCCCCATGGGAAAACCGCTTGAGCATCACCCCGCAGGTGTGGTGGTAAGCCAGGGCCAGCAACACGATCACCAGCTTGGCGTGCATCCAGCCGTTGCCGGGGCCGCGACCGATGCCATAACCCAGCCACAGCCACAAACCCAGCGCCAACGCCGGCACGGCCAGCAAGCTGGTGAACCGCATCAGCTTGCGCGCCATGAGGAGCAAGCGCTCACGCTCGGCCACGCTCTCGGGCGGCACCATGGCCAGGTTCACGAAGATCCTGGGGAGGTAAAAAAGGCCGGCGAACCAACTGGCCACAAAGACGATGTGAAAGGATTTGACCCAAAGCATGCGGTCAGTGTAGCCCCCGTCTACGACATGGGCCGCCTGGTGCGCCAAGAGGGCCCGGGTGCGGTTGGTCAAAAAAAACCCGGCCAGTTGGGCCGGGTTGGGAAGCCTTTTTGCTGTCACACACTAAGGCGCCCGCTCAGGGAGGAAAAGCGGGGAGCCACCCTTCGGCGGCCCGCCGGAATCGTACACCAAAAAACTCGGCTATCCAACTTTGACCTGTCAGATCTGACAGTGCCGCCACCAGCAAGCCGAAAATGGGATGCGCCGAGCAGCGCTACATCATCTTGGCCAGTTCGAACATGACCGCCGTTCCCAGCGCTTCACGGATGTTGCCGCGCCCCACCTTGGCCATGGAGAGTTCGCCAAAGCCGGACATGTCGAACGAGCTGTCGTCGGGGGAAATCTCCAGGAATGGAAACTCGAAGACCTCGCGCAGCAGTTCGCGGCGGAATGTTTCAAACGCATCGCCCTTGATCTCAGAGTCCACGATGATGAGGTTGGGCATGCGGCTTCGAACCGCCTGGCGGGCCTGCTCGAAGTCGACCACGCTGTCGGACAGCACGCCGATCTCGCGCAGCGCATCGCGCACATCGGCGCGGATCTGAAGCGTCGGGGAAATCGTCAGCACATAGATGCCGGAGAGCGACTTGAACATCGACGAATGATCGTCAGAGAGCTCAACCGCGGAGATGCCGTCCACGGCTTGCACGGTGCGCGTGAACATGGCCGTGAAGCTCACGCCCTCATCGGTGACCTCGCGATCGATTTCAATGCCGCCGGCGGTTTGCGCGATCTGGCGAATGAGCACCCAGCTGAGGCTGTCGAGCATGACCGAACTCGAAGGGGGCACACCGTCGTTGGACACGCGAACCTGCAGGCGGGCATGTTTCGGCCAGGCGTTCATGTCCATGCGCACATCGATGCGGCTGCCAAACGGCAGGCCCCAGTCGAGCACCGCATTGGCGAATGCGTAGGCCACCGTCGGGTCGATCAACACCTCCACCGGCTTGAGCTTGCGGCGCAACTCGATGCCGAGCACGCCGAGTTCGTTCTTGCGCTCCTGCAGGATGCCTTCGACCAGTTGCGCCATGTCGACCTTCTCGTGCGACTGGCGGATGCGACCCCCGTAGAAGCGGTTGATCTGCTGGGTGCTGATCCCGGCCATCTTCAGGCGTTCGGTGGGGATGCTCAACGCCCGATGCTCGAGCGACGTGATGCGCTCCTTGGCGAGCAGCAGGTCGATGCCGTTCTGCAGCGAACTGACGCCCACGGTGATCTGGTCGGCCAGGCTGGCGATGAGGTCGGGCCAGTGCTGATCGAGCGACCAGGGTTGTTCGGCGGTGCCGCCCGGCTTCGCGGCTGCGGGAGCGCTGGCAAGGTTCTTTTTGACGGACTGCATGGATCGGTGAACAGGTTCGGTAGGGCGGGAATGCGAGTTGTGTGTGCTGCAGGCGGGCTGAGGATGCGCCGAGTAGTCAAAAGCGTTCAAAAGAAGGGGCGCAAAGACTGTGACTCGAAGTTATCACCACCGCTCGAATTGGAACCGCAGGTAGGTATCAATCATTTCTTCTTACCGTGGAGTTCAACACAATGCCGCCACCTTTCAGACGGTCGAGGCTGCACAAGAGTCTGCCATCCGCGACGTCTGCGACACGCGCAGTCGATGCCTGTTTGCCACAATAGGCCGATGCACAATCCCGCCCCCTACCCCTTCAGCCGCCCCCGTCGCCTGCGCCGGGATCCGTTCACCCGCGATCTGGTGCGTGAGCACCGCCTGACGCCGGCTGATCTGATCTACCCGGTTTTCGTGCTGGATGGAGCGGGTCGACGCGAGGCCGTGGGCTCCATGCCCGGCGTGGAGCGTCTGAGCCTGGACCTGTTGCTGCCGGTGGCCGAAGACTGCGTGGCGCTCGGCATTCCGGTGATGGCCTTGTTCCCGGTGATCGACCAGTCGCTCAAGACGCCGGATGGCCAGGAAGCGCTGAACCCCGACGGCTTGGTGCCACGCGTGGTGCGCGAACTGAAAAAGCGCTTCCCGCAGCTCGGCGTGATGACCGATGTGGCGCTCGACCCCTACACCAGCCACGGACAGGACGGCTTGCTCGACGAGCACAACTACATCCTGAACGATCCGACGGTGGAAATTCTGGTGAAGCAGGCGGTGACCCAGGCGCAGGCGGGGGTGGACATGGTGGCACCCAGCGACATGATGGACGGGCGGATCGGCGCCATTCGCACGGCGCTGGAAGCCAACGGTCTGGTGCACACAAAAATCATGGCCTACAGCGCCAAGTACGCCAGCGCGTTTTATGGCCCGTTCCGTGATGCCGTGGGCTCGGCCGCCAACCTGGGCAAGGCCGACAAGAAGGTCTACCAGATGGACCCAGGCAATTCCAACGAGGCCTTGCGTGAAGTGGCGCTGGACCTGGCCGAAGGCGCCGACATGGTGATGGTCAAACCCGGCATGCCGTATCTGGACATCGTGCGCCGGGTGAAAGACGAGTTCTCCGTGCCCACCTTCGCGTACCAGGTCAGCGGCGAGTACGCGATGCTCAAGGCCGCCGCCATCAACGGCTGGCTGGACCACGACGCGGTGATGATGGAGAGCCTGCTGGCCTTCAAGCGCGCCGGCGCCGACGGCGTGCTGACCTACTTCGCTCGCGACGCAGCCCGCTTGCTGCGCGGCTGAGGCTGCCCCATGCGCGTCTTCCACATCCTGCCGGGCTCGGTGACTGAGTCGGCCAGCCTGCCCATGGTGCTGCCCGAGAAAGGCTACATCTGGATCGCCTGCGGGCGGCGCGAATTCGAGCTGGAGCAGGGCGCTGTGCAGTCCACGCTGCAGGTGCTGTGCGGCATGACGCTGGTGGACCTGCACCTCTCCGATCTGCTCAACAACCAGCTGCCCTCGCACTACGACTATACCTCGCAATACGACATCCTGGTGTTTCGCCGACTGGCCGCCGGCCACAGCGAAACCGATCTCGCCCACCCGGGCGCTGTGCTCACGCAGTCGACCAAGCGCAGTGGGCCGCCGGTGCTGCGGCGCATCGACACCAGCCCGGTGGGCTTTGCGGTGTTCGACCGTGTACTGCTCACGGTTCATCCCGCGGGATGCCAGGCGCTGGACCAGTACTCCACACGGCTGCTGTCGGCGGCCAGCGCAGCCTCGCGTGCGGCCGGCATCCACCTGCCGCCCAGCCCGGCCGACCTGATGCTGCGCATCGTCAACCAGATGGTCGACGGCTACCTCGAACTGCGGCGCGAGCTCACGCGCCAGCTCGACCACTGGCAGACCGAACTGTTGAGCCCGAGCGCGCGCTTCAACAACTGGGGCTCATTGCTGGATGCGCGCATCTCGCTGCACCAGCTTGACGAAGTCTGTGAAGACCAGCGCTCGGCCATTCAGGACTGGAACGAGTCACTGGCGAACTGGGAGCCCAACGACTACAACGGCGGCCAGCGCGGCCTGGAGCTTCTCAAGGTTCGCTCGCGCGACGTGCTCGAACACATCGAACGCGTGGTGCACCACGTTCGCCGGCTGGAACAAAACGCCGAAACCGCCGTGCAGATGCACTTTTCGGCGCAAAGCAACCGCACCAACGACATCATGCGCACGCTGACCGCGCTGACCGCGATCTTCCTGCCCCTGAACCTGATCGCGGGCATCTTCGGCATGAACTTCGAGTTCATTCCGTTGACCCACCTCAAGAGCGGCTTCTGGTGGGCCATGGGGTCCATGGTGCTGACCGCCGCGGCGCTGGGCGTGGTGTTCTGGCGCAAGCGCTACTTGGCACGCACAGCGCGCTGAGTCCGCCTCAGGGTGTGGGTGTGGCGACCCCGAAGAGCTTGGCGCCGTTGTCCCACGCGATGCGCCGCGCCACGTCGGCGGGCAGGCCGCCGAGCCAGGTGCGGTAACCCTGCATGAGTTCGCCGTAGTACTGCCAGCGCTGGTTGACCCAGGTGTCGGAGCCGATCATGAAACGGTCGGGGTATTTGAGCAGCAGCGCGCGCCACTCGGGGCAGAGCTGGCCATCGGAACACGTCAGGCCCGGGCGGTACGAGAGTTCCCCCATCAACCTGGGGTAGCGCGCGAGCAGCGCGTCCACCCTCGGAGCCGGTGTTCCGCCAATGCCCGTGTGTGCCCAGATCAGGCGCATCTTCTGGCCCTTGGACGGCGTGTTCGCCATCAGCAGGTCGATCGCCACGTCGTCCACATGCGCCAGGATGGCGAGGTCTTTTTCTTCGGCCAGCGCCATGAGCTGTTTGGCCACCGGGCCGTTGGCGTTGGCGCTGTCGTACAGGTGGAACTCACCCAGGCCGCGGTAGGGCCCGGCGGGCGTGCCGCGCGCCAGCTCGATGTTCACCATCTCGACGATGGTGGGGTCGCGGAACCAGTTGCTGTAGTCGGCGCGGTTGCGGTAGAGGCGCACGAAGGGCACCACGGTGACGCCAGCGGCGCGGGTCTGCTCGCGCGCGGTGGCCAGCGCGGTGGTGCCATCGTTGGGACGCGAGTTGGCGACGATGGCGCGTACACCGCTCTTGTTCATGCGCTCCAGCACATCGGACACGGGGTGCGGGCAACCCGGCGCCGGCGTGTCGTGGGTGCAGGCCTCGTCGTTGTAGTGCAGGTGCGCGTCAAACAACGGGCCGCTGTAGTCGGCCGCTGCGGCGGCCGTGCAGACCGCCATCAAGGTGCCGAGCAGGCCGATGCGCCGCACGGCCTTCAGCCGACGTGCTGGGCAAAGAAGGCCAGCGTGCGTTCACGCGCCAGTTTGGCAGCGGCTTCGTTGTAGGACCCGCGCTGGTCGCAGTTGAAGCCGTGGTTGGCCGCGTACACATGCACGGCCACATCGGGCTGGGCCTTTTTGAAAACTTCCACGGTGTCCATCGGAATCCAGTGGTCCTGATCGCCGAAGTGCACCATCACCGGCACGGTCGGCTCCCGGGCCGCTTCGGCCGCTGCCGTCATGCCACCACCGTAGTACGGCACGGCGGCCGACAGGCCCTGCAGCGTGCAAGCCGCACGCCAGGTGAGCAGGCCGCCCCAGCAGTAACCCACGATGCCGACCTTTCCGGCCTGCGACGCGTGGTCGATGGCGGCCTGGATGTCGGCCATCACGCCGGGTGCGGGCAGGCCTTCCACGGCCGTCTTGAAGCCGAAACCGGTGCCCATGTCGGCTTCGGTGTAGCCCAGGTCCACGCCCGGCTGCACGCGGTGGAAGGTGGCGGGTGCGACCACGAAGTAGCCGTCGGCCGCGTAGCCGTCGGCAACGGCGCGGATGTGCGAGTTCACGCCGAAGATTTCCTGCAGCACGACCACACCGCCTTTGGCTTTGGGATTGCCTGCGGGCCCTGCGACATAGGCTGGAAAGGTAGTGCCGTCAGCGGCCTTGAGGTCGATCATGTGTCCCATGGGTGTTCTCCTGTTGTCGGTTGAAAAATCAGGCGCGCAGCTTGCGCGCCACGAAGTCGAGCCGGTCCTGGCCCCAGAACAGCTCGCCGCCGATCACGTAGCTGGGTGCGCCGAACACGCTGGCGTCGATCGCGGCCTGCGTGTTCTCGTCGTAACGCGCCTGCACGTCGGGCTGCTGCGACTGCTCCAGGCGCGCCGCGTCCAGACCGCATTCTGCGAGCAAGGCCGCCAACACGTCCATGGATGCAATGTCCCGCTCCTGCGCCCACACCGCGGTGGTCACCGCGCCGGTCAGTTGCATCGCGGCATCAGCGCCGTCGTGCAGGGCCACGGCGGTGATCAGGCGCGCGGCCGGATCGCCCGCCACCGGAAAGAAACGCGGCTCGGGATTCAGCGGTACACCCAGCGCCTGGCTGAATCGTCGCAGCTCCAACAACCGATAGGCCTGGCGCTGCGGTGCCCGCTTGGGCAGCGGCAGGCCGCCGGAGAGGGGGAAGATCTTGCCTAGGTCCATGGGCAACACCCGCACGACCGAGCCGGTCTCGCGCACCAGGGCGGCAAACCGCTCGTGACCCAGGTAGGTCCAGGGGCTCTGAGGGGCCAAGAAGTAGTCGACTGTGTGACGCATGGTGGTCTCCTCGCACTGTTGTAATGGCTGTTCGGCGGCGAGCCCGTGTTGTACGCGATGCCACCACTTTCTGCAGGAGACAGGTTATGGACGAGTCGAGTGGGCGGGTGCTCCTGGTCACCGGTGGCGGGCGCGGCATCGGGGCGGCGACCGCGCGGCTGGCGGCTTCCCAGGGCTGGGCCGTGGCGGTGAACTACACCGCCAATTCGTTGGCCGCCGATGAGGTGGTGCGCGGCATCCGCGAGCTGGGCGGGACGGCCATCACAGCGAAAGCGGACGTGGCCGATGAAGCCCAGGTGCTCGCGATGTTCCAGAAGATCGACGCCAAGCTCGGCCGCCTCACCGGCCTGGTGAACAACGCGGGCGTGGTCGACGTGAGCGCACGGGTCGACGAGATGAGCGTGGCGCGCTGGCGCCGCATGTTCGACATCAACGTGATCGGCTCCATGCTCTGCGCGCGCGAAGCGGTGCGCCGCATGAGCACGAAGCACAGCGGCGAAGGCGGTGCGATCGTCAACGTGTCCAGCGCCGCGTCGCGCCTGGGCTCGCCCGGCCAGTACGTGGACTACGCCGCGGCCAAGGGCGCCATCGACGCCTTCACCATCGGTCTGGCCAAGGAGGTGGCGGCCGAAGGCATTCGCGTGAATGCGGTGCGCCCGGGGCTGATCGAAACCGAGATCCATGCATCGGGCGGCTTGCCCACGCGGGTGCGCGACCTGCAGCACCTGGTGCCCATGCAGCGCGGCGGCACGGCCGACGAGGTGGCGCAGGCCATTGTTTGGCTGCTGTCAGACGCGGCGAGTTACACCACCATGAGTTTGTTGGACGTGTCTGGAGGACGCTAGCGATGACCCCTGAAATCAAGTACTGGTGGGAAGACCTGGAAGTGGGCAGCACACGAGACCTCGGCACCATCACCCCGACCGAAGAAGAGACCGTGGCCTTCGCGCGCCAGTTCGACCCGCAGCCCTTTCACCTCGACCACGACGCCGCCCGGGCCTCAGTGTTCGGCGCGCTGAGTGCGAGCGGCTGGCACACCTGCGCCATGGCCATGCGGCTGATGGTCACGAACTTCCTGAGCGAGAGCTCCAGCCTGGGATCGCCCGGCCTGGACAGCCTGAAATGGCTCAAACCCGTGTTCCCCGGCGACACGCTGCGCCTGCAACACACCATTCTGGAAAAACGGCCCATGAGCAAACGCCTGGACGTTGGCCTGGTGCGCACCAGCTGGGAGATGTTCAACCAGCACGGGGACAAGGTGCTGTTCATGGAGGGTTACGGCATGTTCCGCCGCCGTGAGCCAGGGAATCCGTAGCCCACACACAGCGCCGACGCGCGCAGCGCGGCGGGGGTAAGCCACAATCCAGCTCATGGATTTCAAGCCGCTCATCACCTTGCTGGCCATCGTCAACCCGTTGGCGATCGTGCCCTTCTTCATCCACTACACGCAGGGCTTCAGCCGCAAGCAGCGCCAGCGCACGGTGCTGATTTCGTCGATCAGCGCGTTCTCCGTCATCGCCATCTGCGCCATCATCGGCCTGCAGATTCTGGAATTCTTCGGCATCTCGCTGGCGAGTTTCCAGGTGGGCGGCGGCATGCTGCTGCTGACCTCGGCGCTGTCCATGTTGAACGCGCAACCGGCTGAGGCCAAGACCAACGAGCTGGAGGTGAGCGACGCGTCGGCCCGCGCATCCATTGCCGTGGTGCCGCTGACCATCCCGCTGCTCACCGGCCCGGCCACCATGTCCACCGTGGTGATCTACGCCGACCAGGCCAAGACCTTTTTTCAACATGCCGCGCTGGTGGGCTACGGCGTGGTGATCGCGCTGGCCACCGCCATCTGCTTCACGCTGGCCGAACCCATCGCGCGTTTTCTCGGGCAGACCGGCATCAACGTGATGACGCGGTTGATGGGGCTGATCCTCGCGGCCTTGTCGGTCGAGGTGATGGCCACTGGCCTGGTGAAGCTGTTCCCGGTCCTACTGGGCTGAATTCCGGCAGCGCTCACGCCGCGCGCTTGAGCATTTCGGCCATCACGAGTTTTCGCACACCGCGCAACAAGTGAGCTTCTGCGCCCTGGGTAGCGCTCATGGCTTCGGGTTGAGGAGACACGGACTTGAGCGCTTCGAACTCACGCTCCATCTCGATCATCAGCGCGTCTGCAGTCAGCGGCAATTGCCGGACCATCTTCACCACCTCACGGGTCGCGGCAGCTGGCGGCAGGCCAAGCGCAACACCCGTCTTGATCAGCTTGTCGCGCGTCACGTCGCCAAACACGGCGGCATCGACGACGGGAATGGCCAGTGGCTCATCAGGCCAGACCGCCAGATCGCCTGCGTACATGCGGGCGTGATACACGGCGGTGCACAGAAGGTCGTAGAACGGGGCGATCTGCACGCCTTCATGACTTACGAGGAACGAGATGTTCTTTAGATGGCTGTCCGAGTTGCCCACCAGGGTGTTGAACAGCACCCATCTGAAAATGGCCATGCGCGCTGCCGCCTTCGACCGGCACTGGTCGATCACGTGCGCCAGCGTGTCGAGATTGGCGTTGCTGTATTTGAAGATCGAAGGCTGATTCAGCAACTGGCAGGCATCGATCACGTGCTTGCGCGTCCACATCTTCGTGTCGGCGTCCCATGCGCGGTCAAAGCGCTCGATGATGTACACCGGCTCGGGCACGTAAAGCCGGTGCACGGAGGGCACATTCACCCCCAGTTGGCGCGCCAGGCGCATCGTAAAAGTTTCGTTGACGACGGAATGCGGGTACTGCTCGGAACGGCTGTTGGGTTTGAGGATGTGCGAAGAGGCGCTGGCTCTCAAAGGCTCCCGCAACTCGCCAGTTTCGGGATTGAACAGGACCACCATCTTGTGTTGCGCACCGGCGAGCGACATGCGTTTGGGCGACCTAGATGAGAGGGAGGCCCTCGGCAGGTTCTGAATCCTCGCTGACAGCTCACCGGCGGTCAGCGGCTGGTCACCCTTCTCGGCCTCAGAACTTCCGGGCGGCAGCAACACCAGCGCGCCGGCCGATTCCGCACCGAGGCGTTCCAAGAGACCGAAAGCGTCGCCCGTGCTCACCCGTTGCTCTTGGCTGAGCACTTCACGCATCTGCTCTTCGGGCAACAGGTTGTCGAAGTACCACTGGACCGTCCGCTGCGTTGATCCGTCGCGCACGCGTTGCTCTGACAAGGGCAGTGCTGGCGATAGCGGGTATGCGTCCCGGGCACGAAGCCAGGCGTCGTCGTACACCCAGGTCCAGATGCCGTCTTGCTCCAGGAGTGCGCCGATGCTGCTGCCGTTGCTGGATACCGATAGACGCCGCTCGGGGCTCATGGGCGCACCTTGCCTCGACCTGGCAGCGGCTTCAGGCCTTTGGTGCGCAGCGCATTGACCCGCGGCAGGGCTTCACCCGGGACGTCGATGCTCAGCCCGATGCCCAGCTCGTCAAGCACCTTGAGCACAAGGCCAAGCTGCACGGTCTCCTTGCCTCGCTCGACATCGCGCAAAAACACATGGCCCACGCCGGCACTGCCCGCGGTGTCGTCCTGGCGCAAGCCTTGTTCCTTGCGAACGGCGCGGATGGCCAGGCCGAGGTCGGAGACGGAGTGGATGGGGAGTTGCATGGCAGCCTCGTATCGATGAGAACGGATCGATTTTGGCCATGGAAGCGCATTCGGTCAAGAAATCGATCTGTTCTGATCGATTTCTAACCAAGCCCGATTTCAACAGAAGCAATCGAACCGAGCAGTTCGATTCTGCATTTTTACTGTGGGTACAGCCCCAGCGTTTGCGCCTGCAGCCGCGAGAGGCCGAGCAGCGCGTCGGTGAACGGCGTGGCCACGCCGGTGAGTTGGCCGAGTTCGCGCACCACGCTCACCAGCGCGTCGAGTTCCACCGCTTTCTTCGCCTGCACGTCTTGCAGCATCGAGGTCTTGAATGCGCCCAGCTTGAGCGTGACCGCGTGACGGTCTTCGGGTTGTTGCTCGATCGGGATGCCGATCTTGGCGCCGATAGCTTTGGCTTCCAGCATCACGCTGCTGATGAAGCCGCGCACGAGTTCGTCGCCCAGGATGCGGTCGGTGGTGGCGCCCGTGAGGGCACTCACCGGGTTGACCGTCATGTTGCCCCAAAGCTTGTACCAGACGTCTTTCTGGATCTGCGGCGACACCGTGGCGTTGAGCCCGGCGCGCTGCAGCAACGCGGCCAGAGCGGCCACGCGCTCGCTGGCTTCGCCCGAGGGCTCGCCAATGATCAACCCGTTACCGAAGTGGTGGCGGACGATGCCGGGCGCGTCCACCGAGCAGCTCGCATGCACCACACCACCGATCACGTTGCGCGCGGGAATCGCACGGTCGATCGCGCCGGTGGGGTCCACCGATTGCAGTCTTGTTCCAGCGCGTTCGCCACCAAAGCCGTTGAAGAACCACCAGGGCACGCCGTTCATGGCGGTGAGCACGATGGTGTGGCGCCCGATCAGCGGGGCGATGCTGCGCGCCACATCGGCCAGCGCGGGCGCCTTCACCGCCACGATCACGAGGTCTTGCACGCCCAGGGCCACCGCGCTGCTGGAAGCCTCCACCGGCGCGCCGATGAGGCGGCCGTTTTCATGCAGTTGCAGGCCTTCGCGCTGCAAGGCCGCAAGCGTCTCACCCCGGGCCAGCGCGCTGACGATGCAACCGGTGTGCGAGAGCAGCACACCCAGCCAGCCGCCGATGGCACCGGCGCCGACGATGGCAACACGCTGGAAATCCGGGTGGCTCAAACGTTCACTCCAGGTAGCTGCTGTCCAGGCGGTTCACCTGCCTCACCAGCGCGTCGAACACGTCACGGCCTGCGCCGTGGTTGGGGCTGAACTGTAGCGCGTCGCGCGTGCATTTCGCTGCAATTTCTTCAGGCACGGGGATCGCGGCGGCGGCACCGCCCATGCTGAAGGTGGCCAGCTGGATTTCACAGGCGCGCTGCAAAGTCCAGAGGATGGCAAAGGTCTGCGGCACGGTCGCGCCCCAGGCCAGCAGGCCGTGGTTGCGCAGGATCACCGCCGGCTTGTCACCGATGCTGCGGAGCAGGCGCGGCGCCTCTTCGGCGTGGATGGTGATGCCCTCGAAGTCGTGGTACGCCAGCATGCCGTGCAGCTGCGCGGTGTAGAAGTTGGTCTGCTGCAAGCCGCCTTTCAGGCAGGCCACGGCCACGCCGGCGGTGGTGTGGGTGTGCATCACGCAGTGCGCGCCCGGCAAGCCGTCGTGAATGGCGGCGTGCACCGTGAAGCCAGCCGGGTTGACGCGGTGGGTCGAGCCGCCGAGCACCTCGCCCTGCAGATTGATCTTCACCAGGTTGCTGGCGGTCACTTCTGAATAGTGCAGCCCGAAGGGATTGATCAAGAACTGCTTTTCGCCACTCGCCACCGAGTCAGGCAGGCGCAAGGTGATGTGGTTGTAAATCATCTCCGTCCAGCCCAGCATGGCGAACACGCGGTAGCAGGCGGCGAGCTCCAGGCGGGCGGCCCATTCGTCGGGGTGCATGCCGGCCGGCAGCACGGTGGTGGCTCTGAGCGTGGCGTTCATGGGGGTCTCCTTCAGTAGGTGTTGGCGCCAGTGGCCACCGGGCCCTTGAACTGGGCGAGCAATTGCGAGGCGCCTGAAGCCAGCAGCATGGTGTCGGCACCCACCGCCACGAACAGCGCACCGGCGGCCAGCCACTGCTTCGCGCCCGCTTCGGTGGTGGCCAGGATGCCGGGCGCCTTGCCGGCGGCTCGGATCCGCTTCACGCCATCGACAATGACCGCCTGCACTTCCGGGTGTGCCGCGTTGCCCGGGTGGCCCATGGAGGCGCTGAGGTCGGCCGGCCCGATGAAGACACCGTCCACGCCGGGCGTGGCAGCGATGGCATCGAGGTTCTTCATGGCCTCCACGGTTTCGGCCTGCACCAGCACACAGACCTGGTCGTTGGCCTCGTGAACGTAGCGTGCGTGGGTCTGCCAGCGCGAGGCCCGCGCGAGCGCGCTGCCCATGCCGCGGATGCCGGCGGGGGCGTAGCGTGTGGCTTTGACGACCAACTCGGCCTGTTCGGCGGTGTCGATCATGGGCACCAGCAGGGTCTGCGCGCCGATGTCGAGGTATTGCTTGATGAGGGCCACGCCCACGTCGCTCGTGCCCACCGGCACACGCACGATCGGATGTGAGCGCGCGTCGCCAAACGCGTGCTGCGCGCTGGCCACGGCCTGCAACTGCGCCAACGTGTTGCGCACGTCGTTGGGCGCGTGTTCGACGTCGAGCAGCAACCAGTCGTAGCCGATGCCGGCCAGCAGCTCGGTGCTGTATGCGCTGGCCAGCGCGGCCCACAGACCGATCTGCGGGGTGCCCGCTTCGAGTGCCTGCTTGAAGGTGTTGATGGGGGTGTGCATGGAAAAGCCTCAGACGAACTTGAACTTGAGGCAACCGAGCGGGCCGTAGTCGGCCTCGAACAGGTCACCCACCTTCGCGGCCACCGGTCGGGTGAACGAGCCGGCCAGGACGATCTGGCCCGCGCGCAGCGACTCGCCCCAGGGCGCGAGCTTGTGCGCCAGCCAGGCAATGCCGATGGCCGGGTGGCCCTGAACGCCGGCTGCCAGCCCCGTTTCTTCCACCACACCGTTCTGTTTCAGCACCGCGCCGCACCAGGGCAGGTCGGTGGTGAGCGGGTCGGCGTGGTAGCGCTCGTCACCCGCACCCAGCACGATCCCGGCGTTGGCCGCGTTGTCGCTGATGGTGTCGAACACCTTGCGCATGACTTTGGTGTGGCGGTCGAACTGCTCGATGCGCGCGTCGATGATCTCGATGGCAGGCGTCACGTACTCGGTGGCGTTGATCACGTCGGCCACCGTCACGCCCGTGCCCTTGAGCGGGGCCTTGAGCACGAACGCGAGCTCCACTTCCACGCGCGGCGCGATGAAGCGCGAGGCCGGGATCTCCAGCACCTGGCCGGCCGGCGCGGTGAACAACATGCTCTGCAACAAGGTGCCGAAGTCGGGCTCGTCGATCTGGCTGGCCATCTGCATGGCACGGCTGGTGAGGCCGATCTTGTGGCCGATGACCTTGTTGCCGCCGGCCACCTGCAACGCAACCCAGGCACGACCGACGCGGTAGCCGTCTTCGATGGTCATGCCGGGAAACCGTTTGGAGAAGTGCTCCAGCGGCTTGCGGGACTTCTCGGCGAGGTCGAGCTCGGCGGCGAGTTGCTGGATGAGGGTGTCGTCAAACATGGTGTCCTTGTTGATCAGTCAGCCTCGGTTGAACAGCGGGTGGATGGAGCTGTTCTTGCCGTCGAAGACCTCGTGGCCTTCGTCCACCTGCACGGTGATGCCGATGGGGCGCGCGGCGAGTTGCGCGGCGAAGTTGGTTTTCACGCAGGCCTGCAATGCATCGCCCACGCGCTGGTGCGTGAGCGCGCTGCGGCCCTTGGCCATGCGCACGTTCATGTAGACAAACGCATAGTCGCCGCCCAGGCCGGCGGCCTCGCCGGCTGCACCACCGTCGGCGATGGCGCTGTGCGCGGCGGGGTAGGCCAGCACGCGTGTGCCGCCGGTGGGGAAGACCTGTTTGTCCGCTTCGTCGCGCACAGCGAGCATCGCGTCGCACAGCGCACGGCACAGGCGGCTCATGTCGAGGCCGCCTTCCGATTCAGGCTTGTCGAGGTTGGGGGTGTAGAGAACAACGAGGTGAGGCATGGTGGTCAGAGACGTGAGACGGTTTGATAGCCGTGCGCCGCCGAGGCCTGTGCGGCGGGAATGGCGGCGCCGGTCTGTGGCGTGACGGGAAAGACGGCGTTGATCTGGCCGGTGCCGGAGGCGCCGAAGTACGGTGTGATGACCTCGGCCTGGCCGGTGTATTCGCTCCAGCCGAGCGCGCCCAGCATCATGGCGGTGTCGTGCATGAAGCCTTCGCCGTGGCCTTTGGCGGCGTACTCGGGCAGCATCTCGCAGAACGCCTTCCACTCGCCTTGCTCCCACATCTGCACGACGCGGCGGTCGAGCGTCTCCAGGAAGGGACTCCAGATTTTGAAGGCGTAGTCGGGCGCCAGGCCGTTCTGGGCAAAGCGGTGGCTGAGGCTGCCGCTGGCGAGGAACGCGACGGTGCCGTCGTAGTGGTCTTCCACGGCCTTGCGCATGGCCCAGCCGAGGCGCACGCTGTCGTTGAGGTAGTGGGCCTGACACAGCGCGGAGACCGAGATGGCCTTGAAGTGCTGGTCGGCGTTCATGTAGCGCATGGGCACCAGCGTCCCGTATTCGGGGCCGAGGGTGGTGGCGTCGTGGGCGAGGGTTTCCACGCCGTGTTCGTTGCACACCCGGGCCAGGATCTTCCCGAGCGCGGGGTTGCCGGGGATCTTGAACGGCAGGTTGCTGATGAAGTGCGGCAGTTCGTTGCTGGTGTAGCGACCTTCGAAGTGCGGTGCGCAGTTGAGGTGGTAGCTGGCGTTGACGAGCCAGTGGGTGTCGAAAACGACGATGGTGTCCACACCGAGTTCTCTGCAGCGTCGGCTGATTTCCTGGTGGCCGTCGATGGCGTCCTGTCTCGTGCCCTTTCTGGGTCCGTCGAGTTCGCTGAGGTACATCGAGGGGACGTGGGTGACTTTGGCTACCAGGGCTAGTTGTCCCATGTCTTGCTCCTCTGCTGCTGGTTGTTTGCTCCGTGGCATGAGGCCTTGGGGCGCCCACCTCCGCGAATGTCCCCCGGGGCCTTTGGCCCCTCCTCCTTTATTTCGCTGCGGTGGACACCCCAAGGCTTCATGCCACTGCGGACCACGCACGCCAACGAACGGGCGCCAAGGTGCCGCTTCGGATCGCGAGGGTCGGGCGCTCTGCGCAGCGAAATAAAGGAGGAGGGCCGGGCAACGCCCGGACCGGGGGACATTCGCGGAGCAGAGCGCCATGCCCTCGCGATCCCGCCCACAAGCAGGAGTGAAGGCATTTCAAACACCCCAGTGAGGAATGTGATGCGACCCAAGAGAAACAGCCACGTTCTTCGGCTCCAGAAACACCTCATAACTCCAGGTGCCACCCTCGCGTCCTGTGCCACTCGCCTTGGTGCCGCCAAACGGCTGGCGAAGGTCCCGTACGTTCTGCGAATTCACGAAACACATGCCGGCTTCGACAGCGGCCGCCACCCGGTGCGCACGGCCCAGGTTCTCCGTCCACACATAGCTGGACAGCCCGTACTGAATGTCGTTGGCCAGCTCGATCGCATGCGCTTCATCGCGAAACGGAATGAGGCAGGCCACAGGGCCGAAGATTTCTTCTTGCGCGATGCGCATGCGGTTGTCCACATCCGCGAACACCGTGGGCCACACGTAGTTGCCTTGAGCCACGCGCGCAGGCAACTCGGCAGCGTATGACGGCCGGTCCAACCCGCCGCAGAGCAGCGTCGCGCCCTCTTTCGGACCCAGCTCGATGTAGCTGCGCACCTTGGCCAGATGCGCCCGGCTGATCATTGGACCGACGATGGTTTGTTCGTCCAGCGGATCACCCACGGTGATGCGCTTGGCCCGCTCGGCGAACTTGGCCGCGAAGTCGGCGTAAATGCTCTGCTGCACCAGGATGCGGCTTCCCGCGGTGCAGCGCTCGCCGTTGTTGCTGAAGATCATGAACACGGCGGCGTCCAGCGCGCGGGCCAGGTCCGCGTCGTCGAAGATCACGAACGGGCTCTTGCCACCCAGCTCCATGCTGAACTTCTTGAGGCCCGCGCTCTGCACGATGCGGTTGCCCGTGGCGGTGGACCCGGTGAACGAGATGGCGCGCACATCCGGGTGGGCGCACAGCGGTTCACCCGCTTCCTTGCCCATGCCGTGCACCACGTTCAGCACGCCGGCCGGAATGCCGGCTTCGAGCGCCAGTTCGCCCAGCCGCGCGGCGGTGAGCGGGCTGAGCTCGCTCATCTTCAGCACCGCCGTGTTGCCGAACGCCAGGCACGGCGCGACCTTCCAGGTGGCCGTCATGAAGGGCACGTTCCACGGGCTGATGAGCGCGCACACACCCACCGGGTGGAACAGCGTGTAGTTCAGGTGGGTGGGCGTGGGGTAGGTGTGGCCGTCCACGCGGGTGCACATCTCGGCGAAGTACGAGAAGTTGTCGGCCGCGCGCGGAATGAGCTGCTTGCCGGTCTGCGCGATCACCTGGCCGCTGTCGTTCGTCTCCAGCTGCGCAATCTCGGGCACGTGCGCGGCGATCAACTCGCCGAGTTTGCGCATGAGCTTGGCGCGCTCGGTGGAGGGCAGGCCGGCCCATTTCGGGAAGGCGTCTTTGGCGGCTTGCACCGCCGAGTTGATCTCGTCCGCCCCGCCAGCGCTCACTTCGGCCAGCACCTCTTGCGAAGCGGGGTTGATCGTCTCGAAGGTGGTGGCGCTGGCCACGGACCGGCCGTTGATGAGGTGCTGGAGGGTCATGCGGGTTCGGATGAAGTGATGGTGTTGACCAAGTCGCCAATGCCTTCGATGGACGTGACGACCACGTCGCCGGGCTGGCAGTCGACCACGCCGTCGGGCGTGCCGGTGAGGATCAGGTCGCCGGGTTGCAGCGTCATGAAGGCGGTGAAGTACTCGATCAGCGTGGGCACGTCGAAGATCATGTCGCGCGTGCTGCCCTGCTGCGTGACTTTGCCGTTGACGGTGGTCTGCAGGGCCAGGCTCATGGGATCGGGCACATCCGCCGCGTCGACCAACCATGGGCCGATGGGCGTGCAGGTGTCGCGGTTCTTCACGCGCAGGTTGGGGCGGTACCAGTTCTCCAGGTAGTCGCGGATCGCGTAGTCGTTGGCCACGGTGTAGCCGGCCACGAAGTCCAGCGCATCGGCCTTCTTCACGCGCCTGGCGGTGCGGCCGATCACCACCGCGAGTTCGCATTCGTAGTGCATGTGCTGCACGCCCGCCGGGCGCACGGTGAAGCCGTTGTGGCCCGTGAGGCTGGCTTCGCCTTTCAGAAACGCAAGCGGCTCATCGGGCGCCTTGAAGGCGAGTTCTTTCGCGTGGTCGGCGTAGTTCAGGCCGAGGGCGATGACGGTGCGCGGGCGCGTGGGCGGGTTGGGCGCGAGCGGGGGCAGCCACACCACCTCGTCGAAGGCCACGCGGCGACCCTTGAACGCAGGCGTGCGCAGTTCCAGCTGGCCGTCGACTTCCACGGCGTCGTGGACCGCGCCGGCCCAGGCGATGCGGGCGTGCTTCATGCGATCACCTCCTGCTCGAAGCGGTGCACCGCCGGCTTGAAACCGGTGGCACTGATCTCCACCGTGTCACCCGCATGCACCAGCGCTCGCGTGCCGTCCGGCAGACAGTCGCTGCCGAACATCAGCACGTCGCCGCAGCGCAGCGTCATGAATTCGTTGACGTCGGCCAGCAGCGTGGCGGCGTCGCGGACCAGCTCGGCCAGCACCGTCGTCTGGCGATACACGCCGTTGATGCGCAGCTCCAGCTGCAAGCCAGCCAGACCCTCAAGCCCGCCCAGGCGCTGCAGCGGCACACACTCAGGGCCCACACCCAGGAACCCGTCCACGCACTGGAACTTCACCGGTGGGCGGTAGTAGCTCTCGTGCACGACGGCCACGTCGTTGAACAGCACGGCGCCCGCCACGCCGGTATCACCCATCACCAGCCCGAGCGTCGCGGCCACCGCCACTGGTTGGCCAGCCGGCAACGCGACGCTGTGGCCGGCGGCGGTGAAGGTGTTGGCGGTCTTGATGTAGAGCACCGGCGCTTGCGGCGGCGCCTTGTAAGGGGCCTCGCTCATGCGCGGCGCCCACAGCGCGTGTTCGCGCCGAAAGTTCAACAGCGCTCCGTAGACCGTGCCTTCCGGCATCCAGTGGGCGTTCATTCGGCGTCCTCTTCGGTGACCTCGACGGGCTGCTCCAGCGCAATCACGTCATCGAGCAAGCCATACAGCTGCGCCAGCCGCGCCTTGCCCAGCCGCTCTTCCATCCAGGTGTAGTGCGACTCGATGGTGGCGGACAGGCGCTTGACCAGCTTGAGCCCGGCGGGCGTGGCGCGCACCACCGTGCGGCGAGCGTCCTGCGGGCAGCGGCCGCGCACGATCAGCCCATCGCGCTCCATGCGGGTGAGCACGCCGGTGAGGCTGGGGCCAAGCAGAAACGCCTCGCGCGCCACGCGACCGGTTTCCACACCGCCGGGCAGGCGCGCGTGTTCACCGAGCACGCGCAGCACGCGCCATTGCTGGTCGCTCAGACCGTGCTCTCTCAGGCTGGGCCGGGTGTGCAGCATCACAGCCTCGCGCGCTTCAAGCAGCAGGCGCGGCAGGTTGCGGTGGATGAAGGGGGTGGTCTCGCTCATTTAATTAACATGTTAAATGAATGCGGTGTTACACCTTTGAGGGTTTACCCGGCCGATGCGCTCGCGGAGAATTCGCGCATGAACGCACTCACCTCGCTGATCGGTACCGACTTCCCCCTGATCCAGGCGCCCATGGCCGGCGTGCAGGACGCCGCGCTCGCGGTGGCGGTCAGCAACGCGGGCGCGCTCGGCTCGCTGCCCTGCGCCATGCTTGCGCCCGACGCGCTGGAGCGCGAACTGAGCGCGCTGGCCGCCGGCACCACGCGCCCCTACAACGTCAACTTCTTCTGCCACACGCCGCCGCTGCCCGACGAGGCGCGCGAAGCCGCGTGGCGCGCCTGGCTGGCCACCTACTACCGCGAAGCCGGGCTGGACATTGACGCGGTGCCTGCGGGCCCGGGCCGCGTGCCGTTCAACAGCACATCGGCCGACCTGCTGGAGCGGTTCAAACCCAAGGTGGTGAGTTTCCACTTCGGTCTGCCCGACCTGGACCTGCTGGACCGCGTGAAAAGCTGGGGCAGTGTGGTGCTGGCGTCGGCCACCACGGTGGAAGAGGCGCACTGGCTGGAAGCCTTTGGTGCCGATGTGATCATTGCCCAGGGGGTGGAGGCTGGCGGCCACCGCGGCATGTTCCTCACCGACGACCTCACCACGCAGGTGGGCACCTTTGCCCTGCTGCCGCAGGTCGTGGCGGCCGTGAGCCTGCCGGTGATCGCGGCCGGCGGTATCGCCGACGCGGCGGGTGTGACTGCGGCCATGGCGCTGGGCGCGTCGGGCGTGCAGGTGGGCACGGCCTACCTGTGCAGCGCCGAGGCCACCACCAGCGCCCTGCACCGCGCCGCGTTGCAAAGTGAGGCCGCGCACCACACGGCACTGACCCACCTGTTCACCGGCCGTCCGGCGCGCGGCATCGTCAACCGCGTGATGCGCGAACTCGGTTCCATGAACCCTGTGGCGCCTGCCTTCCCGCTGGCGGGTGCGGCCATGGCGCCGCTGCGTGCGCACTGGGAGGCCAAGGGCAGTGGCGACTTTTCACCGCTGTGGTCGGGGCAGAACGCCAGCGGTTGCCGCGATCTGCCCGCGGCCGAAATCACCCGCTCGCTGATCGAAGGCTTCAGCGCTCGCGCATGACGGCGTCGCGCTGGGCGTTGAGCCAGCGCTTGACCCGCACGCCATTGCTCACCTGCGCCAGGTCGTGCTCGATGCCGGCGATCGCCGCTTCGAGGTCCTGCGCCTGATCGATCCGGTTCTGCAGCAGCGTGTTGGCGTTGGGTGACAGGCCATCGGGCAAATCAAATTCGTCGGCCAGCGCGCTTTGCCGACCCGCGCGCTCGCGCTCCAGCTCGGCCACCTGGGCTTTGAGCAGCAAGGTGAGTGAGGCCAGACGCTCGTCGGAGAGTTTGTGCGCGGCCTCGGGATCGGCCAGTTCGGCTCGGCTCTGGATCTGCAGCAAGGTGACGAGGTCGCGCTTTTCGTAGGCCGCGTTGGCCTCGCTCATGAGCGCGGTCTTCTTCAGGCGGGCCTGCGGGTCGGTTTCCCGGTCGGGGTGTAGCGCGCTGGCCAGCTGGCGGAACAGGCGGCGCAACAGCGTGTCGGCATCCATCTGCTCGGTCTGGCGCAGCGCAGCGCCCGGCTTCTTGCGCTCGCGCTTGGCCTGGGCGGCTTCGCGCTTCTTGTCTTGCGCTTCTTCCTGCGAGCGGCGCAGGCGTGCCATGCCGGCGCGCAGCAGCTGTTCGGCGCTGAGGTCCTGGCCCTCGTCGTCCAGCGGCTCGCCCAGCACCGACTCCAGCCGCGCGCGCAAGGCATCGGCCGCGTCCTGCTTGATCTGGGCGAGCGTGCGTGGGCTGTGGCGGTCGTGCAGTTCGCGCATGGCCTCGCTGCCGGGCCCGCCGCCCTCGACCAGCTGGCGTGCGATCTGACAAAGCAGCGCTCTCGCCACATCGGCCTGGCCCAGGCTGAGTTCCTTGCCTTGCAGGAAACCGTCCAGCGCCAGCGCCAGTTCACGCTGACCTTGTGCCAGCTGGCGGCGCAGCGGGTCGATGGCGCCATGCAGCTCCTGGCGGTGCAGCTGGCCCAGCGCGTCCAGCTCGGCGAGCTGGCTCTTGAGCTTGTCGATGCGGGTGAGCTGCAGGTTGTAGGCGCGGGCCGCGGCGGACAGGGGTTGTGCGCTGGGCGGCAGCACGAGCAGGGAGGCTGCAGCGGGGATCTTGGTCATGGACTCTCGACTATATTGCCCTGCACCATGGCCAAAGACAAAACCCAATTCACCTGCAACGAGTGCGGCGGCTCCAGCCCCAAGTGGCTGGGCAAATGCCCGCACTGCAACGCCTGGAACACGCTGGTGGAATCGGTGGCCGAATCCGCCGCGCCGTCCAAAAACCGCTTTGCCTCGCTGGCCAAGACCGCCGAAGTCACCACGCTGGCCGACATCGACGCCACCGACGTGCAGCGCACGCCCACTGGCCACGACGAACTCGACCGCGTGCTGGGCGGCGGCATCGTGGAAGGCGGCGTGGTGCTGATCGGCGGCGACCCGGGCATCGGGAAGTCGACCCTCCTGCTGCAGGCGCTGGATTCGCTGCAGCGCGCGGGCGTGAAAACCCTCTATGTCACTGGCGAAGAAAGTGGCGCCCAGGTGGCGCTGCGCTCGCGCCGGCTTGGGCTGGACGGCTCGCAAGTGAGCGTGCTGGCCGAGATCCAGCTGGAAAAAATCCTGGCCACGCTGGACCATGTGAAACCCGGCATCGCGGTGATCGACTCGATCCAGACCGTGTATTCGGAACAGCTCACCTCCGCGCCGGGATCGGTGGCGCAGGTCCGCGAGTGCGCGGCCCACCTCACCCGCGCGGCCAAGGCCAGCGGCACGGCCATCGTGCTGGTGGGCCACGTGACGAAGGAAGGCGCGTTGGCCGGCCCACGCGTGCTGGAGCACATGGTCGACACCGTGCTGTACTTCGAAGGCGACACGCACAGCAGCTTCCGCCTGATCCGCGCGATCAAGAACCGCTTTGGCGCGGTGAACGAGATCGGCGTGTTTGCAATGACGGAAAAAGGCCTCAAAGGCGTGAGTAACCCGAGTGCGATCTTCTTGAGCCAGCACAGCGAGCCCGTGCCCGGCAGCTGCGTGATGGTGACGCTGGAAGGCACGCGGCCCATGCTGGTTGAGATCCAGGCGCTGGTGGACAGCGGCGGCCCGTCGCCGCGGCGTCTCTCCGTGGGCCTGGACCGCGACCGCTTGGCCATGCTGCTGGCGGTGCTGCACCGTCACGCGGGCGTGGCCTGCATGGACCAGGACGTGTTCGTCAACGCGGTGGGCGGCGTGCGCATCAGCGAACCGGCGGCCGATCTGGCGGTGATGCTGGCCATCACCAGCAGCCTGCGCGGCAAACCGCTGCCCAAGGGTTTCATTGCCTTTGGAGAAGTGGGTCTGGCGGGCGAGGTGCGCCCGGCGCCCAGGGGCCAGGAACGCCTGAAGGAAGCCGCCAAGCTCGGATTCAGCGTGGCGGTGGTGCCCAAGGCCAACCTGCCCAAGAAGAACGACAAGAGCTTTGAAGGCCTCACGGTGCACGGCGTGGACCGGATCGAAGAAGCCATGGAGCTCGCCCGCAGCCTGGCCTGAGGCTGGCCGCCTGCGTACAAACCGCAGCGGTCGGGCCAGCGCGCACAAGGACAATCGCCCCATGCAATTCAAGAAATTCCTCATTCCCCTGGGCTGCGCCGCCTTGCTGGTGGTGGCGCACCGCGCTTCGGGCTGGCCAGCCGTGGCCGCCGTCAGCGGTGGCCTGCTCATGTGGCTGCTGCTGCACTTCACCCGCCTCATGACGGTGCTCAAGCGCGCCGCCCACCGCCCCATCGGCCACGTGGACAGCGCGGTGATGCTCAACGCCAAGCTCAAGCCCGGGGTGACACTGATGCACGTGATCGCCATGACGCGCGCACTGGGCGAACGGCTGTCCGCCGAGGGCGCCGACCCCGAGCTCTACCGCTGGACCGACAACGGCCAGTCCCAGGTGGAAGCCGAGTTCCAGCACGGCAAGCTGGTGCGCTGGCAACTGACCAGGCCGGACCCGCAAGCGTCAGACGCGGTCAGTCCCGCGCCGTAAAATCGCCCGTTTGGTGACTCGCCCCGATGGTGAGCGCCTCCCACGAACAACCCAAAGGACCCCCATGAGCCCCATCGTTCCCTCGATGTCCGACCGCGACGGCAAGATCTGGATGGACGGCCAGATGGTGGACTGGCGCGACGCCAAGATCCACGTGCTGACCCACACGCTGCACTACGGCTGCGGCGCTTTCGAGGGGGTGCGGGCCTACAACGCGGTCGGCGGTACGGCGATCTTTCGCCTGGAAGAGCACACCGAGCGCCTGTTCAACAGCGCCAAGATCCTGCGCATGAAGCTGCCCTTCACTATGGAAGAAGCCATGGAAGCGCAAAAAGCCGTGGTGCGCGAGAACAAGCTGGAGAGCTGCTACATCCGCCCGCTGACCTGGATCGGCGACAAGAAGCTCGGCGTTTCGCCCAAGGGCAACACCATCCACCTGATGGTGGCAGCCTGGGCCTGGGGTGCGTACCTGGGTGAAGAAGGTCTCAAGCGCGGCATCCGCGTGAAAACCAGCAGCTACACCCGCCATCACGTCAACATCACCATGACGCAGGCCAAGGCGGTGAGCAACTACACCAACAGCATCCTGGCCAACATGGAAGTGACCGACGAAGGCTACGACGAGGCACTGTTGCTTGACGCTTCCGGCTTCGTGAGCGAAGGCGCTGGCGAGAACATCTTCGTGGTGAAAAACGGTGTGATCTACACGCCCGACCTCTCGGCCGGCGCGCTCAACGGCATCACCCGCAACACCGTGTTCCACATCGCCAAGGACCTGGGGATCGAGATCATCCAGAAGCGCATCACCCGCGACGAGGTCTACATCGCCGACGAGGCCTTCTTCACCGGCACCGCCGCTGAAGTGACGCCCATCCGCGAACTCGACCGCATCGAGATGGGCAAGGGCGACTACGTGGGCAGCCGCGGCCCGATCACCGAGAAGATCCAGACGGCGTTCTTCGACATCGTCAACGGCCGCAATCCCAAGTACGCCCACTGGCTTTCGAAAGTCTGATGCCATGACCACGCAAGCCATCGAACTCAAGGCCAGCGACCTCAACGCCCAGGGCGGGGTGTTCTGCCCGAACAAGCTGGCCGACATGAAGCTGTGGAACAGCCATCCCAAGGTCTACCTGGATGTGGGTCACAGCGGCGAAGCCAAGTGCCCGTATTGCGGCACCGTGTACCGCCTCAAGGCCGGCGAAACGGTTTCACACGGTCACTGATCCGTGGTGTGAATCCGCCGGAAACGGCGGTTTGGACAAGATAATGCGTGGTACATGGCGGCCCCTTGGGCCGCCCCAAGAACGCCACCTTTAGGGAAGTTTCATGATCCTCGTCACTGGCGGCGCCGGCTTCATTGGCGGTAACTTCGTGCTCGACTGGCTCGCCCAGTCGGCCGAGCCGGTCATCAACCTCGACAAGCTCACCTACGCCGGCAACCTGGAGAACCTGGCCAGCCTGCAGGACGACGCACGCCATGTGTTCGTGCAGGGCGACATCGGTGACGGCGCGCTGGTGGCCCGCCTGCTGGCCGAGCACCGGCCCCGTGCGGTGATCAACTTCGCGGCCGAGAGCCATGTGGACCGCTCCATCCATGGCGCAGAGGATTTCATCCAGACCAACATCGTGGGCACCTTCCGGCTGCTTGAAGCAGTGCGCGCGCATTGGTCCGGTCTTGCCGCCGACGAGAAGTCTGCGTTCCGCTTCCTGCATGTGAGCACCGACGAGGTCTACGGCAGCCTGGCGCCCGACGCGCCGGCCTTCACCGAGACCCACGGCTTCGAGCCCAACAGCCCCTACTCGGCCAGCAAGGCCGCCAGCGACCACCTGGTGCGCGCCTGGCACCACACCCACGGTCTGCCGGTGCTCACCACCAACTGCAGCAACAACTACGGGCCGTTCCATTTTCCCGAGAAGCTGATCCCGCTGATGATCGTCAACGCGCTCGCGGGCAAACCCCTGCCGGTGTACGGCGACGGCATGCAGGTGCGCGACTGGCTCTTTGTGAAAGACCACTGCAGCGCGATCCGCCGCGTGCTCGAAGGCGGGCGCCTGGGCGAGACCTACAACGTTGGCGGTTGGAACGAGAAACCCAACCTCGAAATCGTGCGCACCGTCTGCGCCCTTCTCGACGAATTGCGCCCCCGCAGCGACGGCCATTCCTACGCCAGCCAGATCAGCTACGTCAAAGACCGCCCCGGCCACGACCGCCGCTACGCGATCGACGCACGAAAGATCGAACACGAACTCGGCTGGAAGCCCGCCGAAACCTTCGAGACCGGTATCCGCAAGACCGTGCAGTGGTACCTGGACCACCCCGAATGGGTGGCGAACGTGCAAAGCGGTTCGTACCGGCAGTGGGTGCAGGCGCAGTACGAGGCGCCGGTGTCTGCATGAAGGTCTTGCTGCTGGGCAAAAACGGACAGGTG